>JAOAAA010000156.1 GCA_026419115.1 Gemmataceae bacterium
TCGCCCGACTGTGTAAACCCGTTGATCCACATGCGGGATCAGGTCGATCGCACGGGGGCGACCGGCAGGATCATGATTCGTGCACAAATAGCCTCGCGGTTTATTGAGCAACCAGTAAACCAGTTTTTCTGCATGAATCAAGACATCATCGACGTAGACTTTGTGCTTATCCGGATCGATCCGAATACCGAGATCGGTCACTTTTTCGCCATTAATCTTGACACGACCGGCCGCAATCAGAGTATCGCAATAACGCCGAGAACCAACACCGGCATGAGCAAGATATTTATTGAGTCGTTCCATAGAAGTAGATTATAGCACCACTACTGAGTTTGAAACACAAAATTTCGCTGGGTATGATGCCCTACTCACACTATTTTACATTCTCATCATAGATGAAGTGTCATCCTACCACGATGTTGAAATATCGAGATGATGTCGCGCCATAATGCTAAGATGTTGTTATGATGTGTTGTCGAGTTGTTGTTGTGTTGTTGTGCCGTTGTTGAGTTGCCAATTCATGAGGTTGATGAAAAAAATGGCTGTATATTGATCGTCTGGGATCGTGTTTATATACAAATGTTCAGGATAGTCGATTGATTTCAGACCCAACACTATTTCAAAGGAATGTCTCGTGGCCAAACAAGCAACTTCAATTGATCCCAAAGTCGTCTTAGCTTGTTTAAGAAAGGCCCTTAAAGGCCCAACCCAGCTCCAAGGCGATGATAGCAATTCTATGTTTCCCAAGGGGGCAAAAGGAAAACCTCTGGTGGAATGGGCGATCTCGCACGGGTATCTCCAAACCACCAAAATGCCAGTAAATGTTGCTGGGAAAAAGAAGCCCGCCCAAGTGGATTATGGATATCTGACCGAGGCGGGGCGCAAATTCATCTTTGATGAAGAGAACCCCAAACCGATTTTAGAATCTTTATTACCAGCCGTAGAAAAATTGGGCAAAATCGATACCCCGAAACCGGAGGCGATTGCCCAACAAGTTCAACAAGTCAGCGAAGAGTTAGATAAAAAAGTCAACCAGATTTTCGAGTCCCAAAAATCAAAGCTGATGAGCGAGCTGGAAAAAAAATTCAGCAAGCTCGAAGAAGAACTTGTCAAGAGTGTCGGTAAGATCAAAGAAGATTTGGCAAAAAACCTTGGCTCTAGTTCAACCCCACAAACTGAGATCGATCCTAAACCCGTTCTCAATGCCCTGACTGAAGCATTAAAACGGGTGGATGCCCCTAACGTTCACCAAAGTTCGTCCCCAACGAATGAAAGCACCAAGCCCCAACTCAAACAGATCGAAGATGCCATTATTGCCCAAGTGAGCACCCAAACCGAAAGCTCGTTAGGAATCCGCTTTGACACCCTTTGGAATTCATTAATAAGCCGATTCCCTGACCTGACGCATGGGCAGTTTCACGATGCGCTTAGGAATCTCAACCAAAAAAAAATTCGTCTGAGTGGTTGGTCCGGTGTTATTGATGATATGCCTAAACCCGAATTGGGTTTCTTTATCTCTAGCAAGGTAATGTACTATGCCCACCGACTTGATATTCTCGGGTAAAGGTCTTTCCGACCAAGAGAAGAGAAAAATCCTTCTCGAAAAACTGCGTTCGGATTACAACCCATTTGATAATTCGGTTGTCCGCACCAGTGTTTCGGAACAGTCCTTGGAATTGACTGTTCCGGAGTACAATGCTTCTCAAATGGCCGACCTCACGGAGATCATTGAGAAATACCGATCGGGAACCCAAGGAACGCAGGGCATTCCGATTATTGGTCAAGTGGGCGCCGGTAAAACGCAACTTTTATACCAGCTACGCGATCATCTGAGGAAAAAAGCTCAGCAAGAGGGTCAAGAAACACTCTTCGTTATTGTGCCCCGACTCACTGAAGGGATCGATGCGCTGAACTTTCTTCTATTCTTGGTCGCGAATCATCTACTAGAAAAGAACGCAGATTCCACCCGCCTCCGCAATAAAATTGCCGAGGAAATTACCAAACGCGTACTCAGGGAAACGCTGAACTCACTCCCTGATGCCAAAAAGGTCGAATTGTTCCCCGCCACAGGAGGGGGGGGGCTTTTCAACCCGTTTAAGCGTTTCGGGGGTCAAAATAGTGTACAGGATCGGCTCAAGCGAATCGGGCAGATCAGCGAACTTTGTAATGATCCGCGAACATCTATCGAACAAATTCGTCAGGCTTGTGCAACGAACCAATTCGATCTTAAGGATATTTTTGAGATCATTCAGAAATATCTTGAGAAAAACGAACCGCGGACCCCAACGGGTCTGATTCGGCAAAAATTGTTCAGCGGATTCATTGAATTGGCCTTATTCCAAAATCAGGACAATCTGCAATCGGTTATCCTGAATGAAGAAACCAATACTCCCAACCAACAACTCACTGCCCGCAATATCTTAATGGTTTGTTTGGAAACCTTTCGGGAACTCAAAATCCCTGTTTGCGTGGTTTTCGATCAATTAGAAGATTATTTCGTTGGCGGTACCCCAGAACAAACGAGGGAAAAATCTTACTATTTTGGGAACACTCTCACAACCATCATCAATGAACTTCCGAATGTGTGCTTACTTCTATTCATGGAAGAAGGGGTCTGGAATGAGCTGGCCAATCGATTGCCCGAACAAATGCGGATGAGGCTGCAATTACCCTTCTCCCTGAAAGGCCGGCCTTCGATCACACGGATCAATCTGCCGAGTTCGGTTTCGGAACAAGTTGTTCTGAAATTGATTCGCAACGGGGTCAAAAGGATTGTCCCAGAAATCACAAATTGGGACATCCCCTTAGAATTCCCCTTCAGTAGGGAGGATGTGGCCCAACTTCAAAATTCAGCGGCTACCATTCGCTTCATCATGCGAAAACTGGCAGACCGCTACAACCAAATCGTTTATGTGGCTCCACCGCCACCGCGTGACCTTTATGAGAGCTTCAAACAGATTTGGAAAAACACGCTCAACCTCATCTCGAATGAATGTGGGGCTGACCCCGATTTCGGCGTTTCAGAGATACCGAAGTTTCACAATGCTCTGCACCAATGGCTTTCCAAAATTCATGAACGAAAAATCGACGGCACTCAAAATTGGAAAAAGGTCGAACTTTATCACAACGATAATAAGAACCAATACGGTTATCTGAACCTCATTCGCTTTCACGAGCCTAATCCTATCAGTTTGGGGATCGCCTTTTGGATGGGGCGCCGTACAGCACAGGCAAACGATCTGAAAAACCGAATCGAGCTATTCCAAGAGAAACAGTGTGGGATGAATAAGCTCATTCTGCTGCGTTCGGATGGTTTGTCTGCAATCAGCAAAGGGAAATCTAAAGAAGTTTATGATGAGGCTCAAAGTAAGGGATACGACATCCAAATTCATCAATATGATACTCCAACTTTGTATAAGATTTTAGCCTTTGATAAATTCTTCTCCGAGGCTTGGAAAGAGTACGAAAGCTGTCAGGACTCGGAAAAACAAGCGATGGAAATTCTACAACGATTTCTCAAAGAAATCTCGGAACCCATCCTAAAAATGATTTCAGAATGGCAAAAACCCACGAATAAACCATCTGGAGACTAAAAAATGCTTACGCCCGAAAACATGCCGTCGGGAGATAACCCCAATGGATTGCGTGAATCTCCTGTCTCGATTCTTCCACTAGCCCCCAAATCCGTTAAACTTCTGGCGAAAGGGCAACCGTTAAAAATTTCCAAAGGTCGTTATTCGATAGCGGCGGGGCGCCCCTTCCAAATGATTGTCGAACCCCAATCGCCTAACGATCAGGTCGATATTACCTCCGATTCGTTTTTGCAACAGGCATCGTCCGCTCACAAAATTTTCACAGGAATAGGTGTTGCCTACGAAGCTCTTTTTGTGCCGAAACTCACTTGGAAGACCATCCCCTATGCGACCATCGGGCGCATTCGTGTTTCGGTATCCCGAGAGGGGCTTCCCCCACGAAGAATGAGTTTCGCCATTCATGTGAAACCCAGTTGGAAAATCTATTTATGCTGGTTCCTCGGGATTTTTCTGTTCTTAGCAGCGGAACGCCTGCGAAGATATATCTTCGATGCCTCATCGATCCAAGAATTTCTCACCGACATTCGGGAAGAAATCCCCATTCTTGTTAGTCGATTGGGTTTGAGCAGTTTAATCCTGATACCGGTCTATCTGATTGGCTTAGTTTTCACAGCTACCACCGATAATGACGAAGATATTTAGCACAGCTGCTAAGGCAGACATTATTCAGCGGAATCTTCGGCAAAAGTTGAAGTGTCGGACGGTGCAACGTGTTATATACCCGTTAAGGCAGTCATTATTCAGCGGAATCTTCAGCGTCTGAGTTGGCTTTGGCCCTGACACAACATCGGGATGACTCGGCTTTGACGCAACTCCAAGGGGTTGCGTCCTGCTGTAACAAACGACGTTTTTTAGCCTAAATTCAAGAATCGAGTAAAATAAGATTCTATTGATGGCGAATTACCAATAATCAAAAGAGAAAGCTCAACCTTCTGCGCTTTTCTCTGCTAGGCTCCATTCGTGAGGTTCTTGAGGTGATCATGGCCGAACCGTCTTGGGTTGTGAAATATCAGGCACGGGAGGCTCTAAAAAACGGACGCTTGGAAGATGCTCGCCGTTTGCTCGATGTCTTAATCACATCAGGCTATCGTAGAGCATGGGCTTTGCAAAATGAGATCGCCCAAGCCTATCTCGCTCGGGTCGAAAAACATCTCCGCGAAGATCACATCGATCTAGCATGGCGTGACCTTAAACTCGCCGAGGAATTGGCCAACGAAAAAGATCGCAAACTCAACAAACTCCGAGAAACTCTGATCAACCTTGGAATCAGTGAAATCCGAGCCTTATTGGAAGCGGGACAACCCCTAGAAGCGATTCACGCCTGCGAGAAACTCCGAGAACGGGTCCCCCCCCCCCAAATTGTGAGCCAACTTGAAGAAGCCGCACGCGACTGGCAAGCCGCCATTGAATCGGCCGATCGGGGAGAGTTTGCCCCCGTTTATCCTGCCCTCGAAAAGATTTGTGATCGGATCGGTCCAAGAACCCAAAAACTTGATGAATTTCGTGCAAAAGTTAAAGAGCGGGAAGAGAGGTTCAAGCAGGCTTGGGCTAAAATGCAATCGGCCGCCGACCAGAAAGACTGGAAAGAAATGCTTCGACTGGGGGACGAAATTCTCACCCTGACGCCTGCTCATCGAGAAGCTCAACAAGCGAGAAATCGGGCTTGGCAGGTCCTGCAACCCGTTCCCGTGCGTCCTCAGATCAATGGGTTAGAATCGAGCGCCGGTTCAATCATACCTAAAGAAAAACTGGGTGAAACTCAATCCCCCCCCCCAATTCTTCCGAAACGATTTTTCCTCTGGGCCGACGGTGTGGGCGGATTTTTGGTTTGCCTGAATCCCCGAGTCAATTTCGGACAAGTGGGCTTAGAAGGGCCTGTTGATGTGCCCTTGTTCGCTGACATTGCAAGGCTCCATGCTTCCTTCGCCCGTGACGAGTCGGGATATGTGCTTGAAGCGGGAAAATCTGTATCATTAAATGGTAATTTGATTGATCGAGCCGTTTTACAATCTGGGGACTTCATCGGTTTTGGACAAAATTGCTCCTGCCAAATTCTCATGCCGGTACCGGGTTCTTTAACGGCCTGCATCATTTTTCAAGGCGGTAGACGATTACCCCAAGCCGCTGATGGTGTCATTCTGATGGCGGATTCTCTAATTATTGGTCCTGGGCGTCAATCACATATTCGGGTCGATGAGCTGAAATCCCCCATCTACCTGCTTCGTGGTAAAGATAGCCTGATGTTGAAAATGGATGGGGAATTTTGCATCGATGGGGAACCCCACTTTGCCAAAGCAAAATTGCCTCGACAAGGTGCGATTAGTATGACCGACTTTGCTTTTGGGATCGAACCGGCCACCTAAAACCAGTACACGCATCCCAAGATCGGGATGTGAAAATCTCTCAAACGGAGGATAAATCGATGTTGACATCTTTACTGAGTCTCTCCCTTCTCTTGGCCGCACCGTCTCCCAAGGAGGCACCCAAAGGCAAGGAGGAATCGGTCGAAGGAAAATGGATCGTGGTGGCCGTCCAAGGCCCCAAAAAAGACCTGAACGGAGAAACCATCTTTGAATTCACCAAGGATACGATCACGATCTATGAACCCCAACGCACAGAAAAACCGGTCACCTACAAGATCGATTGGAGCAAAAAACCAGCAGAAATCGATATTACCGTTTCCCCAGACCTAGTTCTGAGAGGGATTATTGAACGCAAAGGGGAAGAACTGAAACTTTGCTTTGGAAGAGTGGGGAAAGAAGAGCGTCCTCAAAAGTTCGAGAGTAACGAAGATAAGGTTATGTTCATCACCTTCAAACTTAAGAAGGAAGAAAAGTAAAATTCAGCAGAAGGAATTTTAGCCGCATCAATCAGCATGATCGCGGAATATCTTCTCAAACTCTCCCGAAACCTTTTGAAATTCCTCCAACAATATCGGGTCAAATTGTCCGGGTGAATTCTGAACAATGATTTGCACTGCAGCATTATGAGCCAACGCCGGTTTATAAGGTCGGCGGGATCGTAAGGCATCATATACATCGCAGATGGCCACAATTTTTGCAGAAACGGGAATGGCCTCGCCTGCAAGCCGATCGGGATACCCCGAACCGTCGAACTTCTCGTGGTGATGACGGGTAATTTCGACAGCGGTCTGCAAGAAATCAAGAGAAGGAGAATGCTGTGCGATAATCTCCTTAAGGGCCTCAGAACCTACGGTGGTATGAGATTCCATAATCATGCGTTCTTCAGGAGTGAGGGTACCCACTTTCATCAGAACGTGGTCGGGCACGCCGACCTTTCCAATATCATGCAACGGGGCACAAATGGAAATCAATTCGATTTGATCGGGTTCGAGTTGATCGGAGAATTCATTTCGGTTGGCGGCATATTCGGCTAAAACCTTGGTATACTTCTGCATGCGAATTAGATGCCCCGGAAGACGTTGGTCGCGCTGATCGATCAGCCGAGCGATGGCAGAAATAAGGGCATTGCGAGCATTGCTTGAATTTCCCGAATACGATTTCAGGGATTGTTCCAACTGAAGGTTCATCGATTTGAGATGAGCATTCAGGGCCGAGGCTTTATCCTGTGCCTTTTTCAAGCGAAGCATATTTTGAACGCGGGCCAACAGTTGTGCCACACTAAAGGGTTTCGTGAGGAAATCATCCGCCCCCCGAGCGAGCATTTCTGCCATCTCTTCCGGTGTCGTGTGCCCTGAAAACATGATGACTTTGAGATTTGTATCCTTATGATCTTGACGCAGCCGAGCGAGAACTTCGACCCCGTTCATATCGGGCATGGCCACATCTAACAAAATCAGATCGTATTTATCCCCTTGGGCCATACTCAAACCGGCAGATCCATTAGGAGCCATGTCTACGATAGCACCTTCTGCTTCGAGTAATTGTTTACATAAATCTCGGACGGCATTTTCGTCATCGATAATCAGAATGCGATGGGGCTTACAATCGAGGGATTCGCCGAATCTCATCGGCATAATTTCGACGGAGGAATTCGGTAAAATCAAGCTGGGAGAAGGTCGATCCGAGCGGACAAACGGAAGCAAAGCCTGCATGACCGCAGCAGGGTCCGAGTAGCGATCCTCTGGCTTCAACGCCATCATTTTGGCAACAACGGCTTCCAACTCCGCCGAAGCTTCTGGCAAAGCCTGTCGCAATAAGGGTGCCGGTGCATTGATCCTTCGAGAAAGAGCTTCAATCGGACTTCCCGGATACGGGAAAGGAAGTTTCCCCGTTAAGCACCAGTACAGGGTTCCCCCTAGTCCATAAATATCGGCACGAATATCGACCGTTGTAGCATCGCGTGCTTGTTCGGGTGCCATAAAATCGATGGTGCCAAGAATCGTGCCCGGAACCGTCATGCGATGACCGAAATGACGGGTCAAACCGAAGTCCAGTAACTTGGCCTGATCCTCTGCCGTGAGCATGATATTCGAGGGTTTCACATCGCGATGGACCAACCCATACTTATGCGTTTCTCCCAGTGCCGAGGCAATTTGGTAGGCAATCGCACACGCCCGAGCTTGGGTCATGGCTCCTTGACGTCGAACCACCTCTTCCAGATCGGTTCCGGGAACATACTCCATGACGAGGTAACGCAATATCGATTTGCCATCCTCTGCCAATGCTTTCCCCGCATCGGTTGCCGCCACAATATTGGGATGACGCAACCGAGCCACAATCCGCATTTCGGCAAAGAATCGACTTTCCAAACCGCGATTTTCCGATTTCGGAGCGGCCGGAAGGACTTTCACGGCGACATGGTGTCTTAAATCGATATGCTCGGCCTTGAAAACAACAGCCATACCCCCCGCTCCGAGACGTTCCAACATCCGGTAGGGGCCTAACACCAACCCAAAATAAGTCGAGGCTTCAATTCGACCGGCTTGATATTTTGTCAACAAACCATGTTTGACCAATTGTTCAATAGCACGCGATTCCTCTTTCGATTCCAGAATTCGCTTTTGCACCCGTTCGGGGATCGCCTCCCAATCCTCCGCTAGGACGATATTCCCCGCTAAAAGCCGATCAATAAATTTTTGGCTGGGATATTCTGTGGTATTGGCAGGTGGTGGGAGAATCACAGTTCGACCGAGGTTAGCGGCAGAATGATCGATCATGGTATCGCTTCCGGTCCTTAAGGACGCACAATCAAAGACGTACCCTCTTCCAAAGAGGGATTTTTCTCAAACATCATCGAAGAACTACAATGGAAAATTGCCTTGAGTTTTGTTCAACAC
>JAOAAA010000157.1 GCA_026419115.1 Gemmataceae bacterium
GTTCGACACCAGGGTTAGTGCGAATTTGGCAACCGGGTCAAAAGGAGAATTCCGACAAGGAGAAAAACCCCAAAGGCCCTCCCAAACCTGAATCGAAAAAAGAACTCGGCAAGTTGGCACCGGATGAAGAATTCAAACTCACGGTCGTTCAGTTCAACAAACAAATGCAAGGGGAAAACGCCCGTAACCGGGCGGTATTCTATCAGACCGTCAAAGTGGTCCACTTCCCCAGCGAACGGCACGATGTTCCCGTGAGTTTTAACCCCGCCAAGTTACCCCTTGGGGCCATCTACTTGGAATGCAATCAACGCTTGCAAGTTTACAATGAGACCGACCGAAAAACGGATGAGAAAGGGAATCTCGTTGAAAAAACATTCCAAGCGATGGAGGCAGAAGGGAACGTGCGAGTTGTGAAAGTTGGGGAACTTGAAGCCTTTGCCAACCGGCTTACCTACAATGAATCGAAGGGAACCCTGACCTTTTACGGCGACAGGTCTACCCCTGCCATTGTAAATCGTTATCGAGGTCAAGGCATTCCTCCGGACCCCTCCAAGGGAACCAAGATTATTTATTGGGTCAAGACCAAAGAAGTCGAGGTGATTGATAGCACGGGAAGATAACTTGATTGCTTACTCATCGTGCTCTCATATTTTATCCGCGAAAATTTTCTTTATTTAACCTCTCCAGGTGTCATTATGAACGCTCATTTTCTGAGAAGAAAAGGTTTCACGCTCATTGAATTACTGGTGGTGATAGCCATCATCGCCATTCTGATTGGGCTATTGCTGCCTGCTGTGCAAAAGGTTCGCGAGGCTGCCAATCGAACCCGCTGCAGCAACAATCTGAAACAGATTTCGTTGGCTTGCCATAACTACAACGACTCGCATTCCAAACTTCCCGATTTGTACTACGAATACGGTCCTCGGGGACCGGTTCATTTCTTGCTCTTACCGTTTATCGAGCAAGACGCGGTTTGGAATTCCGGTGCCAACAATATCTACGGGATCAACACCTTCGATATGATGGCCTACATCAACGGGGTGCAACGTCCCGTGACCCGTGTGATTCGGGCCTATCTTTGTCCTTCCGATTCAACAGGTCCCGATGATGGTTTATGGCCCGTCGCAGGGGGCGAACCGGGAAAGTGGGCGTTTACCAACTATGGCGCTAACTTCCAAGTTTTTGGAAATCCCAGTGCAGGCAATGTGGCAATGACCAACCTGCAAACGAGCTTGAATGTAAGCACCATCAGCGACGGGACCTCCAACACGATTTTCTTTGCAGAGAAGTTCCGGACTTGCCACCCCAGTCAATTTGCCTCTTTGTGGGGGCACGGCTGGTGGAATATCCCCTACATGGCTACCTTCGCTTATGGAAATGCTGCGGGGACGGCCGGTTACACCGCCCAAGCTAGTGGCTTTACCGGTGCCGTGGGGGGGAATTCGTTATTCCAAACGATTCGGCAAGTTCCCTTTGCCAGCAATTGTAACCCCATGTTGACCCAAGCGATCCACTCGAATTCGATTCAAGTGGGGATGGGGGATGGCAGCGTCCGTACCGTGCGATCTAGCACCGCCGTGGCCAATTGGTGGGCCGCTTTGACCCCCGCAGGGGGCGAAGCATTACCGCTCAATTAATGTCGGTTTATCAATCATAGGGAGGTTCTTAAAAAAAGGCTCTAGTGTGTTCGGTGGTTCTGGCGAGAGCGAAGGTGTCGCCGATCCAAATGTTACCACCGAGGGCGGGGCATCATTCGTTTTTCCTGATCTTGTTCAGCGGTGCTTCTGTGTGACAGGTGAACGATGTGGTTCCGTACGCAGCGCACCTCATCTTTTTTCTTTTACTTCAGCACCCATTTCTTTAACACGATTTTTTCCCGATTCGCTTTTATAAATTCGTTCAACGATTGTTCGTAAAGTTTGGCAATATCTTCCCCAGGCTTGGCCATCGGGTATTTGAAACCTAGTTGGTTGAGATTCTCGTTCAATAGGGCGGTGAAAAGTTCTGTTTTTGCAGGTACCCCGTTCAGTTTAGGATCGAAAGGAATTTCGCTCAAAACATCCAAAAGCAGTTGCGTTTCTTCTTTCGGAATTTCAACGGCCTTGCTGCGATCCGATGGATTCACCTCGCGATAACGATTTGTTAGAATTGCTAGGGCATAGAATCGTTCTTCTTGCTCTTTGCTTTTGAGATAAGCTACGGGGTCTTTGAGAACCGTGGCGATTTTTTTGAGGGTCGGGAGTTCTTTTTCGGTGTTGGGGTTTTTGGTGAGGAGTGGTCCACTACTGAACCGACCCGAGTAAACGTAAAAATCCCCTTCAAAATGCGGAACCAACATAAAGTAGCCTTCGTCTCCTACCTCCAACTCAGGGGCATTGGTACCAATCACGGCTGGACGTTTGCGAGGCCGATCCTCGCCTACAACGGCGGACCCAATCCGATAACCCACTCGAATTTCAGTCAGACCTTTGGCCCCTACCAAGGATTCCTTCAGTTTGAGAATGGCGATCCGATAGCCGATCTTCGGGGTTTCCTTGGGAGCGTTTGGGAAAGGCGATACTTCGACCAAATCTTTCTCGATCGATTTGACCTCGCCTTTGACAATAATTTTCGCCGAGATGGCCGATTGTGCCGGCGTACTCACGATGTAGGCTACATCCGCTTCTGCGAACGAGTGGCACAAAGTGATTAGGGTCAAACACGATACGCCGAGAATCGAAATTCGTCCGAACATGCTGAGAATTCCTTATTTATAATGGGTGCCTTTAAGATGAAAGACGATGCTGGCAACGAATGGTTTGCCGGATCGTTCTATTCCATAAAAGAAACGTAACGATGAGACGAAAAGGGACCGCATGATTCGGGAGGGGTAATACTCCATCCATGAGAGGTAAGGATTAAACCCACGAAACTCCTACGGGACCTTCTCGAATTTCGCCGAGGTCATGGGTAGGGTAACCTTCGTCAGTCAGGCGTTTTTGGATGTCGGTAGCCAATTCTTTGGCTACGACCATCACAAAGCCGATGCCGCAGTTAAAGACTCGATCCATCTCATCCTGTTTGACGTTACCGAGTTTTTGCAACCAAGTAAATACAGGTGGTACAGGCCAAGAATCGCGGAGGATGAAAGCTCGTTTGTTTTCCGGAAGAACACGGGGCAGAT
The DNA here is from genome assembly GCA_026419115.1 of Gemmataceae bacterium. GTDB lineage: Bacteria > Planctomycetota > Planctomycetia > Gemmatales > Gemmataceae > SKW135. The sequence goes on from JAOAAA010000157.1 coordinate 3,164, forward strand.
TTTCGACAATTCCGCCACCTGTGATGTGAGCAAGCCCCCGAATCACCTTTTTCTTTTTGGGGTAGTGATTCAAAACCGATTGCACTGCATTGGCATAGATACGAGTGGGGGTGAGGAGTTCTTCACCCACCGTTTTACCCAATTCGGGGATCACATCGTTTACCTGAAGTTGCCCGTGTTCAAAAATGATTTTGCGAGCCAAGCTGTAACCGTTAGAGTGCAAGCCGGTTGAGGAAATGCCCAAGATGACATCGCCCAGTTGAATTTGCGAGCCATCGATCACCTCCTCGCGTTCCACCACCCCGACGACGAAACCCGCCAAATCGAAATCGCCCACAGCGTAGGTATCGGGGAGAATGGCGGTTTCTCCTCCGACGAGGGAACAACCGGCTTCCTGACACCCTGCGACCATACCCGTGATGAGTTTCTCGGCCAATTCGGGATCATCTTTGGGCATGGCCAGATAATCGAGAAAGACCAAAGGTTTGGCCCCGCAGCAAATGCAATCATTGACCGACATGGCAACCAAGTCGATCCCAACGGTGTCATATTTTTGGCACAAAGTCGCGACTTTGAGCTTGGTGCCGACCCCATCGGTGCAGGTTACGAGAACCGGTTTGCGATACCCGCCCGAGAAAAGCCAGCGTTCCACATCCAAGGCAAAAAGGCTCGCAAAGCCACCGAACTTATCAATCACCCCTTTGGTGTGGGTTTTACGAACCAACTTGCCAATGCGGTCGATGGTCTCGTTGTAAATATCTAGGTCCAAGCCGGCAGATTTGTAATCGATCGATGAAGACACAGTAAGGACTCGCTGTCAGAAACGTCGTTGAGGAGTGATTCTAGAAAGCACGGAAGGAAAAGAAATAGGCCCTAGTCAGGTGCAAAGATTTCGAGAAGACTAGTATTCGATCACGAAGAAAAGCCATCGGAAAGGAAATAGTCCTCCAAACGGTGCAGGGATCGGGAGGAAAAAAGGCCTCAAGACGATCTGGTGATTGGGAGGGAGAAAGAAAAAAGGAAAAAATTGAGAATTTTTGGGATTATTGACTGGACAAAATGGGAGGTGCAGGAATACACTATCATTTACGCAACTTGTACGGCCAAGCAGCGACGTCGTTCTGAGCATATGTATAGTATGCGCTAGAACGACGGGCCGTATGGGCCTCTCGATCGTGTCACTCGAGGGTGCGATTGATACGCCATCAACCAACTATGTTAATGCGTACCAACCGAATAAAACCCTCCATTCTAATTATGCGTTTACCCAAATTACGTACCGATCTGCCGTTGGTTTTCTTTCATTACCGATTTTGGAATTACACACCACCCATAATCTCATAATGCCTTTGGTCGGTTTTTGCAAGCCTTGTTGGAACAGAATTCCACAAGTTTTGCACACTTATGGTTAGAGTTTTCCAAGGGGGAGTTTCTTACATATGGCTATTACGACTCAGCGCACGTTGCAACCAAAAACTGTGCGAAATTTTGGACGGAACCGAGATGCCTTCCAAGTGCCGCCTTTAACCGATGTTCAAACGACGGCCTACGCCCGATTTCTGCAATTGGATGTGCCCCCCCATAAACGAGAACCGATCGGTCTCGAAGGGGTTCTGCGAGAGATATTTCCTATTGAGAGTTATGATAAGAAGATCGCCTTAGAATACATCCGATATGAACTGGGCCGCCCCCGTTATGAACCCGATGAGTGCCGCGCCCTTCGTTTGACCTATGGCCGACCTTTCAAAGTCTTTCTCCGGCTGCGAAAGGGGGATGGCACCGCTCAAGAGTTTGATGTGTTCCTCGGCGAAATGCCCATTATGATTGGGGGGGGGGAATTTATTATCAACGGGGCGGAACGGGTTGTGGTCAGTCAGCTCCATCGTTCCCCTGGTGTGGATTTTGAAGTGAACACCGAAGGGGATTTACGACTCCACTCCTGCCGAATTTTACCCGAACGGGGATCGTGGATTCAAATCGAAGTGACCAAGAAAAATACCTTGGCCGTTCGGATTGACCAATCGGGGAAATTCTCGGCCATCACCCTTTTACGGGCCATGGACCCCGCTTATTCGAGTTCCTCACAAATTTTAAGAGCCTTTTATACACCGGAAACGATTAAACTCCGCAGTGCCGATGCTCGGGCACGACTCATTGGCAATCCCGACGAAAAAATCAAGCCGATGGTGGCAGAGGATGATGTCATCGATCCGGAAACGGGCGAAGTTTATCTCAATGCCGGTGAGGAATTCACCGCAGACGTGGTCGATAAAATCGTCACCGCTCATATTAAGGAAGTGAGCGTTCTTGCCCCCCCCACCGATACGATCATTCTCGATTCTATCAAAGAAGATGGCCTCGAATCGCACGAAGCGGCCCTGCTGAAAATTTACCAAAAACTTCGTCCAGGCAACCCACCGCAACTGGAAAAGGCCAAGGAACTTTTCAAAGAGAAGTTTCAGGACCCGAATCGCTATCGTTTGGGCCGCGTCGGTCGATTCCGTGTCAACCGGAAGTTTAATCAAAACATTCCCGAAACGGAGATGACCCTTCGGGCTGAAGATTTCGTCAATGCCATCAAGTATCTATTGAAATTGCGCGATAACAATAAGACCAAGGAAGAAGAACAGATTTATCAAGTCGACGACATCGATAACCTTGGGAATCGTCGTTTACGAACGATTGATGAGTTGGCCTCGGACGAACTTCGCAAGGGCTTCCTAAAACTCCGACGAACCGTTCAAGAACGGATGGCAAACAAGACCGAGGAAGAACTTCAAGCGCAAACGCTCATCAATCCCAAAAGTGTTTCGGCGGCCATCGAGTACTTTTTCGGTCGTTCCGAATTGTCTCAAGTGGTGGACCAAACCAATCCCCTTTCCCAATTAACGCACGAACGCCGCTTGTCGGCCTTGGGACCAGGCGGGTTGAACCGCAAACGGGCAGGCTTTGAAGTACGGGATGTGCATATTTCTCACTACGGACGGATTTGCCCGATCGAAACCCCTGAGGGGACCAACATCGGTTTGATTTCCAGCCTGTCGATTTATGCACGGATCGATGAATACGGATTCTTAATCACCCCGTATCGTCGAGTGAAAAACAGAAAAATCCAAGGCGACGATGCCGTTTGGCTCCGTGCCGATGAAGAACGGGATCGCTACATTGCCCCAGCCGATACCCCGCACAACGGCAAGGAAATCACCGTCGATCGAGTGAACGGTCGAATCAACGGCGACCCCCAACAGATTCCCGCAGAGAAGATCGATTATCTCGACGTGTCCCCCAAGCAGGTCGTGGGTGTGTCCGCAGGGTTGATTCCCTTTTTGGAACACGACGATGCCAACCGAGCGTTGATGGGATCGAACATGCAACGCCAAGCGGTTCCCTTGCTCATTACGGAACCCCCCATTGTGGCTACAGGATTGGAACGAGAAGTAGCGTTAAACTCGGGGATGGTTCTGAAATCAGGAGTCGATGGGACCGTAACTTATGTCGATGCTACCCGTATCAAAATTCAACCCGCGAAAGGGGATGAGGTGGAATACACCCTGCGGAAGTTTGTCGGTTTGAATGAACGAACCTGTCAAAACCAAAAGCCGATCGTTCAGATGGGTGAAAAGGTGAAAGCAGGCCAAATTATTGCCGATGGGGCCGCCACCCGAAATGGAGAATTGGCCTTGGGGCGGAACGTCCTTGTGGCGTTCATGTCTTGGGAAGGGTACAACTTCGAGGATGCCATTATCATCAGCGATCGTTTAGTCAAAAACGATACCTACACCTCCATCCACATTGAAGAGTACGATATCGAGATTCGGGAAACTAAACTCGGTAAGGAAGAGTTCACCCGAGATATTCCCAACGTCTCGTCGAAAGCATTAGCGAACCTCGATGAGCATGGGGTGGTCCAAATTGGTACCTATGTCAAACCGGGGGATATTCTGGTCGGTAAGGTTTCACCAAGATCCCGTGCAGAACAAACCCCCGAAGAAAAACTGTTGCACGCGATTTTCGGACGTTCCGGCGAGGATGTGAAGAACGATTCCCTCGAAGTTCCTAGCGGGGTGGAAGGGATCGTGATCGATACCCAACGCTTTAGCCGCCGAACCTCGATGACGGAAGAAGAGAAAAAGGCCCTCGATAAACAAAAAGCGGATATCGAAGCCCGCTTCAACAAACCGATTGCCGAGCAGTTCCGTAACTTTTTGGTCGAACTGGCCGAGTTTATCGATAAACGAGAACTCAAGGAATTGAAGGACCCCACAACCGGAAAACCCTTGGGGGATGAAAAAGAAAAAGACAGCGTGATTGCTCAACAGGCCCTATCGTTGGATATTGGCAAACTGCCTTTGAAGACTCCGGAAAAAGTCGAGAAGGTGAAAAACCTGTGGAAACGATACAAGGAACGGATCGATATCCTCGCGGAAGAACGGGAACGTCGGATCGGTGCCTTGAATCGCGGGGATGAATTGCCCAGTGGTGTGCAACAAATGGTGAAGGTGTATATCGCCACCAAACGGGTCATTTCCGTGGGCGATAAAATGGCCGGTCGGCACGGGAATAAAGGGGTGATCTCGAAGATTCTTCCCGAAGCCGATATGCCATTCTTGGCCGACGGCACACCGGTCGATATTCTGTTGAACCCCCTCGGGGTGCCAAGCCGGATGAACGTCGGTCAAATTCTGGAAACCCACCTAGGCTATGCCGCAGCGAAACTCGACTTCAAGGCCATTACTCCCATTTATGACGGGGCCAGTGAAGAAGAAATCATCAATGCCCTGAAAGAAGCGGGATTCAACGAATCGGGCAAGTCGGTGCTGTACGATGGACGAACGGGCGAACGCTTCGATCAAGAAGTGACCGTGGGCTACATTTACATGCTCAAACTGCACCACTTGGTTGACGACAAGGTTCACGCCCGAGCCACAGGGCCGTATTCGTTGATTACGCAACAGCCCCTCGGTGGTAAAGCACGCTTCGGGGGCCAACGCTTTGGCGAAATGGAAGTGTGGGCACTCGAAGCCTACGGAGCGGCATACATTCTCCAAGAGTTGTTAACCGTGAAATCGGACGACGTGGAAGGTCGAACCAAGATTTATGAATCGATGGTGAAAGGGGAAAACAAACTCGATGCCGGTACCCCTGCGAGCTTCGACGTCTTAACTCACGAGATTCGCGGCTTAGGGTTGAACATGCAACTGGAAAAGAAACGACTCAACAATTGATAAGACCATGATGACGTGAGCCAAGCATCGATCCGAATCATGAGCCAGAATGCCAAGTGGTCCGACATGAGACCAACAACAAAACAACGCAGCCAGACAGCATTACGAAACAATTAACCGAGGTTTGAGATATGTCTTCGAGTATGCCGATTCCTCAAAATTCAAGTAATAACTTCGACCGGAATGGATCGGACACCGGAACCTACGATCGGATCAACGATTATGGTTCGGTTCGGATCAGTTTAGCTAGCCCCAACGATATTCATTCTTGGTCTTTCGGTGAAGTCAAAAAACCAGAAACCATCAACTACCGGACGTATCGTCCCGAGAAAGATGGTCTGTTTTGTGAGAAAATCTTTGGGCCGGAAAAGGATTGGGAATGTGCGTGCGGTAGATACCGTGGCATGAAATATAAGGGTATGGTTTGTGATCGTTGCGGGGTCAAGGTCACCC
>JAOAAA010000158.1 GCA_026419115.1 Gemmataceae bacterium
ACAGTTTTTTCAATGGCCTATCGATAAGAAATAACTCGATGGGGGGGGGGGCGAACCAATAAGCTCCGAGCCATGCCAACCCCAAGCCAACAAGCCCCAAGCCGTGCCAATAAGCACCGCGAGAAAGAATTATTCTTCCTCTTCTTGGTGTTGGAGATTGGCCTTGGCTACCACTTGGGCTTGGATGTTGGCGGGTGTCGGCTCGTAGTGGGAGAACTCGAGCGAGAAGGTCCCTTGCCCTTGGGTAATGCTGCCTAATCGGGCAGCGTACTTCATGACCTCGGCGAGAGGAATTTGAGCCTTCAGGAGCGTCAGGTCCCCCGGCAACGAATCTTGATCTTCGACCCGTCCGCGATGGGTATTCAAATCACCTAGAACATTGCCGGTGAAACGAGAGGGGGCTATTACTTCCAGTTTCACGATCGGTTCGAGCAGAACGGGTCGGGCCGATTGGATCGCTTTTTTGAAGGCCAATTTCCCTGCCGTTTTGAAGGCAGCTTCTGAACTATCAACGGGATGATCTTTCCCGAAGTAAACCTCAACGGCAATATCTTGCATGCGGTAGCCTGCTAAGGCTCCTCGTTCTAAAACTTCTCGACACCCTTTTTCCACAGCGGGCATGAATTGATTCGGAATCGTTCCTCCAACGATATGATCGATGAACGCAAAGTTGAATTCCGGATCGTAACTTACGGAGCGCATTTTCTCGAAGTTGGATTTATTGGCAAACTCGGCTTCGAGTTGCTCCTTCGAGGTGATCTCTCGCGAGAGAGGATAGACCCGTAAATGAACTTCACCGAATTGGCCTCGGCCACCCGATTGTTTCTTGTGTCGATAGTCGGCAGCGCCATTGGTTTGAATCGTTTCTCGGTAGGGAACTTTCGGCTCGTGCGTGACGACTTCCAGCGCGTAACGTTCCTTTAATCGATGGCAGATTACATCCAGATGTAAGGGGGAAACCCCATTGATAATGGTTTCATGGGTTTGGGGGTCGTGAGTGATCTGAATGGTGGGGTCTTCTTCGGCGATTTTGTGCAGGCCCATCGAGATTTTTTGTTCATCCCCTCTCGCTTTGGGGGCAATCGCTAGGCCATACATCGGTTTGGGGAACACGGGGGCAGGAAGTTTGGGTGCATCTTTCGAGAAGGAAACGGTATCCCCAATTTGCAGATCATCCACCTTTGAGACGGCAACAATATCACCGGGATAGGCTTCTTGAATCGGTTCGTGAGTTTTGCCTTGGATCATGTAAAGGTGACCAATCTTCGAGGCCTTACCGGTGCGCATGTTCAACAAGGTGTGTTTGGCATCGATTTTCCCCGAGAGAACCCGAATAAAGCTCAGGTGGCCTACGAATTTATCATTGACGGTTTTGAAGACTTGGCCGAGAAATTCGCCGTTCTCGTCAGCCTCTTCAAAAGAATGTTCGTGTCCGTTCATCCCTGCTAGATATTGCCCCAATCGAAGACGTGCATGATTCGGGGCGGGGGAATAACTGGCCAAGGCATTCAACAGTTCTTCTACACCTGTTTCGAGTTTTGCCCCCGTACAAAAGATCGGAACGACCCGTCCCTCGAACACGGCCTTGGGAATCGCTTGTTCTAGGTCTTCTAAAGAGAGGTCCCCTTCATTGAGATATTTTTCCAAAAGCAGATCGTCCCCGCTGGCGATAGCATCGATCAATTGCGAATGGGCTTGGATAGCATCGATGGGACACGTCGCGGGAATCTCTGCGGGAAGTTTGAGCAGGTTCACCACACCAGAAAATTGGGAGCCAAGAGCAACGGGGGCATCAAACAGGACACATTCTTGACCGAAAGTATCGCGGATCGATTGAATCAGAGCAGGGAAATCGATCCCTTCGGAATCGCACTTATTCACCACGATGATGCGAGCCAAGCCCCGTTTACCGGCTTCGTGATACATCCGACGGGTATTGGTTTCGATGCCATTGATTGCGGAAATCACAATGACGGCTGTTTCGACGGCATAGAGGGCTTCGAGTGCGGCGCCGACGAAATCGGGATAGCCCGGCGCATCGAGTAAGTTAATGAATGTCCCGTTATGTTCGAGGTGTAGCACACTGGTATCGATGGAGAAATGATGACGATGTTCTTCTTCATCAAAATCCGAGATACTCGTGCCATCGTCCACATTCCCGAGCCGATCCACGGCATGGGATTTGTGTAGCATGGCATCGGCGAGAGATGTTTTTCCACTGGCGCGATGGCCCACCAAAGCCACCGTGCGAATGTTGGGTGCGTGATACTTCAACATGCCTAACCCTCCTGACTAGGTCGTTCGTAAGAGAGGAACGACGGAAACCTAAATCATGAAGGCGGCTTCGCGGAAGTTCGCCAGATCGTTAGTGTGTCGAGGCTTGGGATCGGCGGTTATCCAAGTGTTGTCACTTGGATAACTCATTCGACCCCGATTATACCCCCAGCCCGGTTAGCATGGGAGCTAACCGGGGATTGTCCTTATCCGAAGTCGCAACAGCGCTAGTCACGGGTTCACCTTTCGGAAGTCGTCTTCGTCGCATTGTTAGCAGCACTTGCCACTAAACCCAATGCAGCTGGTAATGAAATGCGGCCCTCGTATAATGATCGGCCAATAATACAACCGGCCAAGCCACAGTGGAGCAACTCACTAATGTCTTCTAGGGTAGTGACCCCACCGGAAGCAATCACCGGCAAGGGAACCGCCCGAGCCAATTCGGCAAGTCCCTTGATATTAGGTCCGGCCATCATACCGTCCCGACTAATGTCGGTATATATAATTCCTGCCAATGGCCAGTGGGCAAATTCTTGAGCCACGTCTAAAACCATGGATTGTGAGGTCTGCAACCATCCATGAGTCGCGATTTTTCCTTCCCTTGCATCAAGCCCGAGAATGATTTTTTGCGGATATTTTTGGGCAAGTTCGCGCAACCACATGGGGTCTTGCAAAGCTCGGGTTCCCAGAATTACCCGCTCGACCCCCCAAGAAAAAACCTCTAAAATATCGGCTTCGGTTCTTAACCCCCCCCCAATTGACACGGTACCGAAACCGCTTTCACTATCGCTTGGATGGCTTCTTTATTCGTCGGTTTGCCTACTTTGGCTCCATCGAGATCGACCAAATGCAAGGCTTGCGCCCCTTCACGAACCCAACGCTGGGCCATCTCTGCCGGATTCTCACCAAAGATTGTTTCTTGGTTATAATCGCCCTGACGCAGACGAACACATTTCCCATCTCGAAGGTCAATCGCAGGATAAATAATCATGAATCGAAGCAACTCAAGGAGGTTCAAAGGCATCCTTATTTTACACAGAATTGGCCCCGAGGAAGGTGAGAAATTTTTGCGAAGATCATTTTGGCTCTTTGTCGTTCTTTCGTTTTCTTGTGTCCTGATTCTCTATTCATTGACGTTTTTTTGTGTTTTGATTCTGATCCGTGTTACTTATGCCTTGTACTCTTCGCTTGTGATTGTGCGCAGGAACACGCAAGGACCGACTCGCCTTTGAAGCGTTGCCCTAACCAGTTTGCTCGCCTTTCGCTATCCTTTCTGAATGATACCGATTCGGGCTATTATTTGGGATGTAGACGGTACCCTAGTGGACACGGCAGACCTGCATTATCAGGCTTGGCAAAAACTCGCAGCCGAAATGGGCCGACCGCTTTCTCGGGAAGAATTCAATGCCACTTTTGGTCGGCGAAATCCTGAAATTATTCGGGGATTGTTCAACCAACAGTTTTCCGATGCAGAAGTTCTGGAAATTGGCACTCGTAAAGAAGAGTATTACAAAACCGAGGCAAGCAAAGGAATCAATCTTTTACCCGGCGTCCTGAACCTTTTACAGGGGTTTGCTCAAGCAGGGGTCAAACAAGCGATTGGTTCGAGCGCCCCGCAGGGAAATCTGGAATTGATTCTGAAAATGACCGAAACGGAGCCTTTTTTCAGTGCCATCGTAGGGATGGAAGATACCCAAAGAGGCAAACCCGATCCCGAGGTTTTTCTTGTTGCAGCAGCTCGTATCGGGGTCGCCCCTTACGAATGTGTTGTTCTGGAAGATGCGGTTGCAGGCATCCAAGCCGCCAAGGCAGCCGGTATGCGAGCCGTGGGGGTCACCTTTGTGGGTCACCATTCCGCAGAAAAGCTCATTCAAGCGGGTGCCGATCGGGTTGTGCCGTGCTTTACAGAAATTTCCGCTGCCGAAATTCTTTCGCTTGCTAATCATTCATGATCCCAAGAACTTTTTCGCTTGCCAATCATTCATGATCTCAAGAATTTTTTCCGTGGCCCGCTTCGAGGGGAACACCCTAGGGGATTGCTCCCCCAGTTTCCTTCGCGAATGGGTGCCTGCATTATCCCAGATATTAGATCGTTACGGTAAGGGCCCCCCCCAAGAGGTGCTTTTTGTGTTGCCTTTGACTCGCTCCACCCGAGCGATTGTCTCCGCTTATGAAAACCGGTTTTATGTTCGTGTGCTGAGTCGTCAACTTTATGACGTGATTCCCGATCCTTTTCTGATCGCAGAAAAGTTCCCCGCCAATTGGCTCCATTCTCCCCTAGAAGATTTAGAATGGCCCAATCAACCGCTTCCCCCAAGAACGATTCCTCAGCTCGAACCGATTCTTCGAGAAGGGAACGGCGCCTTGCTTCTGGGGGGAACGCAAACCTTGGTCGATGGGGGGAGACTGGTTCTACAGCGGGAATCTCCGGATGCCAAAACGCTTCGAGATATGTGGATGTTTTTACCCGATGGGGTCCGCCGTGAACACTGGTTGGCCACATGGGTTCCCCAAGCGAATTTGCCTTTCACCTTGGCCGTGCAACCGTTGGGAAGTGAAATCCCCCCCGAGGCCCGCTCGGAAGAACAAGCAATGGATTATCCCGAATCGCGTTTTGAATTCGAGTTACAACATGCCATCGAAACCAATAATCAGGAAGAACTCGAAAGGCTCTTGAATCGCTCGGGCCTCGATGCCGTTTTTCGACGAACCGTTCTGCTTTTACTGGGTCTGATGGCCACAGGGGTTGCGATCGCTTGGCTGAGCAAGTGAAGCCACTTTTACAGAGCTTTTGATTTTACTCAAAAATCTGTGGCTTGTACTTGCAGCTGTTTCATGGTCTCATGGGCCATCTTGCAACTTTTTCATGGTCTCATGGGCCATTTACAGCTCTTGAACCTCCTTGAGAAACTGGCACAATATCGAAATGAAAAAAGCAGTCGTTCTTTTGTCGGGTGGTTTGGATAGCGCTACGGTTCTGGCCTTGGCTCGAGAGCAAGGGTACGCCCTGTATAGCCTCAGTATCGATTATGGGCAACGCCATCGCATTGAGTTACTTCAAGCGAAAAAGATCGCCCAGCAAATGGGGGTCGTCGAACATAAAATCGTTTCGATCGATCTGCGATCGATTGGCGGTTCGGCTCTCACCTCATCGATAGCAGTACCGAAAGACCGCCCCGAAGAGTCGATCTCTACGGGTATCCCCGTCACCTATGTCCCTGCCCGTAACACCATTTTTCTGAGCTGCTGCTTGGGGTATGCCGAAGTGATTGGTGCCTTTGATTTGTTCATCGGTGCGAATGCGATTGACTATTCAGGCTACCCCGATTGCCGACCCGAGTTTTTACAAGCCTTTGAAAAACTCGCAAACCTTGCCACGAAAGCCAGCGTTGAAGGTGCCGGGAAATTCACCATTCATGCCCCATTGGTGCACCTAAGCAAGGCCGAAATCATTCGCCGTGGCACTGCCTTGGGTGTGAACTATGCCGAGACCATTAGCTGTTACGATCCCGATCTCAACGGCTTAGCCTGTGGGCATTGCGATTCCTGCCAACTTCGCCGAAAGGGTTTTACCGAAGCCGGTCTCCCCGATCCTACCCGATATGTGGGAAACTCCACTGATACTCATTGAGTGAAGATTTTTCTCAACCCGCACAATGCTCAATTCATTATTAGAATTAAGATCGGTTGACCCGTCGTTGTCGTCGGTACTCACTGGGAGTGAACCCTAATTCTCGGCGAAAAACCTCTCCCATTCGTGTTGCGGTGCCGAAACCCGTATCTTGGGCGATTTGGTCGATACTGCGTTGACTTTGTGTCAGCTCCCGCTTGGCCCGTTCAAGACGTAAACGACGAATCTCCGCTGCCACAGGCCTAGCCAAGGCCTTGCGGAAATGATTCTGAAGTGTCCGCGTCTCAACCGCAATCGCCCGTGCAACCTCATCTGGCCCAATCGAGCGATGACAATTCGCCGAGATGAATCGCAAAGCAGCTGATACCATCGGATCGTCCACAACGAAAAAATCAGTCGATTCACGAACCAATAATCCCTGCGGGGGCAAACGAATCGATTCGTATTTTTTCTTGGGTTGCCGAATCATGTGATCCAAAAGTTGCGCGGCTTGGTAGCCAATGCGATCGTAGCCAATTTCCATACTGGTTAACGAAGGATGGGGATGTTCGCACAAAGTCTCTTCGTTTTTGCCCGCAATAATCGCGACCTCCGTGGGGACGTGCCACCCCCGCCGATGACACGCTTGTACCACCATACGTCCGCAGCCTTCGGACCCCACATACACACCAATAGGTAAACGCCACTGGTCCATCCAACGTTCAATCTCCTGTTCGGTCTTTCGCCAATGAATCAAATCTTTCCAAGGATTCTGAGGAATTTGGGCCGATATGCAGGAAAATCCCGCCTCAGTTAAACAACGCTGAAACTCGGCCACCTCGACCGTATGTTCCAAATTCTCAAAAGAAGTCAACGTGCCAAAGGAACGAAAGCCCCGTGACAATAAATGCTCTGCCAATTCTCGCCCCACTAGGGTTGAGTCGGGATAGACGCCGATGACCTTATTATGAACAGGAGAGCTGGCCCACACATTCACGATGGGAACTCGTTTCTTTCGAGCTTCTGCCACTAAGGGAAGATTCGCCCGAGCAATGACCCCATCGTATGGAAGCTGCTTCGCAGGAGACTCCCTAAGGGTATTGTGGATAAACTCATCAATGATCGTTTTCCAGCCGTGAGCCTTGGCATACTCTTGGATGCCCGCAAAAATACTGGCATGCCTTTTATAAGGCCATTGCAGGTCGAGCATGATCGCCACCCGAAGGGATTTCCAGCTCATCGACTGATTCCTATAAACGGGATTATTTTTCTTAAAAACGGGATTCGCTTCTGGTAGATTATTTACAACAAAAGAGAGTTCCAGTCTCTCTGCACTAAATCCACAATCTGTAACAAAAGACGGTCTCGGTCCCTCTTCGTTGAATCCAAAAGTCGAAAGGGGCTAGAAAGACATCGTAGAGATGATTTTTGATTGTCATAACGATCGTGACGACAGACACTCACACGTTGGTTTGTTGCGGCAGGAGCTCGGATCGATCGCCCTTTTGAGATGACCTCGACAACATTGCAGGAGCTCGGATCGATCGCCCTTTTGAGATGACCCCAACGATAAGGTTTAACTATGATGCGTATTCTCTGCTGGACAGCTCTCTTCGTGAGCACAATGTTGCTCCCTGTGTGCGAATCGGAATTGAATGCCGAAAAACCCAGCGAGGTTTCTCTGAAGCCGGACGATAAACCGGGCACTCGTGGTAAGCCCATCAAAGTGTTCATATTAATGGGCCAATCGAATATGGTGGGTATGGGGGATATTGGCCCCGAAAACGTAAAGGGGACCTTGACCTATCTAACGAAGACGGAAAAAAAATACCCCTACCTTGTTGAAAGCGAAGGAAAATGGACCTCTCGCAAAGACGTTTATTACTACGATGCTCGGGTGAAGAAAGGGGCGCCGCTCAGTCCGACCGCCAACAATGGCAAAGCGATCGGTCCTGAATTGGGCTTCGGTTATGTGCTGGGGGCCTTTTTTGAGGAACCTGTACTCATCATCAAATCTTGTATCGGTAATCGAAGTTTGGGCTGGGATTTGTTACCTCCCGGAAGTAAATCGTACACCTTTGAAGGAAAAACTTACGCAGGATATAAAGAAACCCCCGATTGGTGGATCGAAGGACAACCCAAACGGCAAGTGAATTGGTACGCGGGGAAACAATATGACGACGATATGACCAATGCCAAAGAAGCTTTGAAAAATATCGCCCAATGGTATCCCGATTATAAAGATCAAGGTTACGAAATTGTGGGATTCGTTTGGTGGCAAGGACATAAGGACACAGGCAATGCTGCCCATGCCAGTAAATACGAAGAGAATCTCGAACGACTGATCGAAAGTTTACGCAAAGATTATAACGTTCCGGAGGCCAAGTTTGTCCTCGCTACTGGTTGCGGTAACCCAGGCAAGGAAGGGCTCGGTCTGAAAATTGCCGAAGCCCAACTCGCGATTGCGGATCCGAAAAAATACCCGAAATTCGCTAAGAATGTGAAAGCAATCGACTCTCGCGATCTTTGGCGAGAAGTGGCCGATTCTCCTAAAAATCAGGGCTACCACTATAATCGAAATGCCGAAACCTATATGGAAGTGGGTCTACGCCTTGGTTGGGCTATGGTCGAGCTGTTAAAGTCGGATAAGAAATAACCAAACATGTTCCATAGTCGAACGTGTTTTCCCAAAGGTGGTTTCAAAACATCGAGGATGTTGCTAAAAGCGACTTACTTTTTTAGTCTTTTTCGAGTTTGGCAACTGCCTTTAAATAAACGTGTTTGCTCTCGTCCCTGACCATCTTGGAAAAGGATTCTGATGAACCGAATCATCTTTTTCTTATTGCTTTGGGCCGTGCCGGTATCTGCTGCCCCCCGACCGAATATCCTCATCATATTGG
>JAOAAA010000159.1 GCA_026419115.1 Gemmataceae bacterium
GTACGGGTTCGTATGCCATAGCTTTCTTAACTCAACGGGCTAAGTTATTTCGTGAATCATTATTGGCTCACCCCTGTTCACAACGATGAGCTTGTTTCGGGCGTGTTATTGTTGTCGCAGCTTTTCGATCAATTCATCTGCCTTCTCGGGGGTCATGTTCATCGCATGTTCATCGTTGACTAAAAACGCGGGGGCACCTTCACACGCTCCGATACACTCGGCAAATTCCAAGGTAATTTTCCCATCCTCGGTGGTGCCTCCGACGGGCACACCCAGTTTTTTCGAGCAATGTTCCAGCAGATCGTCGGCCCCGCGAAGATGGCAAGCTAACGTTCGGCAAACCCACAGTCGGGTTTTCCCGAGTTTATGCTCTTCGTCTCGGAAAAATTGGTAAAAGCTCATGGTATCATGAACTTCCGAGGGAGCTAAATTAAGCAGATCGGCAATATCTCGAATCGCATCATTAGGCACACAGCGATAATGGTCATGAACGATATGCAAGGCAGGCAAAGTGACCGCTTGCTTATTCGGATAACGAGGAATATAGGCTTCGATTTTGGCCTTGATCTCCTCGGAAATAAATCGCATCGTCATGAGGGTATCCCTTCGGTATTGTTAGCGATCCAATTCAGCCGCGATGATGTTCAGGCTTCCCAAAACGGCGGGAACATCACTAATCGTGTGCCCTTCAATCAGGTGAGGGAACATCGAAAAATGAATGAATGAGGGGGGACGGGTGCGAGCGCGATAGGCCCGACCTTCCCCATCGGAAACAATGTAAAAGCCCAATTCGCCGTTGGCCCCTTCCGTGGCAGCGTAGCATTCCTCCACAGGGGGATGCCAACGCCGGTTCCACATAAACAATTCAAAGTGTTGAATAAGCCCTTCGATACTGCGATAGGTCGCGGTCTTATCGGGGATGGTCAACTTATCGTCCAACGCCACATTGACCGGACCGGTGGGGATATTCTCCACCGCTTGGGAAATAATCTTGACCGATTCCCGCATCTCTTCCATCCGCACGAAGTAGCGGGCACAGCAATCGCCTGCTTTGGCACACACAACCTGAAAATCAAAATCTTTGTAGGCCAGATACGGCTCATCCTTGCGGATGTCGCGCGGCACCCCCGAGGCCCGCGCAACGGGGCCCGAAGCGCTACGGTTGATCGCTTCTTCTTGGGTGAGTACGCCGACCCCTTTGGTTCGATCCAAGAAAATACGATTCTTGTTCAACAGTTTCGAGATATCGGCATGGGCTTTCGGGAAATCGTTTCGGATGAAGTCGCGAATCATATTGACCCATTCATCATCCACATCGAACATGAGCCCGCCGACACGGGTGAAACTGGGGTGAAAGCGTTGCCCTGCCATGCGCTCGAAGATGTTGTAAACCTTCTCCCGCATGTTGAACGCATATAAAAACGCCGTGATTCCTCCCAGATCGAGAGCGGCTGCCCCCACACATAAAAGGTGATCGGAGATGCGGGCCAATTCTCCAATAATCGTCCGAATATACTTACAACGGGGGGTCAGTTCAATCCCCATCAGGGTTTCGACGGCATGATGCCAAGCGATTTCGTTGAGGATCGGCGAGATATAATTCATCCGGTCCACAATGGTCACATATTGGTTATAGTCGAGGTCTTCCCCGAGTTTTTCAAAACCCGAGTGGAGGTAACCAATATCGGGCACAGCCTTGACAATGGTTTCGCCTTCGAGCGTCAGCACCAAGCGAAGGGTCGTATGGGTCGCAGGGTGTTGCGGTCCGAAGTTCAGCGTGTAGAGAAATTCCTTGTCGGCTGTTTCTTCAAGGGGAAACGTCGAGGTGGCTTCCAGTGGCATGATTAGGCCTCGGCTCGAATAATGGGGGCAAAGTTATGACGCTCTCCCCGTCCACGCAACGGGTAATCTTTACGGAGTGGGAAAGAGGCAAATCCTTCGGGCATTAGGATTCGTCGCAGGTCGGGATGGCCATCGAAAACCACGCCGAACATGTCGTACACTTCCCGTTCCATCCAATCGGCCCCTTTCCACAATTCGTAAACACTGGGCAGTAAGGGTTCGGGATCGTCTAATAAAACCTTGACGAAGAATCGTTCGGCCGTGCTGACATTAGCCAGAGCATACACAACACCGTACCGGTGTTTGGCGTTCGGATAGTTCAGGTAGTCGATCCCCGCGATGTCGGCCAAGTAGTTGAATCCCAATTCTGTTTTGAGAAAGCTCATCACATCGAGGAATTTTTCTACCGGCACAATCGCCCGTCGGTTGTGTCGAAACTGCGAAAACTCAAGGGTTTCGCTACCGAATCGTTCTTTGAGTTTATCTTCAACAGACATGGGAAACCTAGTTATTTTCGGGTCGTAAGCGAGTGGCGGTGGTAAAATCACCGGGCACGATCATAGTTTGATCCGGCGCCAATTGCCGTGCCAACGGAGCAGGCCCCTCGAATTCCTTGCGGCCTTCAAATTCCCGAGCATTAATCGTACCGGTTGCTCGGACCTTTTCTTGCAAATCTAAAACTGCGCGAATCAATTGCTCAGGACGGGGGGGGCAACCGGGAACATAGACATCGACAGGGATAAAGCGATCTATTCCTTGCACGACGGCATAGGTATCGAACACACCGCCTGAAGAGGCACAGGCCCCCATCGAGATGCACCATTTTGGTTCGGGCATTTGTTGCCAAATGCGTTGCATCACCGGCACCATTTTCATCACCACACGACCGGCCACAATCATCACATCGCATTGTCGGGGGGAAAACCGCATGGCTTCCGAACCAAATCGTGCAATATCGTATCGACTCGATGCTGTTGCCATTAATTCGATCCCGCAACAGGCCGTGGCAAAGGGCATCGGCCAAAGGCTATAGGCTCGGGCTTGATTTGCCAGCCAATCGAGTTTCGAGACTATGAAATCTGGAAATTTTACCGCCATCGGAAAACCCCTTTACGCCATTCATAAACGAAACCGATCGTTAATAGGGCAATGAAAACGATGATTTCCCAGAACACCATACGTCGAAACACTTCCACCCATTTCGGGTCGGCCCCATCGGAGTAGGCCAGCACGGCCCAAGGATACAAAAACAACAATTCGAGATCGAACACCAAAAACAAGATGGCAATGAGGTAGAACTTGACATCGAATTGCATACGGGCCGAACCAATCGGGTCCATGCCCGACTCGTAGGGCATCAATTTGACTTCTGTTGGTTTATAAGGCTTGAGACCGAGTAGGTAAGTGATCTGGGAAGCGACCAGCGTCCCCACGGCAAAGGCAATTAACAGAATCAAAAAGATGAAAATCGGATAGTAGTCTGCCAAGTTAAAGGCAGCTTCTACACCTGCACTCGTACGCACAACAGAGGCCAGAATCATTGAGGCTCCGAAGGCCAAGAAGAGTTTGTGAAAAAAAGCACAAACTTTTTGCAAGAAAAACCCCGACAACGTGTCGAGGTATACTCATCTTAGTCAGACAACCCGTTAGGTCAAGCAAAAAGGAAAAACTCAGTTGCCTGACCCCTTTGCGAAATGGGTCCAACGCACCAGTAGGGGGCCAATGATCTCGCCCGCTTCCCCTCTCCGCTCGAATCGCAAGCCCTGATCCTGACCGTGATCCTGACGGCGCCTTATTGGGGACGTGACCAAGAAACGGAAAACATTTCGTCTGTAACGACGATTATCACCTTTCGGCCCAAACCAATTCGATCTCCAACTCAACCGTCTGCAACTATGACATGCTCAGAACAGCTCCCCACAGAAACAATAACTCTCGAGCGAATCTTGCTTTCACCACTACCTCTCTTTTGAGAGCATCGCTAAAATCACTCTCGTGCCGAGAATTCCAAAGAATCATCATTGGGGTTCGTCGAACCACCTAAACAACCCCTATCCTACCTAGATTCCTAAATTCCAGAGAGGTCTCGTCATGGGAACACTTCGTTCCATTTTACTAGCGACCGATTATCGTTTGTCGAGCGAACGGGCGACCGAGGCCACGATTCGCTTGGCCAAACTCACGCAAGCTCGCGTCACCGTACTTCATGTGCGTGAAGAATTCCCCACTTGGCCGGTCTCTCCCTTGGAACATCAAGATCGTTTAACGGAGTGGCTCGCTGCTGAGAAAATCGACCTCCAAGAGTTCCTTATTCAATCGGGACCTCCTGCCGATACCATCACACGCAAAGCGCAACAACTTCATGCCGATCTTTTGGTGATTGGCACCGGAGAAAAAATCCGTGAAGGTCAACTCGTGATTGGCCCTGTCACCGAATCGATTTTAGAACGCGCTTCCTCTCCGGTTCTCGCAGTCAATCCGCACGGCCCCGCTTTAGAATTTAAGACCATTCTTTGTCCGGTCGATCATTCAGAGTTATCTCGTCGAGCTTTGGAAGATGCCATTCATCTGGCCCGTTTGTTCAATGGCCGCTTGGTGGTGCTGAGTGTTCTTCCTGAAATCAGTTGGGTCGCTGCCGCGGCCGAGACGGGGCACTTGTTGGATGTCAAACTTGAACACGAAGCCAAGTGGATGAATGAATTCGATGAGTTCCTCGCAGGGGTTCCTCTCGAAGGAATGAACTGGGAACGCATCGTCGAACGAGGCCAACCCCACGAACAAATCACCACGACCGCCAAAGAACTGGGAGCCGATCTGATTGTGATGGGGGCAACGGGTCGGACCGGCTTGTTACGAGTGTTACTCGGAAGCGTCACGCGACGGGTCCTTCGTCAACTTCCGTGTTCTCTGTTGGTTGTGAAAGATCAAATTGTCTTTGAAGATCAATTCCTCCGCGACCTCGAGACGATCGATCAACTCGTCACCGAAGGACGAGAAAAACTCTTGAATGCCGACCCAACGGAAGCATCGGGAAAGTTTCGACAAGCCTTGGCGCTCGATCCGTACCACATTACTGCACTCGATGGGCTAGCGACCGCGTGCGAGCAATTGAACCTCATGAGTGAATCGCAGCGCTACCGCAAACGGGCCGAACGATTACGACAAGCCACTTGGGAATAAATCCCTGAAGAACACCTGACGCGCTGGGAACGTCCGACGCGCTGGGAACGCGGGCGTCTCGCCCGCATCCTCTGTGAATTTGATGCACTGGAAACGCCAGAGACGCTGGGAACGCGGGCGTCTCGCCCGCATCCTCTACGAATTAAAAGAGCGAAAGAAGAGTAAAAATTTCCCCGATCATACCGGAAATCGCATTACCCGATAATGCCGGAAATCACATTGCCCTTGACCAACTCGCGAGGTTGGTTGAGGTGATTGTAAACAATCGTGTCGGGGGCAATACCGACCGAATGATAAATCGTGGCGAGCAGATCGGTCGGGTGAACGGGCGATTCTAACGGGGCCGATCCGGTCTTGTCGGATTTGCCATGCACATAACCCCGTTTGATGCCTGCACCGGCGATTACAGCGGTGTAGCAGTAGGGCCAGTGGTCGCGACCATCATCGGAGTTTTCATTGCCCGAGGTGCTGACGCCCCGCTGAGGGCTGCGACCGAATTCTCCGACGGCAATCACCAGTGTTTCTTTCAGCAAGCCGGACTCATCAAGGTCCGTTAATAGGGCTGTCAATCCCATATCTAACATGGGGGCTGCCTGATCCTTGATCCGCTTCGATAAGCCCGCGTGAGTATCCCAAGAGTGATTATCGGAGTTCGCCACCTTGGGCCAATTCACTTCCACCACACGGGTACCAGCTTCGACCAATCGTTTGGCCAACAAGCAGGATTGCCCGAAGGTGTTTTTGCCATAGCGTTCGCGGGTTTCCGGTTTTTCCTTGGTGAGGTCAAAGGCCTCGCGTGTTTTGCCGGAAAGCACCAACCCGAGGGCTTTGCCATAGTAATCTTTGAGATCGTGTTTGGCGACGGCCTTTTCAATTTCCGGCATGCCTTCTGCAATCGATTCGCGCAAGCTGGCTCGTCGGGTCAGGCGAACTTCCGGAACGTCTGTTCGCAGTTGCAGGTCTTCGGTTTTAATCCGCGACATTTTATCCATGTCCATGTCGTCGCCGGCAGGATACAAGGTGTAAGGATCGTAGGCTTTGCCCAAGAAACCGGCAGTGCCCCCTTTACCGATCACGTTCGATTCTTGCAAAGGGCGGGGCATCATCACGAACGGCAACACGGGGTCCGTCGGGGGTTTGAGCCGAATGATATTGCAACCGAAATTCGGGAAATCTTTGGGGGTCGGGGGTTCGAGTTGCCCCGAGGCAGAGACTTTATCGGTGGTGTAACCGGTCAGCATCTGATAGATTGCTGCGGTGTGATTGAACAATCCCACGGGGGTATAGCTCATCGAACGGATCAGCGTTAGCTTATCCGTCACGGTCGCGAGGCGTTTCAGGTTTTCCGTAAATTTCGCACCGACGGTTTTCGTTTCAATGGCGCTGAAGACGCTCTTGTTCTTTTCGGGAACATTGTCCTTGGGGTCCCACAAATCGAGGTGACTGGGACCACCTTGGAGATAGAGTAGAATCACGCTTTTGGCTTTGCCAAAACCGGGGCCTCCGGCTGATTCACTCGCTTGAGATTTTGGTTTGAAGAAATCGGCAAGTGTTAGGCCCAAAACAGCGGAGCCTCCCACGCGGAGAAGATCGCGGCGGGTCACTCCATCACAGGTATCACGACTGGCCAAACCGGGAATTACAAGCATACTAGAACCCGAAGGAGAGTTTAATGGCGGGAATTAGAATAAAATTAAGCATAGCCAGAACCAAAACAAAACGCAAGCGCGAAGTTTAGAATTTTTACTAGGCCACCAGAAGCCTTTCTAATTTCCCAAGGAGCAACTATGTTACGATTAGCGCCGATCCTTTGGCTTGGTGTGATGGTATCACCCTTATTTGCTGAGTTAAAAATCTCGCACTTACAGGTCCGTTCTTACAAATTTGGACCGGAACGCCCCTCTTTGGAAATTGTACCGGGTGATGAAGTGATCTTTAGTTTCGTTGTCAGCGGGGTCAAAACCGACGAAACTGGGAAAATGGACGCCGAAATTATTCAGAAAATCACCGATCCGGAAGGAAAGGTCATCGTCAATACCAAGGAATTGATTCAAGAACCGCTTGCTTTTGCAGGTGATTCGTTCCCCTATTATGTTCCTCTTTCCACTGGCGTGGAGACCAAACCGGGGGAATATCTGGTCAATATCACCTTAAAAGACAATATGACCAAAACCTCGACTTCGATCGAGAAAAAAGTCACCGTTACAAAACCGAACCTCGGGATTGTTCGCCCCCGCCTTTCTTATGATCCGGAAGGAAAATCCGATGCCTTACCGAATAACCCCGTTGGGCAACGGGTTTACTTCCGGTTCTTTGTTGTGGGCTTTGAACGCGAGAAAAAGGTCGATCTTCAAATTCGCGTTCAGATTTTTGATCAGGAAGACAAAGAGACTTTGAAAAAACCTTTGACCTTGGATATTCAAACGGAAAACGCCAAGGAGATCGAAGAAATCAAAACCATTCCCTTTAACCGATTCTTGTATTTCACCCGTGCCGGCGAGTTCAAAATCGTTTTCACCGCAATGGATCGTGTGAGCAACAAATCGGCCAAATGGGAGTCCGTAATCAAAATCACAGATTGAGATGCGTTGATATGAAATCACTCAAGTTTAGAAAGGTCTCACTCAAGCTGACGAGGAGATACCACTTGCCCCTCTTTATGTTGGGAAAGGGTAACAACCTGTCTCAATCCCCAAAGGTGAGAGGAAACTCCGACCAACGATTCTCAACCGCGAAGGAACAGGGAAACTCCGACCAACGAGATCGGCTTATCCTTGCCACAGTGTTAACCTTCTAACGAATTCAGGACTTGTTTGGCAGACGAACAAGGCTTGCCCTTGCCGAATTTTGGACCTTGTGGTATCCCCCTTGAAAATTCCTGAACAAAGCTCACAATGCCAGTATGGAAACACCGAACGACGATTCCCTTTATCCTCAATACGCGGCTTCGGATCAACCTGTCACTCGGGGGATCCGGTTTGCTTGGACCGTTTGGGTACTGGCCTTTCTCGGGGCCTTGGTGATGGGGCTTCTTTTATACCTGTTCGACAAATTCTTTTAAGCGATCGTTTCCTTCAGGGTTCGGGGCCAGCCATAATAATAAAAATGGATCGCAGCCACCAAAGCGCCGAGCCAACCGAATTGCAGGGCAAAACCTAATTGAGTGAGCATGAGCCGCGAGATCGGCGGACCCGCTAACAGTCCCACGGCCAAAAACACCAGCCCCCGTCTTAGGAGGGTTTTGTCCATTTTGGTGCGGTACCACAGTAACCACACACTCAGCAACGCCAACGACCATTCATAAACCATCGTATGGGGAGAAATCAGCAAGCCAAAGTAAACACTGCCCGCAAACAGGAGCGTTGGGTTCTGCCGGTGCTTTCGCCAAAATTGCACAAAAACAACCAGCCCCAATAGTAAGACGAGCAAACCACAGGCCTTACCCAGCGCCCGATTATCGCCGAATAACAGCGAGAAAAAGCCCGTAGCATTCGTGAGATTGAAATAATCGAAGGCATCGTAGCGAACAACTCCTTCCCAATTTTCAAGCCATGCCCGCGATTCCTGAGGAAACATCGCCCCACTCACGGCCATTAAAATCCCTACCGTGACCAAAAAGCCCAACCAAACATTCTGAAGTTTCTTAAAATCTAGAATCGCCCAAACTGCAAACCCCAAGAGCAATTGAGGTTTGTAAAGCAATAACCCCATGACCAACCCAGAAG
>JAOAAA010000015.1 GCA_026419115.1 Gemmataceae bacterium
CCACATCGTTCGAGCCACATCGTTCGAGCAACTGCCCTTGCCCTGTTGTGGTATTCGTGATTACAATCGGACGAAGTATTTGTTTACCCCCGATTATTTGTGTGGAACGTGGGACGAATTTATCAACTACCCCCCGAGGTCGTTACCAAAATCGCTGCTGGTGAGGTCATTGAGCGACCCGCTAGCGTGGTCAAAGAGATGCTGGAAAACTCGCTCGATGCTCGGGCCACTTCAATTGAAGTGGAACTCGAACAAGGAGGAATTGACCTGATTCGGATCGTGGACAACGGTCATGGGATTCTTCCCGAGGACCTTCCCTTGGTCTTTGCCAGCCACGCCACGAGCAAACTCAAAAATGCCGATGATCTTTTTCAGATTATGACCCTAGGCTTCCGAGGCGAGGCGATGGCTTCGATCGGGGGCATCGCACAAGTCACCGTGCAATCTCGTGTGGCCGATCTTCCCGAGGGGGCCGAAATTCGTTGCCATGGTGGGGAACTTTTTCCCGTTCGGCCTTGGAATGGAAGTTCGGGAACCCGTATTGAAGTCAAACATTTGTTTTACAATACACCCGTTCGGAAAAAATTTCTCAAAACCACGGCCACTGAGCTGGGGCATGTTTCCGAAATCGTGACCCGCTTAGCTTTATCATCGCCGGGGGTTCATTTTCTACTCAAACACAATCACCGTTTGGTTTACGAAGTTCCTGCCGAAGCGAGTTTCAAAGATCGGATTGCCCTGTTTTTTGGGGACGAATTAGCGAAACGTCTCATTCCGATCGATTTTTCACGAGATGGCATGACCTTGACAGGGTGTGTGGGAGACCCCAGCGATGATAAAGCTAACGCCAAGCTGCAATACTTTTTCTTGAATGGTCGATTTATTCGCGATCGCTCGTTGGGGCATGCCTTGCAGGAATCCTATCGGGGATTATTAATGACGGGGCGTTATCCCGCTGCCTTTTTGTTTCTCACGGTTCCGCCCGATTCCGTTGATGTGAATGTTCACCCGACCAAAACCGAGGTTCGTTTCCGAGATTCCTCAACCGTGTATCATCTGGTTCGTTCTGCGATTAAGCAAGCGTTGCTCAAGCACGATCTAGTTCCGCAGCTGCAATTGCCCGAAAGCTCACCCCGCCGAGAGAAGATCGAACAAACCGTCGCTCCTTGGGAGACCCCCGCTCCGCAACCGACGTTATTCCAACCCACTCAAGAGAGGATTGTGGAACCGCCGCCTCCGGTTTCGTGGGAACAGATCGTCGGCAAACCCAAACCGGCACCGGTTCATCCCAGCCCTTTCGGCAAACCGCATGACGAGGATTCGCCCATTGTAGAGACCCCTTGGAATGCACCGGTCGAGAAAAGCAAGCCGGTATCTGGCACGGTTGGCGCTGCAACCTCGGGACAGGGGATCACTCCGGTCGCAGGCCAAGCCTCGGCCAGTCTTACCGATGCGAAGCAACGAACCGGCGAGAATCAAGCCTCGGCGAACCCTGTTCCCACGAACGAAATCACGCCAAATGAAATTACGCCAAACGAGATCACACCAAATGAAACTACAGCGGGTCAAACTCCTACACGCCCTGCCCCCACGAATCAAGCATTCCCCATTGCTGCCGAGAGGCTTCCCACGAAGGCGATTCAAATCCACAATTCGTTTTTGGTTGTGGAAACTCCAGATGGTATGTTGGTGATCGATCAACATGCGTTACACGAACGCATCTTGTTTGAGCAAATTCGGCGTCGTATCTCCGAAGGAAAATTAGAGGTGCAACGCTTGCTCATACCCGAACCGGTGGAGTTGTCGATCCACCAAGCAGCCTTGGTCATGGAGCAACAACAAGCCCTGCAAGAGTTGGGGATCGAGATTGAGGATTTTGGTGGCGGAACAATTGCGGTTTCCAGTTACCCCGCTTTGATGAAGCGAGCTTCCCCCCTGACAATTTTTAACGGAGTGTTAGAGGTCATTTTGACCAAAGATCGCCCCCCCTCACGAGCGCAATTGTTCGATCATCTCATGGCAACGATCGCTTGCAAAGCCGCCATCAAAGCAGGGGACCCGTTGACCCTTGAGGAAATCGATTACCTAATGCAATTACGTCAACTGGCTGAGGATTCGCACCATTGTCCGCACGGTCGGCCCACTTCGCTGATGTTCAGCCGCAAGGAATTAGAAAAACAATTCGGTCGATTGTAGTTCGCCCGTTCTCAAGCTCAGGTGAGTTCCGCACGGTTCGCCACTATGCTTTCTTGACCGTAAGGCTTATGATGTAGTTGTACCCTTAGTGTGTCTGTTTCTGCATGTGAGGATTCATGTCCGAGCGTTATATTTTTACGATGGAACGACTGACCAAACTTTATGACCGCAAAGAGGTCCTGAAAGATATTTGGCTCTCGTTCTATCCCGGAGCTAAGATCGGTGTTCTCGGTTCAAACGGTGCAGGGAAATCGACCCTGTTACGAATCATGGCCGGCGAAGACAAAGATTTTATGGGGACCGCCCGACCCGATAATGGGATCACGATCGGGCATGTGCCTCAAGAACCGCGTCTTCCTTCCGGAAAGACTGTTTTGGAAATTATTGAAGAGGCGGTAACCCCTATCCGGAACCTATTAAAAGAACAAGAAGAGATCGGCGAGAAAATGGGCACGGCCTCTCCGGAAGAGTTCGAGAAACTTTCCGAACAGATGGACAAGGTTCAAGCCAAGATCGATGCCACGAATGCTTACGATCTCGATCGGACCTTGGAAATCGCGATGGATGCGATGCGATTGCCCCCCCCCGATGCGTTGGTCGATAATCTCTCGGGGGGCGAAAAACGTCGCGTGGCCCTGTGCAAAATGTTATTGCAAAAGCCCGATTTGCTCCTCCTCGACGAACCGACCAACCACCTCGATGCCGAATCGGTGTACTGGTTAGAAAGACACTTGGAAGAATATCCCGGAACGGTGGTGGCAGTCACTCACGATCGCTATTTTCTCGATAACGTCGCGAAGTGGATTTTGGAACTCGACAATGGACGAGGCTACCCCTACGAAGGAAATTACTCGACCTTCCTCGAAAAGAAACGGGCCCGACTAGCCATTGAAGAGAAAGCTGAGAATGCTCGTCAAAAGACCTTAGCGCGGGAATTAGAATGGGTTCGGACCAGCCCCAAAGGCCGATTGGCGAAGAATAAAGCTCGGTTGAATGCTTACGAAAAACTCGCTGCCCAAGAATACGAAGAACGAGATGACGAAGTGCTCATCCAAATTCCTCCCGGCCCTCCCTTAGGGGATTTGGTGGTGCGGGCCGAGGGCGTTTCCAAGGCCTTTGGCGATAGATTGTTGTTTGAGGGAATGAACTTCGATCTACCACGAGGGGGAATCGTCGGTGTGATCGGTCCCAACGGGGCAGGGAAAACCACCTTGTTCCGCATGATTGTTGGACAAGAAAAGCCCGACTCGGGGACCCTACGGGTGGGGCAAACCGTGCAGGTGGCGTATGTCGATCAGGGACGAGATACCCTCGATAATAACAAGACCGTTTTTGAAGAGATCACGGGCGGTACCGACTACCTCATGTTAGGCAAGCGAAAGGTTGGCAGCCGAGGTTATGTTTCGCGGTTTAATTTCAAAGGTCCCGATCAGCAAAGAAAGGTCGGCGAACTTTCCGGTGGAGAGCGAAACCGCGTCCATTTAGCAAAACTCTTGCGATCCGGTGGCAACCTTCTCCTTTTGGACGAACCAACGAACGATCTCGATGTGGATACCCTGCGGGCGCTCGAAGAAGCCCTGATGAATTTCGGCGGCTGCGCTGTGGTCATCAGCCACGATCGCTGGTTCCTCGATCGAATTGCGACCCATATTTTGGCCTTTGAAGGAGACAGCAAGGTTTTCTGGTACGAAGGAAACTACCAAGCCTACGAGGAAAATCGCAGGGCACGACTGGGACAAGCTGCCGATCAACCACATCGTCTAAAATATCGCAAGCTCACCGGCTGATTCCAGAGATTGTTTGAATATTCTTTGGTGCCAGCGGAAGGTTCATTCATCTAACCTTTCGCAAAGACATCGCAAGCTCACCGGCTGATTCGATTTGGAAAATCTTACCTCCATTAGATCCCCTTCTGTCTTCTGGCGTGAAAGGGAATTTTTTCGCCCCCCCCCTGAAGAAATCCCATTGCTTCAACGAATTGGGATAGGTTTATCCAGCCCCATTTATCGACTGAGTTTATCGGCGCCAGGGGCGGGGGTCATCCCCACGGTGGCCAGTGCCTTGGTCAAGAAATCGGTCGCAATTTTCTGGGCCAATTCATCGGCTTGTTGACATTGCGTTTGCCATTGTTCGCCCGTCACACCGGCTTGCCAAGGGGAGGTGCTCACTTCCAAATAGGCTTTCGCTTTGGGTTCCGTTCCACTGGGACGCAAAACTACTTTACCGACCTCACCGAGACGGAAGATCAAGAAATTCCGTGAGGAAGCATCGGTGGCTCCTTTCAAGGGCCCCATGCGGCCATTTTCATCACGCAGGTCTTCAAAACCGGTGACGGCCAATCCGCCGATGGTTTGCGGAGGGTTCGAGCGCAGGGTATCGAGCATTTTGCTCATATTCGAGCGACCTTCGATTCCCGTCATCACAATGTTCAAAACTTCGTTACGGAAATAGCCAAACTGCCGATACAAGGAATCGAGATATTCCGGAACGGTTCTGTTTTGTCGCCGACAATCTAATGCCATTTCCGCTAAAAGGACGGCGGCCCCCCCCGCATCCTTATCACGCAGCGAGGCCGTGGTTTGCACTCCGTGCGATTCCTCGACCCCGATGATGAAATCCGCAGGGGTACCGGTTACTTCTTCATAGCGACCTTGGTTTTCTAGCTGCCAAATCACTTCGGCAATATACTTGAAACCGACGAGCAAATTTTCCACCACCTGCGCGTTAAAGTAACGGGCAATTCGAGATACCATTGAGGTCGTAACTTCGGTGCGAACAACGATCGGGGCATTGGGCAGGGCCGACCTTTTGGAGAGTTGATTCAGTTTATAATGTGTCAAAAGGGCGCAAATCTCGTTGCCTGTGAGAAACCGAAATTCCCCCCCCCCTTCCAGAGATCGTGACACTAACCCACCGATGCGATCGGCATCGGGATCGGTGCCAATCACAATATGGGCTTTGAACTGTTTGCCATATTTTTCCCCAAGATCGAGACTTTCAGGGACTTCAGGATTCGGCGATTTCGTGACATTGGGGAATTGCCCATCGGGTGGCATTTGTTCCGTCACCGTGATCGTCTTGAACCCCAACGATTGTAACGCTTCCAATGCCGTCATGGAACCGACCCCGTGCAAGGGGGTATAAACCACCGTTAATTCATCTTCACGCGGAGGAGTGGTCACACTTTGACGCTTACACAAATCGATGTAAGCACGGTGAGGTTCTTCCGTCAAAAATCGAATGCGCCCCGATTTGATCCCATCGTTCCAATCCATGAGGCGAATGTGCTGCACCTGCTCGACGAAATCACTCATCAACTGATCTTCCGGAGGAACCGGTTGCGCGCCCCGCTCATCGTAAAATTTTCCGCCATTATCATCAGGGGGATTATGGGAAGCCGAGACGTTCAGTCCCCCATAGGCTTTGAGATGGCGAATCGCAAAGGATAATTCAGGGGTCGCCAAGTAACGGTGACTATCCGCAGGCAAAATATGGGCGGTGATGTGATTGGCCGCATAAATTTTCGCAGCGTGTTGGGCAAAGGCTTTGCTCGATAAACCCAACACCGGATTGGGAAGATCGGGATTATAAACTTTTCGATTATCTCGAAACTCTCGCACATCGTAGGCCAAAACGACCGAGAGGTTCGCCTGTCCGGGAAAGCGAGCCTTGAGATATTCACAATGTCCTTGAACGGAAGCCCCCAAGGTCCACAGATTCATGCGATTCGGTCCAATCCCCACCGCCCCGCGACGGCCTCCCGTGCCGAACGGCAGAACCTGATAGAATTGGTCGAGCAGTTGCGCCCATTGTTGAGTGGCTATTTGCCATTCAATCTGGGGCCGGTAACCCGAAAGCGTTTCATCTGTCAGCCATTGAGAAAGGTATTCCAGCGCTTTCGTGCGGTAGCTCGGGTCAACATTCACCGTTTCAAAACCCGCTTTAGCTTGATCGAGCAAGGTCATCAGTCTCTCTCCGAAGGTTTGGGGCTATCTTATGAAATTGGGTGCGTCTGAAACGAGATGAGAAATTTAACAGGCCGGACCTATCGGAAACGTGCCAAGAGATTGAGTGCAGGCTCGCTCGGCCAGATCGATCATGCGCACACTCTCGAATTCTCGTAAGAGTTTTTGCAGTCGTTTGCGCGCGGAGGATATTCCCACATAGGTTCGCCACTTCGAGAGTTTTTTCAAAGGGAGTTTGGGTTGATCGGGATCGAATTCCCAAGGATGGAAATACAACACGGCCGCCCCCAAGGGGTCCTGTGCCCGTTTTCGGGCTGCCCTTCGTAAAATACCGCTGGGGAACAAGCGAAAATACCCCCCCCCTGCTGCAGGGAGATTGCTTCTGCCGACCCGAAGAGTTGCAGGGGGAAGCTCAAGAATTTTCGAGTTCGCCCCGATTGCCCAAAAAGGTTGGGTTGGAGCATCGGGGATACCGTAACGATCGTGGCGGACTGGAAAAATCGAAGAATCGTAGCTAAATCCTTCGGCAACGAGCGCATCGATCGCCCAACTTGTTTCTCGCGTAATGCTAAATGTCGGTGCCCGATAACCCACGACCTTTTGGCCGGAAACCTCTTCCAATGCCTGTTTGGCCAATCGTAAATCGTTCCGGAAACTTTCTGGGGTCAGGCGATGAATCCGCTCATGGGCCCAGCTATGGCAGGCAATTTCGTGCCCCGCTTGAGCAATCTCTCGAATCAAGTGCGGATGGGTTTGGGCGATCTGCCCCACGAAGAAAAAGGTAGCCTTGCCGCCTGATTGTTCCACTGCTTCGACAAGCCAACGGGTGCATTGTTCCATCCGCTTCGCATATTCTTGTTGGGTCTGTGCGGGACAAGTCAACCCGAAGGCCGCCTCGATCCGATAATGCTCCTCGACATCGAAACTAAAAGCGACTGGGAGACGATTCCGCACCGAAGATTCGCTGCTTTTCGATTGGGTTTGCGGCATCACAGAGGAAGAATTCATAGACGATTTGGGGGATTGGCAGGTTAAAGGAGTTTCCATCGTTTGAGTAAATCCCGAGCTTGGGTAAAATCGGGAACAAAGGCATCCGGTTCCGTGGCCAACAATTGTTCTTTCGAGTGCCAACCGGTCCCGACAGCCACGGCTTT
The DNA here is from genome assembly GCA_026419115.1 of Gemmataceae bacterium. Taxonomy (GTDB): domain Bacteria; phylum Planctomycetota; class Planctomycetia; order Gemmatales; family Gemmataceae; genus SKW135. The sequence goes on from JAOAAA010000015.1 coordinate 7,316, forward strand.
GGCTCCAATCGCTCGGGCACACAGCACATCGTCGGGAGTATCCCCAATCACCCAGCACGATTGCGGATCGATCGTCTCTTGAAAAAAGGATTGGGCGACCCGCAACGCATTTTGTGCCACCTCGGGGCGTGTTATACAACCGTCGGCAAAACCTCCGAAGGCAAAGTGATCCCATAATTGAAAATAGCTGAGCTTAATTTTGGCCCCTTCTTTCACATTCCCCGTGAGTAGGGCATTGGTGATTCGAGAGGAGTTTTTGGCTTGTTCAATCGTGGGAACAACACCGGGCATGATTTCGCCGCCCCGCAGGTGAAGCTCTTGCGGTAAACGGGAAAGGTAGGTCCGATTCAGTCTCTGGATATTTTCCGCCGTCGGGTCGATCCCATGAACTTGAAGCAGATCGTGCGAGATTATGTAATCGGTCCGCCCCGCATAGGGAACCGTATCGTGCAGGAAAGGGATACCAAATTCCGCAGTCAGGGCATATTCCATAGCGGCCTTGCCGGCCCCGCCACTGCGAATGAGTGTTCCGTCAATATCCCAAAACAGTATTTGCATCTTACCATCCTAGCACAGGTTTTGTGACGGTTCGGTTAAACTTTTCGTTTGGCTCGAACGCAATGAGGGAAAAGACTCTAGATTCGTGAGCTTTCACTTGGTAGACCGTTTGGCTCGAACGCAATGAGGGAAAAGCATTTCTTGCTTTAAATTCCCGTTCTCGTCGAAGGGGATCGCCATGGGAGTGGGATTCACCGCCAAGGTCGATTGGGTTTTGGCCCACTCGGCTAACGGGTGAGAGACCCACAACTCCGCCACCTCCAACGTGTTGGGAATAATCGCGAATTTGAGTTTTTCAGGAATCGGCTGCCAGCAAGTATCGAGAGCCGCTTGAATACATTCGCGATCATTCGGAAACGCCAAAGGTAATTTGGAACGCCACAAGAAACAGGCCGTCAGGTTATTCATTCGGAAGGGTTCCTGCTCGATGCGATCCAAAAGCCGTTGTGTAGTCAGATCGGCAATCCCTACCCCCGTGCCATTGCCATGACTTTCGGGCGACAGGTCGAGGGCACACATACGGGTAATTTTGGGTTTGTTAGTTTCCAGTTCGGGGGCCGCTTCGATCAGCAATCGCCCCACCACGTTCGGATCAATCCCTGCTCCGGAATAGTTCTTCCCAATTTCTCCCACCACAAGCACATCGATTTCGTCAAAAGGGAGACGACCCATTAAATCAAATGCTCTTTTGAGCAATTGAGGTTCAACTTGCAGAAGTTCATCCCGATCGACCACCTGCAGATGGGCCGTCAGTTCTTGTGCGTTTTCCAGAATGGCCAGCCCCCCCAAAAACTTGGTTTTTTCGAGAATGACTTTGGCCGATTCGGGAAGCATTTGTTGCAGGCCTTTCCAGCCCCAGCGGTGGTGTTGCGAAGCCCCTTCGCGTTTCCCCAACCCAATCACGAGCATTTTGGTAATGCCCGACTCGTAAGGCCCTCGATAATCGGTGTGCGGCTTGATCCGCGAAACGGTCACCACGCCATCGGCCGCCAAAGCGTTTTTGTCCCACCAAACGGGTTCGCCCCAAGAATTGGTGCCGATCACTTGGGCCTCCATATCGGTGACCACGGGAACTCCCAATTCCTTTTCGGAAATCCGATAAGAGGCCAATAATTCCCGTTGTCCTTGAGGGGTCGCCCCTCCATGCGACCCCATAGCAGCAACAATGAACGGTTTGGTACCCAATTCCTGAAAGGCTCGAACCGTTTGTTGAACAATCAAACCAATTTGGTTAATTCCACGAGAACCACAACCAATAGCGATGCGTTGACCGGGCTTGACCCGTTTCGCAACGGGTGAATTCAGCCACGCTTGGTAAACGGTATCGGCCACATTCGAGACGGTGGGTTGCTCTGCGATTTGACGCACCGAGTAAATGGTTGGAAAGTCCAAGACAAAAACCCCTGCAAGTAATGAAAAGAGTTATTGTAGCAATTGATCCAAATGAGAAATCCCAACAATCGGTTCAAAACCTATTGAGGAAAATCCCTCGAACCCACAGGGCCTGATAGGGGTTATAGAAAAATCTTAAAAAATATCGTTTCCAATCGGCCCTGCTTGCTATAGGTAAATTGAAAATGTCTTACAAAGGTGCGCCCCATGCCCCAATTATTACTTACCGAAACCCCTATTCCCTCATCGATTCCGATCCCAGAATACGGACTTTGTTCGCAACGAAATCATAGTCCGCCAAAGCTAATTACCACAAGAACCCGCCAAACCAAGGCACCTTAAAAACCTCAAAGAAACAAAATTGTATAAAAATCAGCCATGCAATGTCCATTTGAGGAATAGATTGCGCTAAATGTAATAGCAAATCGTGAAATAAGGTCGAGCGGATCATGGTTTCGGTCAGACGTTCTGACCCATCCTCTTGACCATGATAGATTGCGATAGAGCAATCTAAATTAAAAATTTCGGCACGGAATAAGCGAGATGAGCCGGTGGGCAAGCTGATCGCACCGTGGCACGAGGAAGCGTGCCGTCGTAGGTTCAACTCGGATCGAGCCCCACGCGATCCTTTTGGAGGAGAATAATCCATGCCCAAACTCGAATATGTCTGTCCCGAGTGCGGTGGAACTTTTTTGGGCCCCTCTGTCCTTCAGGGGAGGTCCTTTCCGTGCCCTTTATGTGATGAAGAGATTGACCGGTGGCCAGCGCCGAGGTCGAAGACTACTCCCCCTGAAACTCCACTGAAGAAGAAGGCCGTTCCCCCACCTGCTCCACCGAAGAAGAAATCCGCACGCACTTCTCTCGCATGCCCAGAATGTGGGCATGTCGATACGGTACGTAAGATCAGTGCTGTTGTGAGAAAAGAGAGGTCGAAGGATAGTAGTTTGTTTACGGATGGCTTCACGATATCAGCTTGGTCACTAAAGGATATGTTTCAGTCTGACTTGGGAGAGCGATTGGCCTGTCCCACGGAGCCGACAAAACCCTCTCCCGCAGCGTTGGGCTGGGTTGTGGGAATCCTCGTGTTCTTCCTTGTGTTTGGCATTGTAACCTTGATAGATAAAGATCCCAAGGCCAAGGATGCCCGGCCTGGTTTTTTTTTGATAATCTCGATACTCGGGGTTATCGCCTTCCTTAAGGCACGGGAATTTACGAAGGCCACGAAGCGATACCAGATAAAAAAAGAACGCTGGGACGAAGCGATAGAGTTTTGGGAGAATGGCTACTATTGCGAACGATGCGACGGGGTATTCCGATCTGGGGATGCGGAGCTTAGCGACCCAGATGAAGTTCTGAGGGTCCCGTAGTCCGCGATATGGGTGGGGGCAACGGGCCAAACTCCGTACCAGTCGCTGCAGCCGATGGCAGGGGATGATTCGTTTTTCCTGATCTCGTTCACTTGTGTTCCCGCTGGCAGCTTATCCGTGTTGTGAGACGACGAAGAGGGGACTACAATAGTCGAGTCCGATTCGGGCAGCAAGCCCTCCTCCGACGGTGAAAGTAACGCAGGCTGCAGTTGGGTGTTTGGTCTTTTCTTCATCATCGGCGGGTGCCCCAGCAGGGACGTAACTACCACAAACCGAAAACTCCCCGACCTTTTTTCTGATCGCAGGTGCAACATGACCCGATTCACGTTGGGCGCAGTCCTCTTTGGCTTTGCATTTGTCCAAATGGCCGCGACTAAGGACCCCGCGTCCATAAAGCCCGAACTACCTAAAGCCGCTCCCATATACGTCAAGATTATTTGGCCCGTCGATCCTGCCACTGGGAAGCAGAAGGAACGAGCTATAGTTGAGTCTTGGGTTTCCAAAAGCGTCGAGAAACCGTTCAAGGCTGACTTCATCGCAGTGAGCGAGTGGGTTCCACTCAGCGAGAGACGGTATGAGGCCACAGACATTTGGGACGGAAAGCTGGACGGGAAAGAACGTGCTTGTGCGGTCAGCGCAGTTATCACCGAACGCAAGGAAGGCCGGATCAAAATTCTACTCAGGGGGTGGCGGCCTGACGGTGTCGAAGTCGCCGTGATACTCGACGACGAACCGGGCAGCCGCGAGGTGGCCCCAGTCACCGAAGCCAAGACGGAGCACGGTACGCCCCATGTAGCCGTCTTCGTTGGCGTACCATCCAAGTAGAGATCGAAGGATTGCCGCTGAGTATTATCGGAATCTCAGGCCGAGCCAGTTGCTGTAACCGATCCCGCCTGTTTGATTGTTTACAGGGTTCCACTCCCTATCGTGGTGCATTTGATCTTTGTTGCACGAAGGCGGAAGGACTAGCGTTTCCTGATCGAGACGCTAGTCGGTCGGAATAATCCGTGTCCGTGCGGACGCAGCAAGAATTGCAACAAATTATGCCTGCCACAGTAACGGTATTGCCACACTATACATCAACGGTCACCCACCTGAGATTCCATCTTTGCTGGGTCAATGGGGTTGTGTGTTATCGGTTTAATTGTTCAATAGGGTTTACTGTTTAACGGTTCGATGAGGCTGGGGGGGTATTTTTCCTTCCTTTTCGAGTGGCGATCATCTAAAATAAGAGCAAGGACAACAGAGGGGAAATTGCTATGAATGGTCCGTTGAATCGTCGTGAGATGCTCATTCGCAGTGGTCTGGGAATTGGCAACTTAGGTTTACTTTCCCTACTAGCTCATGAAACCGCACGGGCAACCGACACTCAAGTAGGACTGAATCCTTTGGCTCCGAAACAACCCCATTTCAAAGCCAAAGCGAAACGGGTGATCCACATTTTTGCCAACGGCGGGCCAAGCCATGTCGATACCTTCGACCCCAAACCAAGTTTGCAAAAATACGCCGGCAAGGCCCTACCGGTTCCCAATAAACCGACCGAACGAAAAACCGGTGCTGCCTTACCGTCCCCGTTCAAATTCCAGAAATATGGCAAATCGGGCCTTGAAATCTCGGAGTTATTCGCGAATACGGCCCGTCACGCGGACGATATTTGTGTCATCCGCTCTATGCATGCCGATGTTCCCAATCATGAACCGAGTTTACTCCTGATGAATTGCGGAGAAGCTCGTTTGGTGCGTCCCTCGTTTGGCTCGTGGTTGACCTATGGTTTGGGAACCGAGAATCAGAACCTTCCGGGCTTTATTGCCATGTGCCCGAATGGATACCCAATTCAAGAATCACAAAACTGGACCGCCGGCTTTTTACCAGGGGTTTATCAGGGAACCTATATTAACACCAAATATACTGATGTGAATAAACTCATCGAGTATATCAAAAGCCCCACCCATTCCCCAGAAGATCAACGCCGGCAACTCGATTTACTGGCGCGACTGAACCAGAAACATCAAGAGGCTCGTCAGAACGATCCCCAGCTAGAATCACGAATTCAATCTTTTGAATTGGCCTACCGAATGCAGAAAGAGGCCTCGGAGGCCTTTGACATTACAAGGGAACCGCAAAAGATTCGTGAAGCCTATGGCAATTCGGTCCAAGGGCGACAATTACTCATTGCCCGACGCCTGATTGAACGCGGGGTTCGGTTTGTTCAATTATGGCACGGCGAAGGGCAACCTTGGGATAATCACGATGATTTGGAAGTGAATCACCGTCGCTTGGCCGGCGAAGTCGATAAAGGGATTGCTGCTCTGATCGATGATCTCAAGAGACTGGGGCTATTTGAAGAAACCCTCATCCTTTGGGGCGGGGAATTCGGACGGACTCCCACGGTGGAATTGCCCACGCCCGGTTCCAATGCCGGTAAGGTCAATGGGCGCGATCACAATCACTGGGGTTTCTCGGTTTGGCTTGCCGGTGGTGGAGTGAAAGGAGGTCAGGCGATTGGTGCGACCGATGAATTTGGTTTCGCCGCTGTGGAGAAACGAGTTCATGTGCATGATCTTCATGCCACGATGCTTCACTTGCTCGGCTTTGACCACGAAAAGTTCACCTATCGTTATGCCGGACGGGACTTCCGCTTAACCGACGTTCATGGTCAGGTCGTCAAAGAAGTGTTAGCGTAATTCTTCTTTCCTCTGTGTTCGGCTATTCCTCAATCCCCTTCCCTCAATCTCTCTATCCCATCACCGAACCGTATTTACTTCCTTTGGCAACGCTGCCGCTGGCGCTTCCTTTCCGAAAAGCCAAGTTCAACGAGGAATCGATGATACATTCATAATCGTGAATTGTTGCAATCACAAGCCCATCGGTATCGAGAAATTCAATATCGGCACGGGCATTTTTCCCCGTATCTTTCCGAACGGTGGCAACCACTTGGGTATAATCGCTGGGGAACTTGGGAACATACTGTCGATACTGGCCGATAAAGGTCGGTAACGAGCCGGATTGATGGCGGAAATAAGACCAGACGATCATCATCTGAAAGGCAGCGTCTAGGGCCAAAGGATCGGCAAACCACGTGGGTCGAAGAGGCTGGGTCATCCAGCGATTGGGGGGGGGGGGCATTGCGCACCAAGCCAATGATGCCCGTTTCGCCGACCCCGTCGATTCGTTCGATCGCCCGAAGGTCAGGCCCATGAAAAAGAACCTGTTCGTAAAGTTCATGGGGTTTCATGGTCATCGGACCGGTGCTAGGCCATTCTTGCGGCGGCGGAGAAGCGGGCCATTCTTTGGCAAAAAGAATATCGGCCCGCGAGTGAATCGATTCGCGATCCTTCTTCCAACCCCGCATTTCCACGGGGATCACATAAATCGAGTCCTGTTCTTGGGGTTGACCCACAAACAAACGTAGCCGAGCCGGTGTCACATCGTCGAGCTGCACGCCTTGGAAAATTCGGAGATCGTTGAACCCAATAAAACGGAGTGGACCTGCTTTCGATTGGGCTACATGAATCAACCACTCTGCATGCAGCACCATTGGCAAAACCGCCCGATCGTTCAAGGTGTGGGAACGGAGAATCGGGTGATCTTTCAGGCGAACTTCTCGTTCTAGGACCAAGGTTTGTTCTGCACGGAGAGGAATTTGCCCATTCGAGAGGGGGGGGGCACTGGCTTTCGGTTGAGCCAGAACGACGACCTCGCAAGGACGATCCAGCGCACTTAACTCGTTCCAAAGCAGTTGGCTTCCACGATGATACGAGATCAGGCCGATCCCTTCGGAAGCAAAGACTTCGGCCAACGCAGGGGTAACCATTCCCCCTTCCCAAGGTCCCCAATTCAAAGCGACACAACGGCAGGCAGGCCTTTGACGGGCAACGAGCTGGGCAGTTTTGTTCAACACTTCGTTGGCGGCAGCATAAGCGATTTGCCCCGTTCGGCCAAATCGACCTGTTGAGGACGAAAACAGCACGAGGATTTTCAACGGGTCCTCTTCCAATGCCGTTAGAAGGTTTCGTAGCCCCGTAACTTTGGTCTCGTAAACGTAAGTGAATTGCTCATCGGTTAAATCCTCGATTTTGCGATCTGCCAGCACGCCGGCCCCATGAATTAAACCGGTGATAGGCCCCAATTGTTTGCGAACGTCGCGCAGAGCGGCCGTCAGGGCGCCATAATCTTGAACATCGCAGGGATAGTACAAAACCTTGGCCCCCGCTTGGGTCAACCGACGAATGTTTCGTCGCACCTCGCGTTGCCCGATGATTCGCTTATATTCATCGCCGACCTCTTTGGGCGTCGGCTTGGTCTTCATTCGAGAAACAATCGCTTGTTTTATCTCAGCTTCTTGACTGAGACGGGCCAACCATTCGGGTTCCTGTTCGGGCAAGGGCGTGCGACCGAGCAATACAATTTTGGGATGGCTTTTCTCCACGAGGGTAAAAAGCGATTCACAAGTCACCCCGCGAGCGCCTCCGGTCACTAGAATCACATCCTCGGAAGTGATCGGGCCGATCGGAGCGGTTTCTAACACCGGCTCTGCGTTCCCGAGTTCAATTCGGACTCTTCCATCCAAGTTGATACCCACTTCAACGGGGCCGGCCGTCAAAATTTCATCTGCCAGAACCGCAGAGAGGTTTCGGGCAAAATGGGGATCGAGATCAATCGCTTTGCATTGAACAAGGGGCCATTCATGTGCGGCCGTTTTGGCTAGCCCGCTGAAAGCCCCCGAGGTAATATCTTGTTGTTTGGCCAACGAACCAAAACCAAAACGACCATCTAAACGAGAGACGGTGACAAAAAAAGCCCCATTGCTGCGAGCCTCGGTCGTCAAGGCGGGGGCGGCCCGTCGCAACCAACGAAACGCCCGTAGGGGGAGGTCTTCTGGAGATGCCCCCTCCGGCGCAACAAGGATCAAACCAGAAATTCCATTGGGTTCATAGGCATAGGGGGAATCGTCCCATGCAATAAATTCCGGGCGTAACCCCGCCACGTTGAGATGACGGGTCAGCGAAGAAATGAGCATCGATTGTTCCGCCACGAGCCAAACTCGGGCGCCGGGTCGATACTTTAGCCGAGTTCGTCCCACCGAAGTATCGATTTCAAACAGCATGGGCACCGATCGAAATACTGGGTCCCCCTCTTCGCGCGGAATCTCCCGTTGAGCTTCAGGGGGGAAGGCATAAACCGTAGGTTTTGCACGGGGGGGGGGAGCTTCGGGCACTCGTTTGATGATAATATCTGTTTTCTGTTCCGAAGTCTCGGTTGAGACTGGGAAAAGATTCACTTCCGCCAAGGTCGGGGCGGGTTCCGTCGGATTGATGCGCTCACTCTCGTTAGATTCGTGAGTGAGCGCTTGGGGAAAAGACGGGGGGGGCCCTCCTGAAGAATCTTGAAGGATACTCACCACATCTTGCAGGGTGTGCAGCGAGCCGAGTTGATCGGGTTTGACTGCAGGCAAGCTGGGGATTTTCTCTTGAAGGGCCGAAAGAATCTCGACCCGTTTGATCGAATCGATCCCTAAATCCGCATCCAACGACATGCTCAGATCGAGCATCTCGGCAGGGTATCCCGTCTTCTCCGAAACCACTCCCAATAACACTTTCCCTAAATCCCCCGTGGCCTTGGGGGGGGGGGCCAATGAAGCACTCGGGGTTGCGGGTACCGAGGTCGCCACCATTGGAGAGGAAGAAAAGGAGGTCGAAGAAACCGGAATCGGTGCCCCGACAGGCGCAGAGGCCGCCGGAGGGGACATACTCGCAGTAGGAACCATAGGCATCATCGGCACAGGTACCGGTTGCGTTACGGGAACCGGTTGTGCTACAGCAGCCGAGTGCATTGGGGGAATCGTCGGAGCCAGTACCGGAGGGCTTGAGGGTGCAGATGATGCGGCCACCGTTGGGGGAGCGACCATCGCACTGACCGGAACAGCAGGCAACGAAGCAAGGTTCCCCGTTAACAGAGCTTGTTGTTGAGCAAGCAAGGTTTGTAGAGTCAGCAACGAGGCTTGCTGATGATCTAAAAACTGTTTGTGTAAACGGGCCGTTTCTTCTTGCAGACGTTGAAACGCCAACAAGCTTTGTTGCGTCAGGCCGAGTACACCTGAGAGCGCTGGCGTGTCGGGTGAATTCATTTTTCGACTCGATGTAGTTGGTGTTGGAGCGGACTGGGTCATTCCACTCGCAACGACAGAGGAAACAGGGATCGAACTTGGGTTTACAGGGGCTGATACAGGCAAGGGCGTTTGTGTCGGTGTGGGCGTCGGCAAAGACATCGCCGCAACGGGGGCATTCTGACTGGCAGAAGGTGCCAGTGAGTTAGGCATCGATTTTAGAGCCGATGGAGTCGCGGTATTTCCCGCGACCGATTTTTCCCGAGGTTTGACGTAATTGGCGCCACAGATGGGGACGGTAAGCCCCGGTTTCGTGGGGGGGGTAAGAATCTCGAACCCCGCATTCCATCGGGTGAGATTGACAGGCAATCCGCGAGCTGCCAAACGCCCCAAAGTGCAAGCCAAATCGAATAAGCCTCGCGTCCCATGCGAGCTATCGATACTTAAACAAGCCAAGCCACTGAGATTCGGCGATTGAGCTTTCAGAATCGCTTCGGCCAATCGGGTCAGAACAGTTCCCGGCCCCACTTCGAGAAAGGTTCTAGCACCCGCTTGATAAAGATTCGAGATGCAACCAACAAAATCGACTGGCTGGGCTAACTGGTTCGCCAAGAGATTTTTGATGGCTTCGGATTCGGACGGATAAACCCCCGAGGTGGTATTGGAAAAGACCGGTACCCGTGGAGCATTCCAAGCAGGAAGAGACCTTAGAACCTCACCAAATGGGGTCGCTGCACTGGCCACCAAGGAACTATGGAAGGCAGCCGAAACCGGTAAGCGAGTGCAACGGATGTTTTTTCGGCGGAACAAGGTTTCTGCACGGAGAATTTCTTGATTCTCGCCGGAGAGAACCCCCTGATTGGGCGAGTTCCGATTGGCCAACACCACAGGGAGTTTTTCGTTGTGCAATAAGGCTTGGATTTCTTCAAGAGGTGCATGAACAGCCATCATCGCACCAGTTTGAGAAGACGAAGCGACTTGGGCCATCACTTGCCCCCGAGCGTTGGCAATTTGGTGGAGGGTCGTTTCGTTATACACACCGGCAGCATATAAGGCAACTAATTCGCCAAAGCTGTGCCCCACAAAGGCGCTGGCATCGACCCCAAAATGTTGCAAGGTCTTCCAACTTCCCACTTCCACGGCCCCTAAAGCAGGCTGAGCCACTTGAGTTTCTCGCAGAAGTTGTTCTTGTTTTTCACGCACCTCGGGGCTAAAGGCCGGATGCGGATATATTTTGACATTCAACCCCTCGGATTCCGGAAACAGACGTTCCGCCAAATTCAAGGTCTCTAAGAATTCGGGGAAGGTGCAAGCTAAATCGCGAAGCATCCCGATACTTTGAGAACCTTGGCCGGGAAACATCACCGCTAGGGCACCGGTCGCTTGCCCTGTCCCGAAGAAGGCCCCATCTGGAAGGTGCCATTCCGAGAGGGGCGATTTGATTTTTTCCTTCACCGAACCGAGCAGCTTGTTCAGGTCGGAGTTCCGCCGCACGACCAAAATGAGCCGATACTGTTGAGCGAGTTGAAACTGGTTGCGAGATTGTTTCCCCAGTTCGATCACGTTGGCCCACGAAAGATTTACCTCCAAGGATTCGACTTGTTTTTGAAGGGTAGAACGATCGTCTGCCGAGAAAGCCCAAATCTCGGTTTCGCCATCATAATCGGGAGCTAATTTCTGTGGTTGGGCTTCTTCTAAAACGGCATGAAAATTACTGCCCCCGAAACCAAAGGCACTTAAGGCCGCTCGGCGAGGATAATCGGGACGAGAAACCCAAGGTCGTTTTTCGGTGTTGACGTAGAAAGGTCCGGTTTGGGGAGCTAAAGGTTCGACCGGATTTTTGACTTTCAGGGTGGGGGGCAAAACCTTGTGATATAGGGCTAAAGTCGCTTTGATTAGGCTGGCCGCCCCCGCTGCTGCCTTGGTGTGACCGATCATCGATTTCACCGAGCCAATGGCGCACCAAGTACCTTGTCGGCCCGCACCGGAATAAACTTCCCGTAATGCAGTCGCCTCAACCGTATCGCCGACTTTGGTTCCCGTCCCATGGGCTTCCACCAGTTCGATGGTATCCGGCCCAATCCCCGAACTGCTATACGCATTGAGCAAACATCTCTTTTGACCAGCTGCGGACGGGGCATAAATCGCATTCCCTTTGCCATCGCTGGAGGTCCCGATTCCCTTAAGGATGGCATAGATGCGATCCCCCTCCTTCTGAGCATCGCTTAAGCGTTTGAGTACAACAAGGCCCAATCCCTCCCCCAAAATGGTGCCGTCGCCTTCTGCATCAAAAGGCTTCGCATCCCCCGTCTTCGACAAGGCCGGTGTTTTGCTGAAGCACATATACATGAAGATGTCGTTGAAGGTGTCGGCCCCCCCCGTCACGGCGAGATCACACTTGCCCGTTTGCAATTCCAAGGCGGCCAAATGAACCGCACTGAGCGAACTCGCACAGGCAGCATCCACCACGCAATTGGTGCCGCCTAAATCGAGCTTGTTAGCAATTCGACCGGCAACGACGTTCCCCAACAATCCGGGGAAAGAATTTTCTTGCCAAGAAACATAGGAATCGGCGATCGATTGAACCACTTTGGCCGAGGTTTGCTCATCGACCCCTGCTTCGGCCAAGGCTTTTTTCCACTTAGGATGCCCCAATCTGGCCCCCAACGGAATCACCAATTCCAGCGTTCCCGTTACCCCTAAAATCACCGAGACCCGCTCGCGATTATACTTTTTCCCCTGAGGGCCGTAACCGGCATCATTCAAGGCCTGACGGGCGGCAACCAACCCCAGTAATTGCGTAGCATCCGTTGCTTCGAGATCGTTGGGAGCAATCCCGAATTCCAAGGGATTAAACGGATAAGCATCCAAAAACGCTCCCCTTTGGGCATAGGTCATATCGGGAGCTTTGGGATCGGGATCGAAATAATCGTCGGGGTTCCAATGGGTCTCTTTCGGAACCGGTCCCACACAATCGACACCGTTCTTGATGTTGGCCCAAAACAGATGAGGGCTGTCGGCCTTGGGGAACAAGCAGCCAATACCCACAATCGCCAAATCGCATGCTACGGGGGAAGGAGCGCTCATGGAGTGCCCTCCGAAAAATAGGGGTCCAACGCTTCAACCGGTAGGGGGCCTGCGAGGAAAAAGTCCGAACAGGCCAAGCCTTGCGTTTCTAAGATCATTTGTCGCAGGGTCAGGGTGGCACCATAAAGTAAGTTTTTGCTGACAACGACTACGGTTCGTTGCTGCGGAGCCTGCAAATACGAGCCTTTGGCCCATTCATTAAAGGCCCCCATCGCCGGTCCGCACCAGACTTGATAATCCAACACCCGATCCGGTACACCGGCGTTGGCCCAGCGGGACGATTGCCCCAAATACCAACGAAAGACTAAAGCCATTTTGTGTTTCGCGTCGGCCTCGGCTTTCACCAATTGTGAGGGATCACGCCGTTGAAAAAATTCCACCGTCTGACGCCAAACTTCCTCAATCGGCAGCCGCAGAATCGTTTTCTCTAATGAGACACGTTCCGCAGCCGGTATCGCCTCTAAACTCGAATAGTTCCGGTACAATTCGTACAATTTGGCAGCCCGCATGGCAAACATAGTGCCCCGTTTCAGCACTTGAACTTTGACCCCCATCTCGAACATGTCGGCTGCAGGGGCCATTGCAATATCGGCTTGATCGGCCTCGGCGAGCATTTGACGCACTCGATCCGAAGAACCCGATTCCACGCAGGCTTGATTGATCGATCCGGTTACCCCATACGCGGCCCCCATCGCAAAGGCAGCGGCCACGCTGGCAGGGGTAGCGATCCCCCCCCCCAAGCCTACGCAAGGAGGTGTGGCATATTGATACTGCTTTTGCAGGCGGTTCCGCAACGCTATCATTGCGGGTAATAATGTGATCGCAGGCCGATTATCCGTGTGCCCCCCCGAATCGGCCTCGACGGTAATATCATCGGCCATGGGGATACGTTTGGCCAACAATCCTTGATCGGCCGTGAGAAAACCGCTCTCCACTAATTCCGAAACGTAGCGTTCTGGTGCGGGGGAAAGAAATTTCGTGGCGACCTCGGCCCGAGACACTTTGGCAATCACTCGGTTCGGTGTATAAACTCCGCCGGCACCATCCGCACGGATACCACTGAGCCGATAGCGCACAATGTGGGGAGTTAAATCCAAATAGGCCGACGCTTCCACAAGGGGGACTTTTTTGGCCAGATAAAGGTCCGTAATTTGGCTTTCGTGGCTTTGCTCATTCGGGCTGTGAATCAGATTGAATCCATAAGGAAGCTGCCCCAGATTCTTTTGGAGCCGATCAATCGCGGCTTCGACCCGTTCTTTAGAAAGGCCCGCCGCACCAAAAAAGCCTAAAAAGCCGGCCCGACTCATGGCCTCGACGATCTCTACGGAAGCGATCCCGTTTGCCATCGATCCACTGACCAAGGCATAACGCAAGCCGTGCCGACCCCGAAAGGCAGCGTCCCCTAACGAACTGGGCAAACATGCAGGCGCAAGGGCCATCACAGGATATTCCCCAATCTCGCTGAGCTGACCCCCAATTGCAAGGGCCATCCCTTCTGCGGTTTGGACAAAACAAACCGGTTGGGAAACATTGTGCAAATGCTGTTGAATGATCGAACGATCTAGCGTCAAAGTCCCGTCCACCGCGCTCCAGTATCCCCAAGCGGGGGGCTGGAGCATAGGTTGTGCTAACTGTCGGTGGCTAGACAACATAGATAAATCCAAGGGGGTCGCTTCACAGGTTAGTTTAGAATAACTTATTGTATGAACTACGTAAAGAAACAGAAGAGAAATAATCTCAAAGGAAATCGCAGTCCTTCGGCAATTTCTTCACAGTGGGACGGATAAAATTGCACTGATCCAATTCCCCATGCGACCGATAAAATCGATCTGATCCAATTCACAACCGGATGGATCGATTCACCACCAGCCGATGATCTATCGAGATGATCCCAATGAGGGGGGGGCTAAGGCCGGTTGATATACCCAATCTCCATCCCGATCCCGATGATTCTATCCTGTGATGGGCGGGCTTGAGATTAGGATGAGTTTTGGAAATAGAATACGGTAGATAGCTGTCATGAATTACATGCGGAAGCGGTTCCGGCAACCACAGGTTCGGTTACATGCTGAAGCTGCTACCGCAACCACAGGTGGTTTTCGCGTTCGGGTTCGAGATTTTGAAGCCGCGAGCATTCAAATCTTCGTGGAAATCGACCACGGCACCATCCAAGTACAAAAGGCTCTTCTTATCGACAATCAGGCTCACGCCGTGTTGTTCGCTGAGTAAATCGACCTTCTCATTATAGACATGATCCAGATCGAGCTTGTTTTGGAAGCCGCTGCAGCCCCCGCCTCGAACGCTCAACCGCAGATACATTTTCTCGGTGGAACCGGAAGCCTCGTAGCCGGCGATGATGGTTTTCACTTCTCGGGCAGCCCGTTCGGTCAGGGTGACGGGGAAGCTCACTTCTGTCGGGGTGGCTTCGGTCTTGAGGGTGACAGTTTGTTGATCGACCACATTCGTAGACATTTTTTGTACTCCTTATTTATTTATCTTAGAGGGTTACCCAACCGCAACGGGTTCTGGTTTGGCTTGTTGGGCAGCGACACTTTCTTGTTTTTCTTGATAATTTTTGATCGCAGCCTTGATGGCATCTTCGGCCAAAACGGAGCAATGCACCTTCACCGGAGGCAAAGCCAGCTCTTCGACAATTTGGGTGTTCCGGATGGCCAAGGCTTCTTCGATCGATTTCCCCTTCAGCCATTCGGTGGCCAAACTGCTCGAAGCAATGGCGCTGCCACAACCAAAGGTTTTGAATTTCGCGTCCTCGATCTTACCGGTCAAAGGATTAACCAGAATCTGCAATTTGAGAACGTCACCACATTCGGGGGCACCGACCAAACCCGTGCCGACGGCCAGATTCGAGGGGTCCAAAGTGCCCACATTACGGGGGTTATTATAATGTTCGAGAATCTTTTCGCTGTATGGCATAGTGAGTATCCTTAAATTTATAGAGTTTCCGATTAAAAATTCCTGATTAATGGTGTGCCCATTCAATCGTCTTCAGATCAATCCCCTGTTGGGCCATTTCATACAGAGGGGACATCTCTCGGAGCCGGTTCACCTCACGGACCACTAATTGAATGACATAATCGACTTCTTCTTCCGTGTTGAAACGCCCCAAGCCAAAGCGAATACTGCTATGGGCCAATTCATCGCCAACGCCCAGAGCGCGAAGAACGTAGCTCGGTTCCAAGCTGGCGCTGGTGCAAGCCGAACCACTCGAAACCGCAACATCTTTGATTCCCATCATCATCCCTTCACCTTCCACATAAGCAAAGGAGATATTGACGTTTCCGGGCAGGCGTTCATCCGGATGACCATTCAGGTAGGTCTCGGAGAGTTGCTCCATGATACCCTTGCGGAGTCGTTCCCGCAAAAAGTAAAGTCGTTTCGCTTCTTCAGGCATTTCGGCTTGAGCGATCTCGCAGGCCTTACCGAAGCCCACGATCAATGGCACCGCCAACGTCCCCGATCGCATACCCCGTTCGTGGCCTCCGCCATCGATGATTGGTTCCAACCGCACGCGCGGGTCTTTCTTCCGAACGTACAAAGCACCGATTCCTTTGGGACCATATACTTTGTGGGCGGTCATCGAAAGTAGGTCGATGCCCATTTCTTCTACATTCACAGGCACTTTGCCAATTGCCTGCACCGCATCGGTATGAAATAGAATCCCCTTCTCTTTGCACAGTTTGCCAATCGCTTTGATGGGTTGCAGAGTGCCGATTTCGTTGTTGGCAGCCATAATCGAAACCAGAATCGTCTTGTCCGTCATGGCTTCCCGAACCTGATCCACCGACACTTGACCATAACGATCGACCGGTAAATAGGTCACTTGGAACCCTTCTTTTTCCAGTCGTTTACAGGGGTCCAGAACGGCCTTGTGCTCGGTCGCTTGGGTGATAATGTGGTTCCCCTTTTTCTTATACATGGCAGCAACCCCCTTGATAGCAAGGTTGTTGCTCTCGGTGGCGCCGGAAGTAAAGATAATTTCCTTCGGATTCGCCCCAATTAACGAGCTGATCTGCCCACGGGCAATCTCCACCGCTTCTTCGGCCTCCCAACCATAGGGGTGGCTGCGACTAGCGGCGTTGCCATATTTTTCCGTGAAATAAGGCAACATGGTTTCAACCACGCGCGGATCGGTCCGCGTGGTCGAGTTATTATCCATGTAAATGGGGAATTTCAACATATTCTTATCCTTTGATCTCTTTATCTTCTTGCGATCTTTTTATTTTCTTGTAGGTTCTTTATCTTCTTGCGATCTCTAAATCTTTTTGCTATTGGAGTCGCCTGATTTTTTTATTCATTGGTCGGAACGAGTTCTCGCCCCAAAACGGTCAATTCCGGTTGGAAAGTTTCACTGACCCCTTGCCCCGTTTGAATGATTTGGGCCAAGGTCGTTTCTCGCAGGACCCCTAAAATCCGCCGATGGATTTCTCGCAAGGGGCCTTTGATCGGACACAGATTCTCGACGGCACATTCCGTATCCGTCTCTTCTGGGTGATGGGAACAGTTGGTCAGTTTCAAACCATCTTCCAACGACTCCAGCAACTCCCCGAGGGAGATTTGGTCCGCACTGCGATTGAGCCGATATCCTCCGCGAACGCCCCGTTGGCTATTCAAAAATCCCTTTTGACACAGTTCCTTGAGAATGTTCGCCACAAACGAGGGACTAAGGTTGTACTTCTTGGCAATTTCCCGAGCGCTTCCCCCCCCTTCATGGTTGACAAGATAGACCATGATGAGCAAAGCGTAGTCGGTTTTTCGGCTCAGTAAGGTCATCCCATCTCCCCTCTCTAATAGGGAACCGAATCTGGAGGTCTTGGCCAAGGCCCTGCGAATTCTAGTTTCCCTTTGAAACAGGGAACCGAATAAAAGAGGACTTATTCACTGCTATTTATAAGAACCTATATCGCACTAATCAAGTCCTATTTCAAAAAAATGTCCTTTATCGAGGTCCAAACCCATTAACCTGAAAAGTCTTCCTGTTTTTGATTGAAGGCAGGGAGGAGAGTAGGGTATATTGATTAAGAATGGGAAGTTTAGGTAAAATGTTCGGGTATCGGTTCCCTTTTCTCGTGATTCTCACGATCACGCTGATTTTGTTGACTGTTTCGGAAGGTCGGGCCTTTCCCATCAATTGGAGTGATTTATTAAAGCCCAGCCAGATTCCGTCGGGATGGGTGATTCTCAGTCCGGAAAAGTACAAAGAACTTCTTGAGAAGGCCAATCAGAAAGAAAAGGGGACTGTTCCCGCAAAGTTCACCCGTCCGCGATCGATCCAAATTCAGGCATCGTTAGATAAACGGGGCGATCGACAAATGGCCGTGCTAAAAGTGCTTGTCAAATACTCGGTCTCCCTGCCCCTTGAACCGGTCCAACTGGGTTTTCAGAAAACGCAACTTTTGGAAGCCACGAACGAAGAGGGAAAAACCCCCTATATGGATGTTGCGGAGGATCAATTGATCGTCGTTCCCGATCGGGTCGGTGATCATCAATTGCGTTTGACCTTGGAAGCGCCGTTAACTCCCAAAGGACAGAAAGGGAGCGACCTAGGTTTCGATTTTGGGCTTTGCGGCACGCCGGTCACGGTTCTAAATTTCGATTTACCAAGCGGGGTGAAATCAGCCCAGTTGAGTACCCGAAACACCAAAGGCGAACTCGAAACCGAATCGGTCTCGGCCGATCGATTCAAAGCGGGGGTTCCCTTGGGGACTGCCAGCAGTGTGAGCGTAGTCTGGGAAGATCAGGCCCGCAGGGGAGACAGCACCCGATCGAGCGAAACGGAAACAACGGTCACTTTCACCGACACGGAACAGATTACTGAATCGCGGATTCGTTTGCGGGGGACGGCGTTGGATTGGTCGATTCAGGCGCCTGCGAATGCGGAATTGACCCTGTTTCGATACGCACCCATTCCCCAACGAACGTTGATCGAGTTTAATCCCGAGCGGGCACCTACAGTGACTCGTCCGGAACCGACTGCCAGCCCCATTTGGAAAATTTCATTCCGCGAGAATCCCCCTGCCGAATTTCTGGTGGTGGTGAATCATCGGCAAGCACGACCTCGACCGGTGGACCCGAAGTATTCGGGGCCTTACGCCGTGGGAAATATTGCCCCTTTGGATGCGGGGAAAACGCCCGGTGTCGTGCGCATTTCGGCCCCCAATTCGGTGAAGATCACCCCGAATCTTAAAGGTGACACTCGCCGTGAAATTGATGAAACCACCTCGGAAGTGAGCTACCGCTACCTCAGTTTACCCCAAGCCGGTAAGACCTTTGCCGCACCTTTAGAAGTGACGCTACAGGGGTTGCCCGCCGCGATCCAAGCAAAACTGCGCTATCGCATAGAACTGGCGGAGAATGAATGGCGGCTCTCTTGCGAGGGGACGATTATTCCCAGTCGCACGGAGGTTGAGTGGATCGATTGGGAATTACCGGCTCCCTTTCGTCCGGTGCGGATTCTTCCCACTGATGCGGCAGAAAGTCTCGGCACCCCAAAAAACGTTGGCGAAAAAAGAATCCTTCGGAGCGTGTTGGTTGTCCCAAGGAAAACGGCCTTTACGATCACGTTAGAAGCAACGGCACCACTCGCCTCATCGCTTTTATCTCCAGCGGAATGGAAGTTCGCGCCGCCTCGCCCGTTGAACATCAACGATCTAGAAAATGATGTCGTCGTGGTGTTGCCCCCGAACCTCACCTTGTGGGGGGGCGTGCGGGAAATCGTGGGCGATCAACTGGGTAACATCCTGTACCCTTGGAATGCCACAGGCGTGCAAAGTTGGTCTGCGAGTCTCAGCCGACGACTGGGCCAAATTCATTTGCATTACGGGCCGCAACGCCCCAATCTCGAAGCGAGTTCGGTCTTGGATGTGGATTTAGTGGCCAAGGTTGCCCGAATGCAACAAACGCTCAACTTTCAACTCCTCGGGGCGCCGCCCACTCGGCTACGGTTGGCCTTTCAATCCGAAATCAGTAACCTTTCGGTCTCTCAGGGAACCTTGAGCCGTCTGGGGGAACGTCGTTGGGAATGGACCCCGAGTTCTTCTTTCCCTTCCTCGCTAGTGCTTCGTTTCTCCCAAGCGATCGACAGCAAAAGCTCTGGTAATACTTGGGAGGTTCCACAAGCCCATATCGAAGGGCTGCATTATTGGGAAAATCGGGTGCGTCTTTGGGGAAATGCCCAAGTGGAGAACGATACTGTGTGGGAAAAACTCCCTCCAGAAGTCGTACCGAATCGGCCCAATTTACCTGCGTTGGTGGTGGCATCGGTCCTTGATGAGCCTTTACGATTGAAATGGGAAGCGACCGAGAAAAATTTTGTCGAAGGGAGTATCCGCTTCGAGCGCGTTTGGGTGCAAACTCGCCTGCAAGGAGAAAATTACGAACTGCGATGCCGTTTTGTCGCTCGGGAGGTATCGGCCACTATGGCCGAGTTCCAACTCCCTACCCAAGCCAAGGCCGTGCAAGCATTAATCAACGGCAAGTTGGTTACCCCCCTCCGGAGCGAAAACCTGCTTGAGGATCAAATTTGGCAAGTTGCCCTACCGAAATTAGCTCCCTCGGAGTTAGTGGTTGTGGAATGGCGGTACACTCTTCCGGAAAGTGCGGGAACCCGATTGACCTTGAATTCCCCGATCCCTCGGGGGGGGGGCATTCCAGAATGCCGCTGGTCGATGGAACGAAACTCGGCCTTTGCGATCCTTCTTCTCTCGGGGGGACGGGTAGAAGAACGACTCGATTTCTCCTCGGGATTACCCAAGTTCGAGGGGGGCACGCGCGAAGCGGAATTAGAAGAATGGTTGCTGGAAAATCCTTTGGCCTTAGAAAATGGGAATCGTCCCCTCGTGATTCAAGCTCCTGTGGGCGAAATCACCTTTGTGAAAATTCGTTACCAAATGCTGGTGGCCCTGACCTCGGGGGTGAGCTTCTTTGCCGTTCTTATACTGGCGGTGCTTCGACAACGCATCAGTTTGATTGCCTTTCTGTTGGCGGTGATTGTGGCCTTATGGGGTATGTATCCGCAAGCAGTGCGAACCATTTTGGTGGCCTGTGTTCCAGGGGTTCTGAGCGGTTTTCTTTACCTGTTGATTTGGATCACCATCAATAAAGTGATTTCCTACCGTAAATCCCGCGTGCCGACCTTCTCGCGGAATCTGGCTGCCTTGGATCGAACCTCAACTGTCTCGGGGTCCTCCGAAAGAAAAGTCCTGTCAAAATCGGCACAAAAGACGGTCGTTTCCGAAGAGCCTTGGTCGAACCCCGCAGAAGCCCCATGAAGAAATTTTCGCTGATTCGTCGGATAACTTCACTTCGTCGGTTTTTTCCGATTCGTGGAAGCTCTGTGATTCGTGAAAGCTCATCGCATCGTGGAAACTCATCGACGACGTCTCGGTTCGCTTATGGGCCTATGCTTCTCGGTCTGGTGTTAGTCCCTTGGATGTTAGTCCATGCCGAGGGAATTCCGGATTGGAAAATTATCAAAATCACACCGGAAGAACTCCCTGCGATTCTCAAACAAAGTGGTCCTTTTGAAAAGCTCTCGGCCAAAGAATATGCCGAGTTAGTGACGTTGAGCCAGTCCCCGAAAAATCACGAGCAGCCGCGATTGATTCGGACCAAATACCGAGCCCGCTTACAAACCTTGACGATTGAAAGCAAAGGGCAAGCCAGCACGGCCCTGATTGGTTCGGCCGAGTGGAGCGTTTCTCAAAAATCGACATCCTTGCAAAGGTTAACCTTAGGGGAAATCAGCGTTGGGCTTGGTGTCCCACGTTGGCAAGATGGTTCTTTAGCTTGGCTAACGGGAGGTGAAAACTCGGCCTTGGTGTTAGATTCTGCCGGTGAGAAAACCTTGAACGTCGATTGGTCCGCCCGAGGGGTTTCGGAAGCGGGTGAACTCCGCTGGGAATTGCGGCTTCCCAAGGCGCCGATCGCCGAATTAGAGTTGGAGCTACCCAATGGATGGACCCCGTACACCTCTCAAAATGATCTGGTTTTTACGGGGCCTTTTGTTAGCAACGAGAACTTGAGAACTTGGCGAATTCACTTCGGGGGGGAATCCCGACTGGAATTGGTTGTGCGTCCGCCCAATCAGGACAAGGCCCATTTATTTCATAAAGCTCAACTCGCTCATGAAGTTTTTGCCGACAAGCTCGTTTCTAATATCACCTATCAAATTGAATCGCAACCCTCACCGGTGGACGAATTCGTTTTTGTTATCGAACCAATAACCGAGGTGAGCGGGGTTCGGACCAACAACCTTTCACAATGGGCCGTTTCCACTCGCGAAGCCAATAAGAAATTACTCAAGGTGAAGCTCACCGAGCCTACGCATTCTGCCGTGCTGACGCTGAGTCTGCTGCAACGGGGGCACCTCGGCGAGGAATGGAAGCTGCCACAACCCGATCTCCAAAATTCCACCCCGATTGGTTTAGAAGTCCGAACCATTTTTCCGGAAGAGGTCGTAGGTCAAGATTGGAAATTGGGGAGCTATCGGCTCGTTCAAGCAGCGGTGAACTCGGCCAATCTGTGGCTGGCCGATTTTTTACCAGTGGGTTCCCAAGGCGAGGGGCCTTTGAACCCCATTAGTTTTCGACCAAAATCGAGCGCGTGTCTTTGGAGTTGTAAGCAAGAGACCGTTTGGCTTCCCGACGATGCCGGCCGAATCGAATCGACCCTTTACTTGGATATTCAACGCGGAAGCCTGAATAAATTGATTCTCAAAGTTCCTGCGGGTACCGAAGTCGAACAAGTCGAGACAGCCGCCACGCCGGTTTCCGTTTCCCTTGGCGAAAGTGCCACTCGATTGGAACTTCACTTTGCAAGGCCTTTGAGCAAAGCAGACAAAGACCCTCTCAAAGTGCGTTGCCGCCTGCCCGTTTCTAATCTCCTCGAAGGGCGACCTTTCCCCGATTTGGAACCGGTCGGCATGCGAGAACGAAGTGGCTCGTATCGCATTCAACCTCCGGCGGGAATGATTCTCGAAACGCGAACCTTCCTCCCAGAAATACCCGATACCCAAACCAAGAGCTTCTCCTTCGGCTTAACAGGGGTCAGCGGTTTACTCGACCTCAGGCCAGCGGTGGGGAATGTGCGGACCCACCTGATCGCTCAGATCAGTCCCGAGCGGATCTCGACCCGCTTAACGGTGACCCCGCAAAGTGGTAAACTTTCGGATGTGATTATTGTTGCTCCTCGGGAATTGCAGAATTGGTCCCCCCTTGGCGAGCAAACCACTCTCTCGGCTGAGGTGTTAGATTTCTTCCGGCTGATGGCCCCAAAACCGGACCTTTTAGGTTGGGGACTTCCCTCGCGGTCGGTCCACAAATTCCATTTCAGTAAACCGATGGAGCAACCGCTTACCTTTGTGGCTCAAGGCTCGGGGCCTGCGGATCGTTGGACCACTTTGCCCATCGTATTGGGAAGTCAAATGACCAGCGAGATTTCCTGTCCAGCTCGCTATCAGTTGGATTGTGCCGATTCTTCCCCGAACTCCGAGCGCTCGGCCCGATACGAATCTCGCATCGGCGTCCCGAACCTGTTGCGTGTGCGTTTGTCAGAATCACAAGATCGGATCGAGGTCTCGGGCGCACAATTACAAAACGTCTGGTCGGCAACGGATCGATTGCGATCGACCCTCCGGTTTCGAGTTCGTGCGATTTCGGGGGGAGAATTGCCCATTTCTTGGCCTGAAAATGCCCGTATCCTTTCGATCAAAATCGGTGAGAAATTAGCCCCCCCCTCGAAAGAGCCTTTGGCGATTCCCCAAACACCGGAACCCCTGCCGATTGAGATTGAGTACGAGCAACCTTTCCGACGCGGGGTAGCCTTACAGCATCTTCAGCCCCCGTTACCTCAATTGCAAAACAACACGACCGGCATCGAACAAACATGGGTTTTGCCACCCAGTTGGACCGTGCTGAATAGTCGCTATTGGTATCAGCCCCAACCCTCGGCTCGATCCTCTCGATGGCAGACCTTGATTCAACCTTTCGTGGATGCCGATTTTTCCGAAACGTGGCGTTCGATTCCGCATCGTCATTCCGGTTTGTGGTTAGTTCACGTTCCCCAATGTTTGGCCTTGTGCGTTTGTCTTTCTCTGCTGTTGAGTTTGGGCTGTTTTGTTTTCCGCAAGGGAAAGGTAACCCTGTTCATTCTCAGCGTTGTTTTTCTTTTGAGTTCATTCACTTTGCCCGATGTGCTTCGCCCGTTGGTGCTCCTGAGTGCAGGGATTCTTCTGGTGACCTGCTGGCGAATGGGGACCCCCTCGTTCGTCAAAGGTCTTACCCAATCGGCGGGGGTGCGTGTTTCGATTTTCCTGTTGCTGGCGAGCGGGATTTTCCCTTCGCCCCCCCCCGCTGTGTTTGCCGAAACCATCACAATCTACGAAGTGATTTCTCCCGATGATGCAGGCGAATCGACTTGGTATTTACCGGTTGGGCTAGCCGATCGGATTCGGGGGCAACGAACCACGCCGCAAATTATTGGTGCTACTTACAACATGAAAATCGAGGCGAATCTATTTCGTGCGGAAGCCCGTTACTTGGTTCGGTCTTTCGATCGAGTGTCAAGATCTCTTAAAATTCCCCTTTCGGGGGTTCGGTTGCGTTCAGCTCTTTTGAATGGGACGGAAACCTTTCCTTCCGCCAGTACCGAAGAGGGTTACGAGTTTGATCTCAAGGGAATCGGTGAACATATTTTGATTCTTCAATTCGAGGTTCTTTCTAAGCCCATAGGGACCGAAAGGGAAATTCGCTTTGCCATTCCGGAACATCCCGTGAGTCAGCTGACCTTGGAATCGGACCTCTCTTTACGAGACCTTCGCCTCATGGCTTGGCGGGGGGTTAACCGGTTATCGAAATCGGAAAACAGCGAGAAAATCACGGCAGATTTAGGGCGGGTCAAATTCATTAACCTACGCGGGAGAATCCCCACCAAGGGGATCGATTTACCTCTTCGTTCCCGCTCGTGTCATATTTGGAATATCGAAGGTTCGTTTGCTAAGGTCAGCTCGGTGTTTGATTTCGATCGCATCCCCAGCGGGGGAATCTCGCAACTGCGTTTGGCCGTGCCCGAAGGTTTGTTGACTCAGGATATTCAGGTTCGCTTATTGGACCCGACGGCCTTACCCGTTGGTGTGAAATCGTGGCGAATTCTCAGCGAGCGAACCAAGGACGATTGGCCGATTCTTCTGGTCGATTTCTCGGAGCCTATTTCGACCCGCTTCCGGCTCGTCGTGCAATTGGTCCCGCCTAATTTGTTGCCCCCTCAGGCCAAGGCCAAAATGCTTCGTTGTTTGAACTCGCAGGATGCCGATTCGTATTTGGCGTTGCGCTTCCTCAAAAGTGAAGATCATCACGATCTCGAATCGAACCAAGCCAGCGAGATTTCTGCCGAGGCCTTTCAGAAGAAAATCGCCCCCGCCATCACGGGAGATTTATCGTTTGCACCGGTTCGCAGCGCCTATCGACGGGGGCAGACCGGTGAACCCAGCGTCACCTTCAAAACATGGCCCGAGAAATCCTCGTGTTCGGTCGAGGGAAATATGTCGGTCAAACATTCGCCTGTTGGTTTGAACCTTCAGGGAACCTTGAACCTTTCGGGCCTTGCTGGTGTGAGTTATTTGGAATTGGAAGGGCTAGGTTCGCTGCAATCGTTGGCGCTATGGAACGACGAGATTCAATTTTGGAATCGGGTCGGGGGGAAAGCCCAAGTCTTTCTGAAAAAGGGAGTCTCTCAGCTGACGATTAATCTCGTGGCCAACATTCCTTTTGGGACGAAATCCGAATTCCTAGAACTGCCTAGCCTGCGAGTGAAAGGTAGTAAATCGCTCAGTTTGAAATGGAAACTCACTCCTGCCGAGGGATACATTCTGATTCCGGAAAGAAAGGAAGGCACGACCTTTTCGGAGGAGAATCGAACATGGAACTGGGTGCAAAATCAGGGGGAAACGGGAGGCGTTCGCTTTCGCTGGTTACCCCCTGTGGCCCCCCCCCCGCTGCAACTGACCCTCCGCTTACAGGGGGAGCAAATTCATATCGACGCACAATTGGTAACCGACGAATTCGATTCGACACGACCTCACGTTTTTTCGATTCACTGGCCCGATTTTGGTTCGACCGTTGTCAAAGGGAATTGGCCGACCGAGGTTCGGGTTCGGGAATCGATCGACAAAACTTCTCGGCATTGGACGATCGAAGTCCCTGCAGGGAGGTCGGGCCGTAAACTCGGTTTTTCATTTCTGCGTCCTTTTACCGAACAACTGACCCTGCCGCGGGTGATTTCCGCACCGAGCTTCGATAATCAAACGATCGTTATTCCCCAAGAGGGTCTTCGTGTGAATGATTCTGCCGAGCCGACCAGTTGGCGTTTCGGCGATCCCCCAACCCTCAAGCTCTCTCAAGAGAATCTTTCGGTAACCCGAATCACCGACTTCGATTTGATTTCTGTACCCGTTCAGAAAGGCTGGCTGCACACGGCGAAACTCAAAGGCGTTTCGCTCAAAGGATTATCTGCAGTTTGGGGGGCCAACGTCCAGTTCCTTCGTCAAGTTGAACGCTCGGACGAATATCAATGGGTTTGGCATACCGAGACACTCGCGCAAATTCTTCCTACGATCCAATCCTCTAAAGGCGAGACATTGAACTTCTCGGTCCATTGGTTCGTTTCCATGCCCTCGGGGTTGGCATTACGGCGCCCGCATACTCCCGTTGAGGCCAGCCGCTTTGCAGGTTGGACCGGAGTCGATGCAACCTTCGAGAAAGGAAGTTCGATTTATCGACTCGAACTGGGAGAAACGCCCGAGATCATCGCGACCCATCTGGCCAATACTGCGGATAATCGGGTGAGGTGGGCGATTGTCCTTTTAGTGCTAGGTTCGATAGCTTTAGGTTTGCGTGCCAAACAACTGAATCAAGTGAGTTATTTCCCGATGTTGTTGGCGTTACTGATGGCTTTAGTTGCCTGAGGAGTTAGTGCGGTTGGCGTTACGGAGGGCTTTAGTCGCCTGAGGAGTTAATGCGGTTGGCGTTACGGAGGGCTTAGGGCGCCTGATTAGTCGATCGTGTTGATTTCGCCCCCATTTCGAGACCCCATCGCATTCCACGCAACCAAGGCAACGGAGTTGCGCACAAAGCGGACCGAAGCATCCCCAAGAGTCACGTTGACCCCGCCTGGGTGCCGGCTACGAGCCGAAACATAGTTATTGCCGACCGATTGTCCCGCACAGGGAACACCCGGAATGGCGCCGCAATAACCTTGTACGTTATCGCCGGTGGTGGTGTTCGGTGGGAATAGCGTGCTCAGGGTGGTGCCGGCATGAATGGTGTTCCAAGCTCGGCCCCGCACATCGTGCCCTCCGGCGTTGGTATCGCTTCCTTGGAGAATTTCCGAGAGCATGACCGTGTTGGTCAAACCATCGGTCACATCAGAAAGTTTCAATTGAGACATTCCGTAAAACATACCGTTGAGGTTCAACCCACGAGGATCGCTTGCCGGTGTGGCAAAGCCGTTTCCGTGACAGGCCAAGAAGTTCGTGTGGAAACCTTGGCTGGAAACTTTGTTCCCGTTCGGGTCCGACGGACAAACAAATACCGACATCCGTACCGAAGCGAACGGAGCAGACAATGTGTAATTTGGCGGATTGAGCAACCACGCTTGCAGTTGATCGGCCATGGCATTTTGTTCCACATAAGGCAGAAGGAACCCAAGCCAATTACTTCGGTCCCGATCGACAATGCCCGGAGTCGAATACCAACCACCAAAGAAATAACCATAGGGTTGGCCTGGCGGAAGCACACCGACGTTACTTTCGTAGTTATGGAAGGCCAAGCCGATTTGTTTTTGTCGGTTCGAGCAGCTCGCTTTGTTGGCGGCTTCGCGAACCTTTTGCACGGCGGGCAACAACAGCCCGATGAGGATGGCAATGATGGCAATCACCACCAATAGCTCAATGAGGGTAAACCCTCGGGTTTTGGAAGGAGTGAGTTTCATGGGAATTCCTAATTAAAATGAGTTTGGTAAATTACATCAGATGTTAACCAGAGCCATTGAGTATGTCAACGAAATAAATCCTCAGTTTAATAAAAATAGGTGGGATTCGAGAGAGTAGCCGATTTCCTTATTGGAAATGAGATGGAAGTACCCGATAGGCCGTCGGCAACGATTTATGAAAAGAATTGGGGGAAATTATTTTCCGCCGGAAACTCGGAGATGACGTATCTCGATTCCGCCGAATTCCGCCCGAATCCCGAAGACCGTTCCCTCAGGTTTCACCTTCGCCGATTTCACGACTTGTTTATCCAGAATGTATTGCATCGTGTCCCCTTTGATGTTGATTTCTAGATCGTGCCAATCATTCTCTTTGATCTTCAAGGCTTTGACGTTAATATCGAACTTTTGGCCTCGGAACAACAAATCGTTATTGCATTCGGCATCCCCTTTGAATTGGAAGCGAAGGGTCACATCGCCGGCGAAAGTTTTCTTGGTTTCGATAATCATATCCCCTTTCACTTTCGGATCAATCTTCAACATTCCCCCTTCGGTCACAATGTAGCGTTTACCCGCAGCTTCGGCCTTACCATCGAGGTCTTCGGGCTTGCCCGATTTATCCGAATACTTTCGTAAGGTCCAACCGCTGAGGTCTTTGCCGACCAGTAGGGTAAAACCTTCTTCGAGTTTGAAATCGTCAGCGGCCCGAGAAATACACCAGCTCAGACCGAGTAACAGCAGCAAAAGGGGAATAGCACGCATGGAGAGAACCTCATTGAGAAAAGTTGTGTGGCAGGAGTGACTTTATCCTATGTTGAACCCGTATTGGGGCGAGAGGTAACGCCCTTTTTTGGAAATTCATTTTTGCGGGCGATTTCAATCGAACCAGTGTAATGGATTCAAGAACGGCAGCCTTTTATTCAGTTCCTGTGGAATGGGGAATAGCCTGATTCTGGTGAAAGTGAGGTTTCCACAAAACGGGGAGTTGCTACCCTTTACAGAGAACTTCTCTGGATGATGTATGAGCAACGGAAAATACTTTGTGGGATTAGATGTAGGCGGCACAACCATGAAGGCCGCCGTGGTGAGTGATTCGGGGCAGCCGAAACCGAGCGTGGTGTTGCCGACCGAGGCGGCCAAGGGGCAAGAACACGGCCTTTCGCAAATGTGCAAAGCCATTCAACAGGCCACCCAAGCGGCCGGTCTGACCATGGCCGATATTTCTGGGATTGGTGTGGCCACTCCAGGTACGATGGATATTGCCGCTGGTATTATTCTCGATCCTCCGAATTTGAAGCCTTGGAAAAACGTACCGGTGAAACAGCATATCCAGAATTATTTTCAAATTCCCACGGCTTTCCAAAACGATGCCAATGCAGCCGCTTTCGGTGAATTTTGGGTCGGCGCCGGCAAAGGCACAAAATCCTTGGTGATGTTTACACTCGGTACCGGAGTCGGCGGGGGAATTATCGTTAATGGGCGCGTCGTGGAAGGGGAACATTCCCACGGGGGGGAAATCGGTCATATGAAGATCGAAATGAGCAACCCCCGCCAGTGCGGCTGTGGCCGTTATGGCTGTCTAGAGGCCTATGCCAGTGCTACCGCGGTGGTGAAACGAGCGCAAGAATTACTCGCCACAAAAATCAAAGGTCCCTCGCTGCTGCGGGAAATTTTGCAGAACTCGAAAGAAGAATTGCCCGCGCGGGCTGTTTTCGAGGCCGCAGAAAAAGGCGACGAATACGCTAAAGAAGTGATCGATCGTACGGCCTTTTATCTGGCGGTGGGCACAACGAATATCATGCACACCATCAACCCCGATATGATTGTCTTCGGCGGAGGCATGACCGCAGCGGGGACCAGTTTCCTCCAACAGATTCGTAATTATGTGAATCAATTAGCGTTTCCTGTACCGGCCGAGCGGACCCGTGTTGTTTATGCCTCACTCGGTTCCGATGCTGGTTTTATTGGGGCCGCCGGTTGTGCCAAGCAACTCGTTCTGGATCAATAATTTTTATCTAACGGAGACCTGTCTCGATGCCAAAGCTTAGCCCTGCTCAACTCGACGAACTCAAAGCTCAATGGACCGATGCGCTCGTAGTGGTGGTACCCACGATCGAAGAGCTAAAACGCTTTGAAAAGCGCGTCGGGCGAGTAGTCACCGTGAATTGGACGGGAAAGGCGATTGTCGATTTTGGTGATGGTGCTTGGTACGACATCCCTGCCCAAGAAACTCATCTAACGAAACTCTCTGCAGAGGATGAACGCCGCAAATTATACGATCCGACCAAGAATAGCGCCCAAGCCAAACCCACCCGCGCCTAGGGGCGATTCCACCATTGGGCAAAGGGCATTGACGTATGGGCAAAGGGCATTGACGTACCGAAAAATCGATGATCTCGGAAACGAGGGAACTTTGCCTTCTCACTCAACACCAACGCCTTTCTCTCTCGGTTCCTTCAACATCGAACGATCGATGATTGCGCGAATAGTGACCCGAAATTGCCAAACGCTCCACTTAGGAAATGCCACACACCTCGGTTCCGACTCGTATAATTTCCTCAATTCCATCATCTTAAAAGGGGCAAATTATGGGCCGTTCGTGTTTGTTACTCGCAGGATTTTTTCTAACTGGTTCCCCAATTCTCTGGGCAGCAGACATCAAAACTCCTTTGAAAGAGAAAGCAACCTTCCAACCAATCGACGATCAGAAAGAGACAGCAGAACGATACCGCCTTGATAAATACGAATACGAGTATGAGCTGAAATTGAAGAAGGAATTACCCGTCAGCGGTTACGAAATTCATACGCTGACCTTCCCTTCGCCGGTGAAATCGCCTCATCCAGAGAACAATATCGTTCACTGCGAATACTACAAACCACGGGGCAAAGGGCCTTTTCCGGCGGTTGTGGTCCTCGATATTTTGGGGGGCGATCAATCCCTTTCACGGGGAATTTGTTCGGTCTTGGCCCAGAATAATATCTGTGGCTTATTTGTGCAAATGGCCTACTATGGTCCCCGCAAGCCCCAAAAAGGCGATGAAAGGCTTCTCTCTCCCGATGTCGAAAAATCTTTGGAGCGCGTTCGGCAAACCGTGTTAGATGTTCGTGTGGCTGGTTCGTGGTTGGAAACACGTCCCGAAATCGATCCCAAAAAAATCGGTATTTTGGGAACCTCACTGGGCAGTTTTATGAGTGGTCTCACGGCTGCGGCAGAACCGCGATTCCAACGGGTCGGGATTCTTCTCGGCGGGGGGGGGCTAGTCGATGCCTATTGGGATCACCCGCAAGCGAAACCGTATATCGAAAAACTCATTAAATCGGGCGGGGATAAAGAGACCGCCAAAAAAATTATTGGGCCGGGTGATCCGCTGACTTATGCCGACTCGCTCAAGAAGCGAAAAATTCTCATGGTGGCTGCCAGTAATGATGAAGTGGTTCCCCCCTCGGCCGCCAAGGCCTTATGGGAGGCAACCGGAAAGCAAGAAATCATTTGGGTTAAAGCCACTCACACGGGAGCGGCCCTTTATGTATTCGATGTGAGTGAAAAAATCATCAAACATTTCAAAGAATAACCCCCCCCCTATATTGATATGGAGAATATCATTCTAAAAAATCACATGATTTTTCTTCAATTAAATAGATGGGGGCGAATCATAGATTCGCAGCGATTCAGATAAGATAGGTCATGTGATAATGATTCACATGATTGGCATGAAATATCCCTGAGCATTCGCAGCAATTCAAATACGTTAGGTTGTGTAATCGCTATTCAAGCGCACATATTCGGGAGTGAGATCACAGGTGTAGAAAGTGCATTTCCCTTCCCCCAAGGTGAAACGGAAATCTAACAGAATTTCCCGATTGTTCCGCAGATAATCCGAGGCCGCTTGCACATCAAACGGTAAGGGGGTTCCCGCCCGATAGAGTTCGAGGTCCCCCATGAAGAGGGTCAAATCGGTCTCGGCAAAGTGAACGCCGGAGTAACCCGCAGCCGAGACAAATCGCCCCCAATTCGGATCGGCGCCGTAGATGGCACTTTTGACCAAAGCGCTTTCGGCCACGACTTTGGCGATTTGTCGAGCATCTTCATCGCTTTCGGTGCCGGAAACCAAGATGGTGACGAGATGTTCGGCCCCTTCGGCATCGGCCGCAATTTGTTTAGCCAGCGAGCCACAAACCTCTTGGACTTGTCGAGCAAACTCATCTAAACCGGCACCAGTGAGTACCTGACCTTGCCCATTGGCAAGCAGCAAAACGGTATCGTTGGTGCTGGTATGCCCCTCGACACTGATACAGTTAAAGGTTTGCGCAACCGATTCGCGAAGGATTCTTTGCGCATCGGAAGGATTGATCGTGGCATCGGTGAGAATAAAGCCCAGCATGGTGGCCATATTCGGGCCAATCATGGCAGCCCCCTTCGCAAAGCCGACCATCTGACCGGTACTCAAAGTGGCTTCCGCTAATTTGATGCGTGTATCGGTGGTGAGAATCGCCGAGGCGGCTCGTTCTAACGCAGCGGTATCGGCTCCTAAATCGGCAAAGGCCAGCGGAATTCCGGTCTCAAAAACGGGCATCGGTAACGGGCGACCAATGACCCCTGTGGAGCAAACCAACACCTGTTCGCTGGGGCAAGCCAAATGATGGGCCACCAACTCCGTCATTCGTTCTGCATCTTGAATTCCTTGCTCACCCGTACAGGCATTAGCATTTCCCGAACACACAATCACTGCCCGTGCCGTCGTTTGAGGAACCCGCTGCCGAGAAACCTGAACGGGGGCAGCACAAACCCGATTTTGAGTGAATACGCCCACTGCGGTTGCGGGCATATCGCTGACGATGAGGGCTAAATCGAGCCGGCCCGGTTCGTTGGCTCGTAAACCCGAATGGACGCCGGCAAATCGAAATCCTGTGGGTAGTTCCATTGTTCTCCTACAACCTGCGAATGGCAATGCGAATCAATTTCATCAAGGTACGAATCTCGTTCTCAGAGAAAAGGGAAATTTTCTTAGTTCATTTGCTCACGGTTTCGCTTTTCGCTTCCCCCCCCCACACGGCCAAAATCAAACCACAGGGAAACGGGAAATGGTACTGAGATTCTATGGAGTTCATTCCCCCCCCCGACGGGTGATTTCTTGAGTCATTGCTGCATAAACCTCACGCAAGGGGAGGTTCTTCTCTCGGGCGATTCGGGCACAATCTTCATACTCTGGCGTCAGAATTTGAAAATCACCCCGCCAACCTCGTTTGACCCGCACCTCACCCCATACGGTCGGCAAGGTGATGCTCTCGCGGGCTAAAACCGAGCGTTGGTAAGTGCATTTGCGAATCCCGAAGGTGCCCGTCTCTCGAAAAAGAATTTCTTCGCACTGCGGCACCAAGGCCGGGCTACAGAGTACCGATAAGAGCACGCCGGGGCGATTTTTCTTCATCCCAATCGGAATGGTGAAGACATCGGCGGCCCCTGCTTGGAATAATTTTTCTTGGGTATAGCCGAGTATCTCTGCAGGAACGTCATCCAGATTGGTTTCGAGTAAAACCATCGTATCAACGAGTATCGATTCGTTTGTTTCACCCAAAAAGACTCGGAGGATATTCGGTAACTCAATGGGGTTGCGTGTTCCTGCCCCACAACCGATGCGTTTTAATTGGAAAGCGGGTTGGTCCGTAAATTCCTGTACGATCGTGGCGAGGATGGCTGCTCCTGTGGGTGTGGTCAGTTCCCCGCTGACGGGGGCTTGAGCTAAGGGTACCCCCTCAAGAAGTTTGGCCGTCGCAGGGGCAGGGATTGGCATTCTCCCATGAGCGCATTGGACGGTTCCTTTTCCTGTGGGGACCGATCGTGAGGTGATGCGGTCCACCTTCAGAAGGTCCAAAGCGACTGCCACACCGGTAATATCCGCGATGGAATCGAGCGCCCCGACCTCATGAAAATGAACTTTCTCAAGGGGCATATTGTGGACAAAGGCCTCGGCCTCGGCGAGTTTCCGAAAGATGCGTTTGGCTAAATCCCGTTGAGGGGCGGTTAAAGCGGCCCGATCGAGAATTGCTTCCACATCGGCCAAGTATCGGTATTCGTCCTGCTCGGGGGCGATAATGTTCACTTTGTTGGCCGCGATCCCGTTGCGTTTGACCTTTTCAATCTCCAAAGTAATCGGCAACTCCATCGAGGCCAAGACCTGTCGAATGATGTTGACATCAACCCCCAAATCGATCAGGGCCGCCAAGGTCATATCCCCGCTGATTCCGCTGAAGCAATCGAAGTGTAAAACACGCATAACCTTGAATGACCCTTTAGGAAATGGGGAGACCCCAGTCTTGGAACTTCTCTAGCAAAGTCTGACGAATTTGAGATTGAACTTCCTCTAACGATCGGTTCGCATCGATAATGGCAAATCGATCCCGTTCACGTTCCGCTTCTCTCAAAAAGCCGTCTCGAACCTTTTGCCAATAATCTTTGCCCCGACTCTCCATCCGATCGGGGTCTTTCCCCCGACGGGACCATCCCACTTCCACGGGCGCATCGAGAATTATTGTGAGGTCCGGTTGTAAGCCCCCCGCAGAGAAGTGAACCGCAGCCCGAAGTTCCTCCAAAGGCAATCCACTGGCATACCCTTGGTAAACGATGTTCGAGGTGGTGAATCGATCACACAGGACGATTTTCCCTGCTTGTAAGGCCGGTTCGATAATCTCGTTGACCAATTGAGCACGGCTGGCCATGAAAAGCAACGCTTCCGCACGAGGGGCTAAATGTTCTTTCGACTTCAAGAGAATCTCGCGGAGGGTTCCCCCGAACGCGGTGCCTCCGGGGTCGAAGCACAAAATGGACGACAATTTCAACGATTCGAGCCAAGGCGGTAGAAGTGAAATTTGGGTGGATTTGCCAAGCCCATCAAGTCCGTCGATGCAGATGAATTTGGCCCACATAACCAACCCAAGGTTCAGAAATCGATAACACCCATTGAGATAGGAATTGGCCCAGAAAAAGGAAGTGGCTTTCCTTCTCGTTATTAGGGCGAATCTTTCTCAGGGAGAAGGGAAGGTGACCTTTAGTTTTGGATGGGCATGCAAACCTGTTCCAATAATTTTTCGCAGGTATCCTGAATCAGGTCGGCGAGATTGGGTAAAGGTTGCCCTTCCGGCAGAGCCTCTTTCACGGAGGCCAACCAGCGGGGGAAACTGTACAGCAATGCCAATTCTTCTAAAGACATGGGTTCGAGCCGAGCATGATGGCCCTTCTTCTCGGCTTCTGCCCAAATGGTTTTGCTTTTGCCGGTCAGGGTCAAATCATCTTCAGGACGTAAGAGGATCAAATGATCGATGACACTGGGTTCGCTCCCCATGCTGGAAAGTTTGATTTCCAAATCCTTGGGTTTACCGGCCCCTTTGGCTAAGAACAGACCCAGACCGACTTTCCAAGGGGGCGCATCCTTACAAGCCCAATGAGCAATGCTCATAACCCCATAAGTGGGATGCTCACCAAAGGTATATTCAGCTACGGTATGTTGTAACCGCCAAGGGCCGACCTTGACCCCATGTTCATGACAGATTTGTAAGAAGGTCCCCAAGGCCGCTTGCAGTTCGCGGGTGGCGCCGGTTAAAGCACCATCGGGTTGTAATTTCCGCAGTGCCGAGCGATGTTCCTGCGCCCAAATTTCCATCATCTGTTGGGTCGAAAGCCCGCTACTGGATGTGGGGCCAGAGGACGGCACACAGGGCAGCTCGGTACCTACGGGCGGAACATCAGGGCTGGCCATCACCTCTACCGAAGCTGGTGAGGCAGCCTCGACCAAGCGATTCACCGGTTCGGTCTGGAGTTCGCTTGCAGATTCGGTTCCCGCTCGATGATCCAGATCGCTTGGGAGTTCGCTTGGGGATGCCAGCTCCCTTCGATGATCCAGATCGCTTGGGGATGTCAATCCTATTCGATGATTTAGTTCGCTGTGGGATTCGGTTGGCCGTTCCGATTCGGTTGGCCGAGAGGGGGTCATCGCGGGGGGAATCGGTTCGATCGATTCCTGACCATACACCAAATGATCGAACAAATGCCGGCATTGCTGAAGCATATCCCGCAGGGTGGGTTCGGTCTGGGCGATCCGCCGAACTTGCTCCTCCGTGAAGGGATACAAGGGGTCGAGGTTGAACTCGCGCACATCGGGAGACAAACTACTCAAACGAGCTTCAATCACCCGTCGCACTAATTCGACCGAGGGAACTTCAAGACGCAGGGCCTTAATGGTGCCTTGGCCGGGCACATGGACCGGATTATTCAAACGATCCTGAATATAACCATCCAACGAAGGGACAAAGCGATTCCACAAGCCCCGCTCGGCAAAGATCAAGAAGCATAGGCCATCGATTTGATGCATGACCTGCACAATCCCCGCAAAAAAGGTTTCTGCGGTCTTGTGGGCATCATCACTGCGACGAGCGAGGAGCAAATCTTCGAGCTGATCGAAGGCCACCACGACGGGTATCTTCAAAGCTCGGAAAACTTCCATCAAGACTTTGAATAAGCCGAGAACCAAATCTTGGCGGCTGGGTCGAACTTGGAAGGGCATTTCCACGAAATCATGGGTCAAGAAATCGGCGAGTTTGGCCTCGTCTTTGAGCAAATACGCCCGCGAGAAACCTTTGTAAACTTCGCGTCGCATTAACCCTGCGGCATTGTGGGCCTCGGTTTTATCGACGTATTTTTCGATGAGGTTCAAGGCCTGATCGACCGGCAAACCCGAATTGGTCAGGGCCTGATGTAAAGGCATCAACCCTTTGCCCAAAGTGCCATGCCCGACAACTTGCTCGACCAGCCATTGAGTGCGTTCCTGAGCTTGGGTCAACCCTAGGCCTAACTTGCGACCAAAACGGGCAAGGCCACCGACGGGGAACAGATCGAGTTTTTCCTCGGCGTTCAGGGACAACAGGGCATTGC
>JAOAAA010000160.1 GCA_026419115.1 Gemmataceae bacterium
AGACCATCCCAACACTCTTACTGCGATGAATCATCTGGCCATGGGTTACCAAACTACGGGTCGGTTCGATAAGGCTTTGGCTTTATTTGAGGAAATTCTGAACCTTCGCAAGGCCAAACTGGGAGCCGACCATCCTTCCACGCTCGACAGCATGAACAACCTCGCAGCGGGCTACCGCGCCACGGGAAAGCTCGACCTCGCCCTGCCACTATTTGAGGAAAGCCTGAAACTTCGCAAAGCCAAACTCGGGGCCGACCACCCCGACACAATTCAAAGTATGAACAACCTTGCAGAGGGCTACTATGCGACTGGAAAGCTAGAGCTAGCTCTACCGCTATTTGAGGAAATTCTGAAGTATCGCAAAGCCAAACTGGGGGCGGACCATCCCTCCACGCACAACAACATGAACAACCTCGCAGCGGGCTACCGCGTCACGGGAAAGCTGGACCTCGCCCTGCCACTGTATGAGGAAGCCCTGAAACTTCGCAAAGCCAAACTCGGGGCCGACCACCCCGACACCCTCATCAGCATGAATAACCTCGCAGAGGGCTACCGAGCCGCTAAAAAGCTGGACCTCGCTCTGCCGCTGCTTGAGGAAACTCTGAAGCTCCGTAAGGCTAAGCTCGGAGCGGACCACCCCTCCACGCTCAGAAGCATGGGCAACCTAGCGTTGGGCTACCGAGATGCAGGGAAGCTAGACCTCGCTCTGCCGCTGCTCGAGGAAACCCTGAAACTCATGAGGGCCAAGCTAGGGGCAGACCATCCCGACACCCTCATCACCCTGAGCTACCTCGGAGGGGCTTATTGTAATGCTCAACAGGGAGAGAAAGCCGCGTCCCTCCTCAAAGAGTTCGTTACTCGTCAGCGGAAACGCTTTCCCAACGAGCATCCACAATTTGCGGGTTTGCTCGCACGGGTATCGCAGGATTTGCTCAAATGCGAGCAATTCGCCACAGCCGAGGAGATGCTCCGCGAATGCCTTAACATTCGCGAAAAGAAAGAAGCCGAAGCGTGGAGCACCTTCAACACCATGTCGATGCTCGGCGGGGCGCTTTTAGGCCAGAAGAAATATGCCGACGCCGAGCCACTCTTGCTCAAAGGCTACGAAGGAATGAAAGCCCGTGAGAAGATGATCCCCCCTGAGGGTAGTACCCGTATTGCCGAAACCCTCGATCGGCTGATTGAACTATATACGGCCACCAACAAACCGGATGAGGTGAAAAAATATCGTGAGTTGCGGGCCAAAATCCCCGAACCGACTCCGTTACCCAAAGAGAAACCGTAATTCGGTGACGTCATCGGTCATCGCGTCATCGGTGACGCCGAACCGACCCCGTTACCTAAAGAGAAACCGTAATCCCGTTCCCCCCCCCTCGTAACCTTCCTTTGAAAAATATCTCATCTTGGTTCCTTGATCTCAATCGGGTTGGAAATTGATTTGAACCCCATACTAGGGATATGGAATGTGGGATAGGGGATAGGGAATAGGAAATTAGAAACAGGAAAAAATCGTTCCAAGGTAGGAAGACGGGCTATTTCGATTGCCAAATCAGGTTGCGAAACTCGATTTCGGAATGGGCTTCCAGTGCAATCATCCCTTGTTCAAAGGGAACTTCATCAGCGGTAGAACAAAGTTTACCATTTAGAAACACCGTGATCTTTTTCCCCTGACATCGAACTTCCAAGGTGTTCCACTCCCCAAGGGGCTTGGGCTTGACCTCGGCCATGGCGCCGGAGTTGAAAGTTTTTTCCCGATCGCTGGCCGATAAATAAGTGTATTCGATGGCCCCCGATTCGATTCCGCCAAGAATCACATGCACCCCCTTGGATTCGGCCCCATTCTCCCTCCTCACGATCACTGAGCCGACTCGTTCACCTGCTTCTTTCTTGGCAGGAAGACGATATTCCAATTTCAATATCCCGTCCGAGTAAACCGTGGTATGAACCAAACTATCTTGACGATTCCCCTTAAAAAGAAGGGTATCGGCAGTGGTCAAACTCCATGGGGTTTTTCCTTCACCGACTCGTTCCCATCCGCGTAAAGGATTGGTGATCAAGGTTTTATCATCGGCATACCCGCTCAGAATGAGCAGAGAAAACAGACAAAATAGGCTGAGCCGAATTCGCATAACGAGCCTCTAAAAAATATGTTTGCTATAAAGGTAGTTGGCAGTTTCAGGAAAATATAGAACAGAGATTGAGGACAGGACGTCGGATGACGGAAATTCCATCGTTAGTTTCGCAAAACCGCCCGTTGTGGGTCAAGCTGGTATCGTTAGCATGGCCTGTTTTGGTACAGCAATTTTTGATTTTATTCGTTGGTCTATTCGATCAAGGTCTTGTGGGGGGGCATGCCCCGATCAACAGCGAAAACAATCCTGCGTTACAGAGTAAACACATCGCTCAACAGGCGGCCCTCTCGAATGCGATTTACTTGGTGTGGTTTTTGTCTTCGCTTTCCTCTTTGGCTGCGGTCGGTGCCACGGCGTTGGTGGCTCGTTTCATCGGAGCGGGGGAACCACGTCAAGCAGAACGGGTGACCAATCAGACCATTTTACTGGCCGTGTTGATTGGGGTGGTTTCGACCCCAATCGCTTTATGGGGTTTGCCTCATCTACTCGGTCTTCTCGGGTTATCGGATGATGCCTTCTCGGCGGCTGAACAATTCCTGCAACCGATTATCTGGGTACTCACGGCGGAACTGGTGATGGTGGCAGGCATTGCTTGCCTTGTGGGTGCAGGAGATACCAAAACGGGAACCATCATTCGTTGCGGAATTGCCTTGATCAATATCCCGTTAGCATGGTCGTTCATGAATGGTTTGGGGCCGATTCCCGCGTTCGATTTTGTCGGTGTGGCCTACGGCACTTCTCTCAGCACGAGCTTAGGTTCTTTGGCCGTTTTGCTGATTCTGATTCGTGGCCGATATGGTCTGAAATTACGGCGCAGGGACCTACGCCCCGATCTAGTTTTATTAACTCGTCTGTTGCGAATTAGCATCCCTGCGAGCTTCGATAC
The DNA here is from genome assembly GCA_026419115.1 of Gemmataceae bacterium. GTDB lineage: Bacteria > Planctomycetota > Planctomycetia > Gemmatales > Gemmataceae > SKW135. The sequence goes on from JAOAAA010000160.1 coordinate 3,019, forward strand.
CTTGTCGAATTGTATTTGCCAAATGTGGTTCCTTTCTTTGGTGAATGCTCTCGGTCAGGTAGCGATCACGGCGCATGGGAATGCTCTGCGGATCGAAGCCATGGGTTTTTTATCGGGCCAAGCCTTTGCCACGGCCGCGGGTACTTTGGTCGGCCAGTTTTTGGGTGCCCGTCGGCCCGATATGGCACGAAAGGCAGCGTGGGTTGGCTTTAGCTTTGGTGTTTCGTTCATGTCGTTAATGGGAATGATTTTCTACACCTTTGCCCCCAACTTGATGAGTTTGTTCAACCCCTACGATCATCAAATACAGGTCGTTCAAACGGGAGTACCGGTCCTGCGCTTGGTCGCCTTTGCAATGCCTCCTTTGGCAGGCATTATCGTCTTCACAGGAGTTTTAAGAGGTGCCGGCGATACACGCTATCCGATTCTCGTCACTTGGATTGGGTATCTGGGTTTTCGTATCCCCCTTGCCTATTACCTAACCCGTGAGAGTTTATCGTTTGGCGAATGGGGAACCATTCCCGGCGCCAATTTGGGATTAATCGGTGCATGGCTGGCTATGTTTGCCGATCTGTTTGTTCGGGGGGCCTTGTTTTTCATTCGCTTCTTAAAGGGGAAATGGGCCTTGGTCAAAGTTTGAAAGAAGCTCGGCGAAAGGGATCGAACTGTCAGAGCGTCAGGGTGTATGTGTAGTTGGTTGGGGGGGGAGAAGGAAGTCTCAAGACCTAGCGAATGAAATCGAGAATCGAAACATCGAAGAGTTTAGCACTGACACTCAAGGTAGCAGTGAAGGCATTCATTTGTTCTTGATAGCGAATGACCGCCTCGGCCATGTCGGCATTTTCTAGCTCGGCGGTGCGTTCGCGAAGGGTCAAGCGAACCTCACCGAAGCGATTCTTCAGGGCTTCCAAATTTTCTAAATTCGAGGCCTGCTCCCCGATGGTTCCCTGCACCACCGTGCGAGCGGATTCGAGTTGAGCCAAATTTTGGTTGAGTTGATCGGCCCGTTGATTTTGGGTCAGGCCTGGTTGTCGAAGAATATCGCGAAGATTCATCAGCGATTGGAACACATTGCCCGCACCATTGAGGAAAATTTGCTCCCCCGTGTAGTTGATATCCACCGTCAGATCAGGGCTGATTGATCCTTGGGCACGTTCATCGGAACCCTGATAGAGGATACTCGTGGGATTGCCGTTAGCATCGGTCGAACCGACCACAAAAGAGGCCGTGTCGGTCGCGGTACCCCCAAAGAGTTGGCGATTACCAAATTTACTATTCGATACTTCTAACATGCGACGGATCAGACCATCCACCGTAGTGGCCAAGGCGGCATAGGCTTCGTCCCCTGTGCTGGCATTGGCTCCGTCCCGAGCGATATTTTGTGCTTGAACTAAAATATCATTCGCCTCGGTCAACATGGCCACCCCCTGATTGAGTTGGGCGGTCGCTTCGGCAATGTTGGCTAAGTGAGTATCGATCCGTTGATCCCGCGCTTTACTCACCAGCATCCGCGAATAGTCCGAGGGATTGTCCGAGGCCCGATTTAAGCGTAATCCGGTGGAAATTCGTTCCTGCCATTGGGCCACTCGGGCCGATTGATTTTGAAGATTAGCAATAGCGGTTTCTACCCGACCATAACTGGTGATGCGGACCTGCATGATATTCTCCCTCTTCCGATTCTCCAAGGATGATCGAACCGATTTGAGAAAAATTGCCTGAATCGAAACACCCGAAAGATTGCCTGAATTGATAAACCGGAAAAAATCGTGAATCGAATCTCCTGAGGTTTCATTCTGAAAGAGGTGTTGAAAGAGGTGTAAATTCTTGGTTTGCTGTCTATAATAAAGGTGGTAGAACCCTCTTAATCAACGAGATCCACTAAATTCTTCGGGGGTAATTTCGCATGATGCCTGTCCGCTTTGGGGCTATGTTATTTGCCCTTGCGGCCCTAACACTTAGCCCAAATTTTTCTCTCGCGCAAGCTCCGCAAGCTGGTGGTGTTGACGGTTTATTTGTCAACGTCCCCAACCCGATTAGCACCTTGGCCCCGATTAAAAACGTCATTGATAAAGCACGATTGGCACCGGGACGAAACCTGAAAGTCATTATCTTTGATTTCAATCCGGAAGGTCGTGATAGTGCCTCGGAAGACTATGGCCCCTGTGCCGACTTGGCCAAGTATATCCGCACCTTATCCCAAAACGGGATCAAGACTGTGGCTTTTGTGCATGGAAAGACGACCCGTCATTCGGTGCTACCGGTATTGGCTTGTGATGATGTGGTGATGTCGTCAGATGCTCGCCTTGGGGAGGTCATTGCCAAGAATGCGATCTTGGCCAAACACGAGGCGGCCCATTATCTCGAACTGGCAGGGTTACCGCGTGCCGGTGCGGTAGCCCGTATGTTTGATAGCGAGGTGAAGCTCGTTCAGGCCACCTTGAATGGCACCCAAATTTATGTGGACCTTCGCAAAATCGAAAACAAAGACCCTGCCTATGATGCGGTTCGGGTGATTCGTAAAGAACCGCTTCCCCGTCCGGCTGGGCTAGAACTTTACAACGTCGAGGATGCCCGTAAATTCGGTTTAGCTCAACTTCAGCAAGAAAAACGAGAAGACTTGGTCGAATGGTATCGCTTGGCACCTTCGGCTCTCACGGGAGGCCCCACCGGAGCCGAGGCCGTCAAGGCCTGCCGAATCAAGGTCGAAGGGATTATCGATATTCCCTTGGCAGAGAAAATTAAACGCCAAATCGAAATGTCCCGCGTGCGTCGTGAAAATACCATCTTCTTCCTCATCGAAACCACAGGGGGGGGGAATCCCGAAGCAGCCCAACGGATTGCTAACCTCATTGAAGAAATCGGCAAAGACGAAAAACGCCCCGTCTACACCATTGCCTACATTCCCAATCAAGCGCCCGATTTGGCCTGTTTCATCGCCTTTGCCTGCGCCGAGATTGTGATGTTTGAAGGTGGCGATGTCGATGCGCAGGCCACCCTTGGCGATTTCAAGAACTACATCGAACGCGCCCCCAAAGGCGGGATTTACGATCCGAGTATTGTGGCCAAGAACCTCATCAATCTCGCCAATAGCCGCGGGATTCCCTCGAAGCTCGTCGAAGGATTTTTTGATCCCAAAATGGAAATTGTCCGCGCTCTAAACACAAAAACGAATGAGCGAAGAATTTTGAGTAAGAACGAACTCGATGCCCTGCCCGATAAGGGAGTTTGGCAACGCGAACTGACCATCAAACCGGCGGGGCAATATGGCAAGCTCACGGCCAAACAAATGAAGACCTTGAACTTGGCCCGAACCATTCAGAATAACGACCCCAACGAAGTTTACCAAATGTTTGGGGCCGACCCCAAGGAAGTACGGGACTCGGAACCTTCCATCCTTGACCACTTTGCTGCCTTTTTGCGTCGGACCGATGTCTCTATCTTTCTGGTCCTTCTCGGAATCGGCGGGCTGATTCTCGAACTCAAATCACCTGGGTTGGTGATTCCGGGAGTATTGGCCGCAATCTGTTTTATTCTGTTCTTCTGGGCACAAACGAAACTCGGTGGAGAACTAATTTATCTGGCCATCATGCTGTTCCTTCTGGGAATTGTGCTGTTGGGCCTAGAGATATTCGTTCTCCCTGGCTTTGGCGTCACCGGTGTTAGTGGCATTCTGCTCATTCTGGCGGGCCTGACCTTGGCCGGTCTCGACAAACTCCCTGAAAGCTCCGAAGATTGGTGGAATGCCGGTTGGAAACTGATGCTCTATGGTTCGTTATTGGTCGGCGCGACGATGCTCGCATTCCTAGTCGGGCGATTCCTCCCCAAAATGCCCTATGCCAATCGATTAGTATTGGCCCCGCCCGAGGAACGCGAAGCCGATGCGGAAGAAAGTTCGCCGCTACCTGGAGTCGAACAAGCCGTGGCCTTATTAGGTCAAGTGGGGACTGCCTCTTCCATGTTACGCCCTGCAGGCACAGCTCGTTTTGGCGATCGGTTTGTTGATGTGGTCACGGCTGGCGAATTTATTGAGATGGGAACACCCGTCCAAGTTGTCGAAGTCGAAGGAACTCGTATTGTTGTGAAAAAGGTATAATCTTCGAGTTTTATGGAACCACAGACCGCTCTCACTCTCGCTTATGCTCTGATTGCGTCGGGCATTTTGCTCGCTCTCAGTGAGCTATTTTTTCCTACGGGGGGAATCCTCCTGCTACTCGGTGGCATCGCCGAACTCGCTGGCGTGGTTCTCATGTTCACCTATGGCTCTTGGGAAAACGCCCTGATGACCCTGCTAGCTTTGCTGATCGGCCTCCCCGCCTTGGGGGGATTGATATTCTATCTTTATCCCTACTCTCCCTTTGCCAAGGCCGTGGCTCCCAATCCCGATGAAGATGTGACTGTGGCAAACATGCCCGCCAATGCGGTTCTCGAAAATCTGCGGGGCAAAATTGGCAAAGCTGTTTCGCCCCTTCGTCCTTCCGGTATTGTCGAGTTCGACGGGAAACGGGTCGATTGTCTCACGGAAGGGATTGTTGTCAACAGCGGGGAATACGTTAAATGTATTGATGTCAAAGCCGGCAAAGTGATTGTCACCCCCACGACCAAACCCAGTCTGGGTAATTTTGAATCGATGATGGAATAATCCCCACCCTCCCTTCATGAAAAAAATTCCCCGACTCCACGACAAAATCCCCCAAAACCCTTCATGAAAAAATTTCTCCTGCTCCTCGGGGCCATTCTCATCGCCGCCCTATTACTCAAAGCGGGAATCGTTGCTTTTGCTTCTTATGTTCTGCTGGGAATCTTTCTACTGAGCCGTTATTTGGCCAAACAATCTATCGAATATTTGAGCGTAAAGCGACTCACCTTTTTTCCGGACCAAGCCGAAGAGGGGGACGAAGTCACCACCAAAATTCTCGTGCGAAATCGGGGGAAAGTGCCCATCCTTTGGGTGTTAATCGAAGACTTAGTTCCCGAACATTTTGTTAAAGCCAATCCTGCTCGCCTTCGCATTAAAGGAAAACGTCTCCGGTTTTTATCACTTCAGCCCCATTCCGAAAAGGTGCTGAAATACACCATTATTTGTGAACGACGAGGATATTATCAGATTGGACCCACGCTGGCAGAAACGGGAGATTTTTTTGGGCTTCATCGTCGGCATCGGATTGTGACCCGACCTGCTTATTTGATGGTGCTTCCCAAACCCCTGCCCTTACCCCAATACAATTTTGCCAGCGAACGTCCTGTAGGAGAAGTGAAACTAGCCCATCGCTTGTTTGAAGACCCCACGCGACCTGCCGGAGTGCGTCCGTATCAATATGGCGACCCCCTGCAACGCATCCACTGGAAAGCGACCGCCCGTTCGGGAACCTTGCAATCGCGTGTGTATGAACCGACCTCGTTGATCGGTGCCACGCTGCTACTGGATTTCCACAAGAGCAGTTACGAAGGGAAACGAGAACCCTACACCTCGGAATTGGCCGTTCGAGTGGCTTGCTCTTTGGCTCAGGCCGTGGCCGTGTTGAACCAACCGATCGGCTTTGCCAGCAATGGGCTTGATGCGGCAGAATTAATCCGTTTAGGGATCGAGATTCAATCAGGAAGCGATGAAGAAGAAAGAGGCTTTGCCGATCGCGAATCGGCCAAAGCCAGCGCCGAAGCTCCTCAACAAAGTGAACGAATCCATCCGATTCTTGTCCCTACCCGTCGTGGACC
>JAOAAA010000161.1 GCA_026419115.1 Gemmataceae bacterium
ATTCCATGACGATCAACAGTTGCCCATCGACCACATCAAATCGTTCAATGGAAAGAATAAAAGGGTGCCGGATCGATTTGACACGATGTAGCGATTTATACTCTTGTTCTGCACCAGTGCTTTCTCGCCCGATCCCTTCTAAATCTCCAAAAACAAACTTGATGGCTTTATGAATCCCCCCCGGAGCTTCGACTCGCCAAACTTCTCCATAGCCGCCTCGACCGATTCGCGAGATCAGGCGATAACCGGGAATAGGTTCTTGGTTTGTAGGTGCAGGTAAGTTCATGCTGATCGATTATGAGCCGTTCGTTATGGGTCACCGTAACTATAGAGCAAGGAAATTCCTCTGGAGAAAATCTAGTCTTATTCATTTATCGGCATAAATTCTCACAATGGTTTTTGTTTAGGATTCGTCTCGTGTCGAAAAAAATCTATGCTCTCTCGATAAGACAACCTTGGGCAACCTTGATTCTGGCAGGAATCAAGACGATTGAGATTCGCTCTTGGGCAACCCAGATTCGGGAGAAAATTGCCATCCATGCTTCCAGTATTATCGACGATCATCCCCCCGCTTGGAAGCTAGTTCCCACCGACTACCAACAACTAGCCCAATTGCGGGGAGGGTTAATTGGTGTGGCTGAGTTAGTGCAATGTCGGCTTTATCGAATTCTGACGGAATTTTCGGAGGACAAAGCTCGGCATTGGAATGAAATAGAGTGGTTCTCCCCCCCCCGATTTGGTTTCGTTTTGGAAAGACCGCGTGTAGTTTCCTTCCGAAAAATGAAGGGCAACGCTCGATTTTTCTTCGTATCCGACCCAGAAGACGGACAAATATGATTAAACTTTTGGTAAGTGTTCGTTCCGTTGAAGAAGCCGAGACGGCCTTGGCGGGGGGGGTGGACCTGATTGATGTGAAAGAACCCGAGTTGGGTTCGCTCGGCTCAGCGGCTCATTCCACCATCCAAGAAATCATTGCTCGTGTGGGGGGGCAGGTTCCGGTATCTGCCGCACTCGGGGAATGGATCGATTGGTCGCCCGCTCCCATTCCAAGCGGGTTAACCTTTGTGAAGTGGGGGCCTTCCTCACTGAAGGAGTTACCCTCGTACCAGACACTCAAAACATTTGCTTCGGAGGCCGAGCCGGTTTCCGTCTTATATGCCGACGGGCACAAAGCCGATTCGGTCTCTCCGCTTCAGATCGATCCAAAATTTTTTTCGGGTTTCCAAGTGGTCCTGATTGATACCTACTCGAAAGATGGTTCCAACTTGTTTGATCATTTGGAAACGAGTTGGCTACGGCAATTCCGCGAGAACCTTTCCCTACAAGGAATTGCCCTAGCACTAGCAGGGTCATTAAACTTATCGACACTCGAAGAAGTCAAAAAAATCGGTCCCCAATGGGTCGCAGTCAGGGGCGCGGTTTGTGAACAAGGACGAACCGGAAAAGTGTCGCTCGCAAAGATCAAACAATTTCGCGATCAATTGACTAATTAATAAGAGTATCAAGACAGACATTGGGTCAGAGGAGAAGGAAAAAAGCTCCGTTGGAATAAACCCGAGATGGGGGATTAATCCCTCAAAAGGCTTCGTTCTAGAACTTCTTTAGCCTTGTCGAACTCAGGTTGCCATGTGATTTCGGGCGTCAAGTCTCGTAAGCAGTCGCGTAATTTTTCGAGAGTATTGCGCGCCATGTGAGGGCACTTATTGCAAGCGCAGGTGATTCCCGGAACCGGATGGTACCTATGTCGCGGGTGTTTACTCGCAAGTTGCCACAGCATGTTGGCCTCGGTGGCCACGATGAAATCGGTCGGTTCGGCATAGCCCCCCACGTAACGAATCATGGCTTCGGTTCCGCCGATAAAGTCCGAATGTTCCAAGATATTTTGTGGACATTCCGGATGGGCAATCGCTTTCCCTTGGGGAAATTTTTTCTTCATCGCGATGAGGTCTTGCACGCTAAAAATTTCGTGGACCATACACGAGCCGGGCCACAGAATCATTTTGCGCCCCGTCACCTCGGAAAGATAACGCCCAAGGTGTTGATCGGGTACAAAGAGTATTTCGTATTCTTCGGGAACTTTGCGAACGATCTGCTCGGCATTGCCCGAGGTGACGATCCAATCCGAGAGAGCCTTCACAGCGGCAGAGCTATTGATATAGGTAACCGTTTGGAATTTCCGTCCATTCTCCCGAAGCATTTCTTGATAACGCCAGAGCTTATCAGCAGGGCACGAATCGGAAAGGGAGCAACCTGCTTGCAAATCGGGCAGCAAAACTTTCTTGGATGGGTTGAGCATCTTAGCAGTTTCGGCCATGAAGTGAACCCCACAGAAGGCAATCACAGGGGAATCAACTTGGGTGGCAGCTCGGGCCAATTTCAGACTATCGCCCGTTACATCCGCGAGTTCTTGGATTTCTCCTTCCTGATAGTAATGAGCCAAAATGGTGGCACCGCGTTCTTTTTTCAACCGTTTGATTTCGGCAATGACATCGGTATCGTCATGAGGGCTTTCGTTGCGGTTGTCAGTGACAACGGAAAGTTGAGGGGGGGGAAGGAGTGAAGTGCTCATATTCGTGTTTCCTTGTTTTGAATCTCGGTGGCGTAGGAACAACCCACCTTTACTTTGATATTCTAGGAAGCCTGTTTTGAGATTGCTTTAGGGAAAAAGAAATTCTTCCAAAATACCCCTCATTATTCCGGCCAGACGGAGCCAACTACGACTTATTCAAAAATCAATTAACTCAAGCATAATCGTGGCGGTTTGTTTTCGAGGTGCATTCAACTTGCTTCAATCAATCTTGAATCGTTAGAAAGAAGCGAGTAAGATAAAATAAAACTCACAGGGTAAGGGAATGGCCAAAAAATCGCAAAAAACTCGAATCGTCGCTTTCAAAGTTGAAGCCGATCTCGCACAATTCTTAGACAAGCTGAAAAACAAGAGCGAATTTATCCGCAAGGCAATCCTTGCCCAATTTTCGATGGAATGCCCTCTCTGCTCGGGGTCAGGGGTAGTGGCTCGCGGCTTACACGAACATTATAAGCCTATCATTGAATCTCAAAATCAAAGGCCCTGCGAACGGTGCCAAAAATTGGGGACCATTCCTTTGAGCATTGAAAGTGTTCCCAAAGAGGATCAAGGCCGAATTGAACAATTCTTTCGTGGTGGCCCCTTCTTCTGTGCCGAGTGTTATCCTGAAATCCCTGAATGCGAAGATTGTAACTGGCATATCCCCTACGAAGAAACGGCCGATCACTTCCGAAAGGTCCATTCCCATAATCATTGATGCAAAATCAGCATCTTGGGGGTGTAGCCCTGATGGCCAACATATCACTCCAACCCGATGAGATTGGGTTCCTTGCTCGGGTTCAGGAAAATTTTGCAGACGATGCTCCCAAACTAATCTATGCCGATTGGCTTGAAGAACATGAGGACCCCCGAGGTGCCTATCTGCGGGCTTGGGTTAAATTTCGACGCCGGCAATTAAAATATCACGATTACAATGAGCTTCTCGATTCTTGGCATCTCAATCAAACGATCTGGGCTTACGTCATGGGGTGTCCACAAACCAACCAGCTGATTCGTGATGCGTGCCCTACGAATCTCGTTGACGAAATTACACAACATTTTCGGGCGGGCTTCTGGTTTTATGTTTTCGCTTTCCCTTGGGAGAACCCCGTCATCGGTCATACGAAGAGAGCGGGTTTTCCGGATTTGCCCGCTTCCCAGCGTTGGCCTGTATACGATCACGCACCGATGTTGTTCCTACTCCAAATCAACTTGGAACAAATCGAATCATTGAAGATCAACCCCTGTGCGGCGGAATTACCACCCAAAGGGATTCTTAGTTTCTTTTCCTATTATGGCTTGCAATCGGAGCAGTTGAATCAACCCATACCGGTGGCCTGTTGTTACAATCCCCATCCTGCGCAGGCGGAACCAAGGCCTATCCCTCGTCAGATTCCCCCCGAATTTTTGCAAGAGCGTTGCCACGAAATGGAACCTTTCTTGGATGTCTTTTATCCTCCCTCGTTCCTCTTTGAAGGACAGGCCCAAGAATATGCTGAGATGTTACTCCACTCTCCGATCAACAATCGGCAAGATGGAAGATATGCGGGGGAATGCCGTTTCCTTGGTAATCCGGTGAATCGTTTCGATTGTTCCCTCATGCGGAAATATCGCTTGTTATTGTCGGGTACCTTTCCGATTGGTCGGGGAGCCTCTTGGGTACCCCTAGAATTTTGGATTTCTCCTGAGGACCTCCGTAATTTCCGCTTCGATCGGGTTTTTGGTGTAGTTCCCCGTGATACGGTTGAGTGAGCCTTTTTCACCCAAATAAGCAGCAAAACAACACCACACCAAATCGAATTTGCTCCGATCTGATATAAATTTTTGGATTTCGATCATTATCGAAATGGTTGCATTTCACAATCTCGACAATAAATTGGTCTTCCTGATTAACTAGGGAGTTGGATAAAATATGTTTGTCGCCAGAATTTGAATCGTCCCTATAAATTGGGGATAGATTTGTCGTGGATGAATTTCTCACCCTAGCCCTGTACTTTTTGAAAGGATATCTGATATGACCCGGCTTTTATGGCTTGGGGCTGTTTTGGTGGCTGCAAGCCTGATTGCAAAAACCTCTCAAGCAGCTGAATTGGTCGCTGGTAAAACCTATGCCGTTGTGATTGGCGCAGGAACCTTTGCCGACGAAATGATCAAATCGAACCCGAATGCAGAAAACGATGCCAACGAGTTCGCGAAACTGCTCCTGAATCCCAAGGTATTCGGAGTCGCCAAGGAAAATCTGGCTCTGCTGACCACTGCCAAAGGTGCCGAAACCCCCGCCACAAAAGCCAATATCCTGAAAGCTCTGAAAGATGCTGCCACGAAAGCCACTGAAAAGGATCGCCTCATTCTTTTCTTAGTGATGCAGGGCACCTCAGTGGGGGAACGACCTGTCCTGTTCGCTGCCGATTCCACCTTTAAGGATCGGGCCAAAGATGGTTTGACTCCTGCCGATTTTGAAGAGGCCCTGAAAGGAACCAAAGTCGGCCAAATGATCGTTTTTCTGGACCCGAATTTCAAAGGAACCAACTCGAAAGATGCTCTCTTATCGCCTCGCACCAGCGATTTAATCAATGTTCTTCAAGGTTTCAAAGACCAAGATTTAGATGCCGACCCCACCAAGGCGGCTCCCGGCCGTACCTTCTACCTGTCGGGTGTTTCGGCTCATGTTGTCTTACAAGATGGGGAAAATGGTCTATTCACCAAGACCCTAATCGAGGGGCTTTCGGGTAAGGCCGATACCAGCGGTTACGAACCCGATGGGAATATCACGATTGAGGAATTGGGCAAATATCTGGAAAAGGAGATTCCTGCCGCCGCCCAACGGATTGGAAAATCTTTGGAAGAGAAGAATCAACGACCTATCTACCTTGTTCCGGAAGTCAAATACGTTGTGGCCCATAACCCTCAGGTGATTGACAAAGTCGAAGCCCGTTCCAACAAAGCGGTCATGGCTCTCAAAGCGGCCAAACTCAGCGATGAGATTATTTCCGAAGCGAAACGCCTTCTGGATATGATGCCCAAACTCAATTCCCAGCAAGAACTCCGTAAAGCCTACCAAAAATTTGCTGACGGGGAACTCACGGCCGATAAATTGTTGGCAGAACGAGAAAAGATTTACAATCAAACCAAGTTAGATGCTGCCGATGCCAAAGAATATGCCGACAAGGTCATTACCGCATTAGAAATCATCAAGGCCAACTACATTAAGAAACTTGTACTTGGGGAATTGATTGCTCAAGGGATTAAAACACTCTTTGAACGTTCTGAAACCCCATTGCCTGCGAACATCCGCGATCAGCTTGTAAATGCCAAAGAAATGAAACCCAGCGAACTGAAGGCCTTGTTGGTGGAAGCTCGCGTGGCATTGGGTAAACGGGAAGACCTTGAGAAAGATAAAGCCGCCGAGTTTACCATCGCGGCCGCTTTGGGCAAATCGGTTGATCCCTACACCAACTACATTCCCAAAGACCAAGTTGAGCAAATGGAAAAGGAGACTCGCGGACGTTTCCCTGGTATTGGCGTGCAAATTCGTCGCGATGTCAGCCGAGATGCCTTGTTGGTTATTTCTCCCATTAAAGGAAGCCCTGCCTACAAACAAGGACTCATGGCAGGGGACCTCATTATCGAAGTGACTACCCCAACGAGCCGTGATGGGAAACCCCTGCCTAAGCCCGAAACCATTAGCACCAAGGGGATGGAAGTCACCGATGCCGTTCGTCTCATCACCGGACCGACCGGCACGACCGTGAAGCTCAAAATCCTCCGCGAAAACAAAGATGGCAAAATGGAAGAAATCGAAAAGACCATCACGCGGGGCTTAGTCGAATCCGAAAGCCTTTATGGTTGGAAACGGAAAGAAGACGATTCTTGGGATTGGTACATCGATCCCAAAAATAAGATCGCTTACCTTCATCTCACACAATTCAATGATCGCAAGAGTGCCGCAGAAATCAAAAAGGCCCTCGAAGAACTCGACAAAGATAAATTCAAAGGATTGATCCTCGATCTGCGATTCAATCCCGGCGGTTCCCTCCGAGAGGTCATTGAAATTTGTGATATGTTCATCGATGATGGTGTGATTGTTTCAATCCGTCCGCAGAATCTTAAGGAGAAAGAAGATGTCCGCAAAGGCCGCAGCACAGGGAGTTATCTCAACTTCCCCATCGTGGTTCTGATTAACGGACAAAGTGCTTCGGCATCGGAAATTCTTTCGGCCTGCCTGCAGGATCACGGCCGAGCCATTATCATGGGCGAGCGATCCTACGGCAAAGGAAGCGTGCAACAACTGATCCCGTTTGATGGCACCGGAGGTGTCCTGAAATATACAACGGCCACTTTCTGGCCACCCAGCGGACGTAACCTCAATAAAGCCAGCACAAGCGGTAAAGAAGAGGACGAGTGGGGCGTGAAGCCCGATACGGGTTTTGAAATCAAACTCGACAAAGCCGAAACCCTCGAACTGGCCGAACGAATCTTGAGCTGGGGAACTATCCCTCGTAAAGACCTTCCTCCCAAGGAAAAACCGAAAGAGTTCAAAGATCGTCAACTTGAGGCCGCCCTCAAATTCTTGCAACAGCAAGTTCGTCCCATCGGTGCCGAACGAAACTGAACTGAGTTTCTCAAGAAGTCCAGTTCTTCCCGATCATCTCCTCAATAGCCTCAATAACTTCCATGGAATAATCGTAGGAAAAAAACTAGGCCACTCCCGCTGGGAATGGGACAGAAGTTCTCGCAGGCGTTGGTCTCAGCGACAAAGCCAACGAGTACGGTTAGCGCTCCCGCTTTGATGATAAACCGATACAAATCGTCTTTCGATCGTCGCAACAAAGCCAACGAGTACGGTTACCACTCCCGCTGGGAATGGGACCGAAGTTCTCGCAGGCGTTGGTCTCAGCGACAAAGCCAGCACATGGACTTGGCCAAAGATAAGAAAAACGATCTTTGAAAATGCTGACGAACGGGATCAACCCCCCGCGTCGGATGCAGCCGAGTCCCGTTTGTTGAGGATGGTAAGGCTCGAGCGGAGATAATCGCGATTGAGCTGAGCAATAAAGCGAACGCCGATTTCTTTGGGGCAGGCCGCTTCACATTCGTACTGATTGGTGCAATGTCCAAACCCTTCGGCATCGTGTTGGGCAATCATTGCTAAAACACGATCTCGGCGTTCGGCTTGGCCCTGCGGTAAGGCCGCCAAGTGAGAAACCTTGGCCGAGACAAACAACATAGCCGAGGCATTTTTACACGCCGCCACACAGGCACCGCAACCAATACAGGTGGCAGCATCCATGGCCAGATCGGCTTTTTCCTTCGGGATGGGGATGGCATTGCCATCGGGGCAACCCCCTGTGTTGACCGAAACGAAGCCCCCCGCTTGGATGATGCGATCAAACGCACTGCGGTCGGTAACTAAATCCTTGATGACGGGGAAGCCTTTGGCCCGCCAAGGTTCGATGTAGATATGATCGCCATCGTTGAATTTTCTCATGTGCAGTTGGCAAGTGGTGGTGCCTTTTTCGGGACCATGGGGCATTCCATTGATCATCAAGGCACACGAACCGCAAATGCCTTCTCGGCAATCGTGATCGAAGGCGATCGGTTCTTTTCCTTCGTGGATGAGTTTTTCGTTCACCTCATCGAGCATCTCTAAAAAGGATTCATCCGGTGAGACGTTCTCGGCGATGTACTGTTCCATCCGACCGGTGTCATTAGCGTCCTTTTGTCGCCAAATATGGAGCGTTAGTTTCATGGGATTCTTTAACTCTAGGGTATTCGGGATCAACTGGGCGGGTGGTTGTTATTTGTAGCTGCGGACCGTCGGTTGAACGCTTTCCCAATGAAGGGGTTCCACATTCCGAATCGGGTCGCGATGTAATCCGGTGTACTCCCAAGCCGCGACATGACTAAAATGTTCATCATCGCGTTTGGCTTCCCCGTCGGGATACTGATGCTCCTCACGGAAATGGCCGCCACACGATTCTTCCCGTGTCAGAGCATCTAGGGCCAGTAATTCGCCAAATTCGAGGAAATCGGCCACGCGACCAGCCCGCTCAAGTGCTTGGTTCAAATCGTCATGGGTTCCGGGCACATTGACGTTTTGCCAGAAC
>JAOAAA010000162.1 GCA_026419115.1 Gemmataceae bacterium
GAACTGGTTGTGTCTATCGGGTGGTTTCTTAACTGAGGATGTGTGTAGGTCGGTTTTCTCAGGGGAATATGAGGTGAGTTTCTCAGAAGTGATTGTGTAGCTGGCTCTGATGAAACGATGATTATGAGATTGGTCAAAGATTCATCCCAGCAATCAATTTTTCTTAAATTGGATGGCGTACAAATCGCCATCTTGAAGGACGAAGCGCAATCGTACCAGCTTTCCAGCCAAGCGAGAAAGATCAGGATTGTCCTTCCATCGCACTGCTTGTTGAATCGAATCCCCTACCAAGGGGACACAATCTTCCAGACGAAAACTTGGAATCGGTTGGCCAGTTTCGTCTTGAATCTCAACCCGTAGGTTACCACCTGCACTTGTGGAATAGTTGACGATAAGTTGATTGCCCGTGAAACGTAGCAAACGTGTTAGCAGCTCACCCGCATCGGCCCCTGCATGAACCGAGGCGAATCCATCGGTTCGCAGAGTGAAACGTCGGAACGGCGAAACATAAATCGACATCTCTGTAGGCCCGGTTGGCACCACATTCAGCGCTGCATAATTAGAGCGATTCCCCCACCGTGCCGGATCAAGCCCTGGTCGCAGAAACGCTTGCCGGAAGGTCCGATCATAGGGGGTATCCCCACGGGCCGTCATGAAGAGGATATCCGTACTCTCACCCCGCGAGGGGTGAAAGCGTGTTGGCAAGGCCACATAAATATGCGGAGCATTGAAGTAGGGGTGAGTCAATGTTGTATACAAATGCTCGCCTGAGAAATTTGGTTTCAGCGGCACCGGCTCGGTCCATGTAATAAAATCGCTTGAGGTTGTTCGGCACACCGAGCGGAGTTGCTTATCTAAAAAATGACGGAAGTAACAAACATAGCAGCCTTCAGTCTCGGACCAGAACGCCACATTCTGCGAATCGAACGCATATTCTTTGGTGTAGGTGATAACCGGCTTATCGCGCCATTTCTTCCAATGGATGCCGTCCGCCGAGACAAAAGCGAATAACCCCGTTTTCACGGTTCCACCTAACGCCTTGAAGCGTTCCTCTTTGGGTACACCCAATCGTTGATCAAGAAACGGTGAAAAATTGTGGCAAAATGGCGCTTCGTGCAGGATGACGTTATTTTCTTTCGTGCCGTCGATTTCATACAGGCCTAGCTTCGGTTTGGTCCAGTGAATGCCATCCTTGCTTTCACAGTAGCGGGTCACTTCAGACGTGTCGCCATCGAACTTGGCTCCGCGACCATCCCGAGTATACAGGCGGAAAATATCCCCATCTTTGATAACGGTGCCATATTCTAGATTGTCGGCTGGTTGCGTGGTCGGCGGTGCGGGGCACGGTTCATGCAATTTGAGCGTTACCTTGTTCATTCGTTCAATCAAATACTGATCGACAAACAATTCTCGCCGCGAACCGATGTCGCGCACCGGCCGATCCAGCGGCATCTTGGCCAAATAGATCGAGGTCTTTCCTTCGTGTGAGGAATAATAGCTAATCCAAAGTTGATCCTGATACAGCACCAAGCCAGGATAGCTGGTATCGCCTCCTGAGGGGAGCGTGAGAAACTCCGTCAGCTTGCCTTCTTTTGGATCGAGCCAACAAAGGGAAGTGCGTACTTTCTTATCGAGCAAACGCACAGCCGCAAGCCAACGGCCATCGGGCAACTGAATCAGGTGTGGCCCACCGATGGGGACACCAAGGTCTTTCCATTCCCATTTGGTGTAGGGAGCCTGCGCGATTCCCAGCAACGCCGTATTGAGTTTCGGTCCCGCTCCATCGCGGCGGAGCAGGCAATAGGCGGTATCCCCTTCAAAGACAATCGAGGTTTCATTCGGATGGCCCCCTTCTAGGAGTCGATCAACCAGCGTTTCAAACTTTTTGCCATCCTTGCTGACGTAAAGGCGAAGCAGACCTTCCTTTCCACAGCCGTAGCCGATGCTATAAGCGGTCCCTTTATGCCACGTCACTCGCCACAGCCAGAAATCGGGATCGCCGATCGGATGTTTCTCGCTCCAGTTGCGACCATCTCGGGAGAACCACGCCAAGGATTGATGGGTATGCTGCGAGCGATCGTGCAAGGCCTCGGCCCCGCACAGCATGAGTTGACCATCCGGTGTCACAGTGATCTTGGCATCGCGCAGGTCGGAATTTTTCGAGGTGATGAGGGCGGCCGATTCCCACTTCACGCCATCGGTCGAGGTGATGACTCGTAAAGCGCCATCGGGCGAAACGTGATCCTTTCCTTCACGAAAAACGCAGAACCACCGCCCCTGAAATCGCACCAAATCGGTAAAAGCATTGTGCGGTGCCTGATCCCAAATTTTATTCACGGATACGACAGGTGTTGCTGCGGACCCTGCAGGCGGATTCTTCGGCTTTTCTTGGCCATGAACAAACGTCGAGGTGAGCAATAACCCCATCCAGATGCAGGTTCGGTCGAGAATCATGTGCTGATACCTCCCAAAGAGGAAGTAAAATCGGAGAGAGATCATGACAAGAGTCGGGCGATTGCCCTTTGTCATGGGTGAGTGAAGGTGAATCATATCGGGGGGGCAATCTGCCGAGTAGATGATTCAGAATAAATCGGTGCGAGCCGCCCCCAAAGGCTGTGAGAAAAGGATCAAGCGAAACCGCGAATCGCCACCACACTCGGACGAGGAACGTCCATACCCCCGTTGGGCCAATGACTGGTCAGTTGATCGAGAGCTGGGCTAAGTTCTCCAGGGTGTTGCACCGAAAGAAAGAGGGTTTTGCCATCCTCGGTAAACCAAGGGCCTGTTAATTCACACTCTACCGGCCCGCTCGCAAATTGGAAGGCATCGCCAGCAGAATCTCCCATGGTGGGGACAACAAACAATCCGTTATTGCCAAAAGGTTTGTAGGCACCCCGTCCCATTTTTTCGGTGGAAATATCGCAGACGACCCACAAATTCCCCTGCTGGTCAAAGGCCAAATTATCGGGGCAGGCCAAACCCGATTGCGGTCCCCCTGCCAGATAAACCTCGTACTGGAACGATTCCGCTGCGGCATCATCATGATCTTCGACCAAACGAACAATGTGCCCATACAGATTCCCATGCCGTGAGTTGTTGGTCATGGCCACATAAACACTGCCATCGCGCGGATGAACTTCACAATCTTCACAGCGATCCAACGGGGTCGCCCCTAAAGCCCGTGCTGCCACTCGCGTATGAATCAGCAGCTCGGCTTGATTGGTAATTTGGAATTTTTCGTCGAGCTTTTTCGCGGCAGCATACGCAGAAGATTCTTGGATGATCTTCGCCGTTTGCGGAGTGAAAACCAAAGGAATCCAACGCCCCTTGGCGAGATCGGCGGCGTACAAGGTTCCCTGTTGAAGGCATTTGCGTCGCTGTTCCCGTGAAGCCTTGGGATCGTCGGGAATATCCGAGACAAATTTATACAAATGCTGATCAACCTCGTCGTCACCCATATAAACCACAAGTTGACCTTTAGCTCCGCGGGTCACCGCAGCATTTTCATGCTTGAATCGTCCCAAGGCCGTATGCTTCAGCGGTGGCAATTCCCCGAACGGATCGACCTCCATAACCCACCCATATCGAGTTTCGTCGATCGCTTGCTTCGGATCATCGGACCAGCGATAAAAATAATCCTTGGGATCGTATCCGTTGTAATCCGGATAATTTTCCTCGCACGAAAGTGCCGTGAACCAAGGGGTGCGTCCCCCAGAACAGTTCGCCAACGATCCCACTGCGGTCTTCAACAATTTTTCTGCCGGACCCGTGAAAGCAATCTCGGGATAAGTCGCAGTGATGCGACGATTCAACGGCGAGTTGGGCACAAACTTCCACTTTTGTTCTGCGTCGAGTTTCACATGAACCACACTCCCCCCCACCGCAAGCCGTTCGGCAGCGATTTGCTCGGAGGTTTTCTTCTTGCCCGCTTTGTAATCTGCAGGGGTATAACCCGACTGAAACAGCGGATTGGGATACTCGTGATTCACCCAGAGCAAACCCTCTTTGGAATTGGTGCCGCCTTTCAAGGCATCGATTGGAAAGTAGGCGATAAAGTCGTTGTTGAAGCCAAATTTTTCAGCCGAGCCATCCGGAGCTTTCGTTCCTAAAGGTTGGTCCCAACTGATGACTATTTCCGAGCGGAACCCTTTGGGAAGGATCAGCTCATCGGCTTTACTAGGTTTAATCGGCTCGAAAAATTCTAGCGGCTTCGCGCGACGTTTCCGAGTCGGGAAATCGGCCGACACGGCAGGTCGACTCGAAACCAGTGTGGCATAACTTCCCAGTCCCAAGTATCTCAGAAAGGACCGGCGTGAGGGTAACATGGTGCTTTCTCCCTACGACAATCGCCTCGGATTCATCGCGATCGTCTTGAACCAATAATCGTTGAGCATTTTACTCGTATTACCCGCTTCATGTTCTATTTTCATCAAAAACACACAGAGACTTAGCAAGAGAAAATGACACGGTCAAATAACAATGCCCCAGCGACAGGCACGAACCGCGTGAAAAGAGAAGAGAAGAAATTTTGGTCACTGCCGTGAAGTGTGAACGAAGTTGGTCTCAACGAGACGGACTCGCTCAGGGGGCAATGAACCGAATTCGTTAAACGTGACCGTTTCTATAATCACGATAGGTATTTGAGGCCCCTTCGCGAAAACCCAATAAGCGGAGCCAAAGGTAATTCAATTCGGGACTTGGATAGGAGTTTCGATTCGTAGGCAGTTCCAAGCTCAGTTTTGGGCCAGAATTGGTCCAGAGTTTGGCATATTCCCGAACCTGCTCGGCTTGGCTTTCCAACTGATGTTCTTCTAGCCAATCGGCATAAATGAGTTTCGGTGCCTGATCCACAATATCTTGATTAATTCGACGCAAAAAGGCTGCCTCTTCCTCGGGGAAAAAATCCTCTAAGTAAGGGGTTATCTCGGCCTCCACCCGTTGCCCGTTTCGCAGGTCATAAACTTCTCGAAGGACCAATTTCCCGTTCTGAATCATCAAAAAGGTTTCATACACAAGCCGCGAGGAATTCCCAATCGGCTCATAGCGCCTTTGTTGTTCGTCCAATAACACAATTTCCCCAATGTACCTTGACATCACCGAGGTCGGTTCATTGGGATAAATTCGATGAAAGGGGATCGACCCTCCTAAGATCGGAGCCGAGATGGAAACGAGTCGAAAAAGTTGCTGCTCATCGATCTCCCATTCGGCAGCAAAGGAGCGACGATCTTGGTGGTCAGGCGGAACCCAAGTATTCACGAAGAGTTCGGGTTTCGGATCGAAATAGGTAATATCAATGATGGGGAAACTCACCCCGAGAAATTTCACAGAATCGGTAGTTTGTGCAATCATTCCAGAAAACTAGCACCTTGGGCTTTCTTTTTTATTTTTACCAGATTGACAGCATTTTTGCAAGAAATTGCAAATCCCTTTAACTCATTAGAGATTTTCTTGACGGTTATGCCGAATCTGATTAATGATTTGGATTGTTTTAATTTAGGATGGTCTTTACGTTGAGAAAGGTTGGTTACTCCAACACCCGTCGTGAAGATTCTTTTGCAAGGGGTATCGCAGGATGCGAAAATTGTATTTCCTTGCCGGCTTGGCCGTGATTGGTATCGGCCTAGCTGGTTGGTCTGTTATGGGGTCGGCTCAAACGATTCCGGAGTTACCACCCGTCCCCACCATTGAAAAAACAGACCCCCGTTTGGATGATATTGCACCATTGCCCGCTGGAAAGCCAGTTTCCACGGAACTCCCTGCCATTCCGGGTCTAAAACTCCCCGACAGTAAACCCACACCGCGCCCAAGTAGTAGTACTTCGCTACCGCCCGTTGAGCCGACACCGGCTTCTCGTCCCAGCAGCACGATGCTGCCGCCCGTTGAGCCGACTCCGACTCCGACTCCACGGCCGAGCAAGCGAGAACCGCTTCCGCCTTTGCCAGAAGAACCGAAACCTAGCGTCAGGGAACCGCTTCCGGGAACCAAATCTCCCGAAGAAAAACCCCTGATTATTGGCGATCCGTTCCCTGTCAAAGAAGAACCCACTAAGCCGATTACTAAACCTGCGACACCGATTAAATCTCCCAGCGATGTGATTCTTCCTCCCATCGAAGAGAAAAAGCCTACCGACAATAAGCTCGGCACGGAAGCCATTAAACCAGTTTCGAGCGGTACCGGTGGACTAATTATCAACAACAATCACACCAGTAACACCACGTCGGACAAACTTCCAGCTGCAATGGTCAGTCATCCTTCCATGTCGAAGCAAGAACCTTCGGTCTCATTGGAATGGATTGGTCCCCCTGCGGTCAAAGCCGGTGGCTCGGGCGATTATACCCTGATGGTGCGAAACACCTGTTCGATTCCGGTACAAAAGGTCGTGGTTCAGGTTCGTGTCCCTGCCGGAGCAACCGTTGCTGGTACCGAACCCAAAGCTGAAGGAGCCGAAGGCGTTTTGTTGTGGGATTTAGGAACCCTTCTTTCTCGTCAAGATAAAGCACTGAAAATGCGATTCAATACTCCTGCGAAAGGGGAAATGAATTGCCAAGCCTGGGTGACCTTCACCGGTTCGGCCGCGATGAAAGTTCAAATTCGTGAACCCAAACTTCTCGTAAAGACAAGTATTCCGGAAAAAGTCTATGTGGGTGAACCCGCCACCTTGGGCATCGCCGTGAGCAACCCTGGCGATCATCCTGCCGAAGGGGTCAAACTGGTGGTTCATCTCCCTGAAGGGTTGGAATCGACTCGCGGGCCACGCTCCACCATTGAAGTGGGCACGTTAGCGGCAGGGGAAACCCGTACCGTGCAAGTCGTCTGTGCTGCGAAAAGCTCGGGCGCCCAAAAGTGCGAAGTTTTTGCAGAAAACAGCGATGGCTTAAAAGCCAATGATGCTTCTTCGGTCAATGTCGTTCAACCAAAAATTGATATTGAACTGACCGGCCCCAAAATGCGTTACCTCGGTCGCAAAGCCATCTTCAATGTGAAAGTGACCAACCCCGGAGATGCCCCTGCCAGTAACGTTTTCATCACGGAAATCATCCCAACCGGCTTTAAATTTGTCGCTGCCGATAACGGCGGGCAACACGATTTTGCCGCTCGGACGGTCAAATGGTTCTTGGGAGAATTAGCTGCAGGCGCCAGCAAAGAAGTCAAAGTGGAACTCGAAGCGATGACCTCGGGGGAATTCCATCATAAGGTAATTGCCACCGCCAGCCGTGGGATTCGCACAGAAAAGGAAATGTCCACCAAAGTCGAAGGGCTTTCCGCTCTCTTGATGGAAGTCGTCGATACCGAAGACCCCATTGAAGTAAAAGCCGACACCGCTTACGAAATTCGGATTACCAACACCGGTTCCAAAGACGAAACCGATGTCAAACTGGTCTGCTCGGTGCCGGCTCAATTCAAAGTGAAAGCCGTCTCGGGACCCGTGAAATACTCGGTTGTGGGCAACGAAATCGTCTTCGAGCCGATCTCTAAATTAGCCCCTCGGGCCGATGCCACCTTTAAGGTCGTCGTCACTGCAGTAGCCAAAGGCGATGCACGATTCAAAGCCACCCTGACCTCTGCGGGGTTAACCGAACCGGTCATTAAGCAAGAATCGACTCGCGTCTACGAAGACTAATTCTGGTCCTTGATACCTCACGCGGTGCCAAATGCTCGAAATTGCTGCAAATATTCTAAGGACGGTAGCCTCTCGCCCCCCCCCCTTTCGAGCAATTAGCGATCCAATCGATTGAGAATATCGGCGACCTTTTCGCACTGAGCCTTACTGACATCCAAATGAGTGCAAGCTCGTAAAGTCGTTGGGCCGGCTACATGAAGAAGAACGCCGTGTTCTCGCATGATCCCTGCAAGGTCTTTCGCACTCATAAAGGTAGGGTCCACCTCAAACCAAACTAAATTGGTATCGACATAACCGGGGTCTAATCGCAGGGCCTTATGCCCTTTCACCGCATGAGCAATAATCTGGGCGTTCGCGTGATCTTCCGCTAATCGTTCAAAATGATGATCCAACGCATACAGGGCCGCCGCTGCGATGACCCCTCCTTGACGCATCCCCCCCCCAAACAGTTTGCGGATGCGTTTAGCCTTGGCGATGAACTCTTTGCTTCCCGCAAGGGCCGACCCTACCGGTGCGCCCATCCCTTTGCTAAAGCAAACCGACACACTATCGAACGGAGCGGCCCACTCTTTCAGCGGGATTCCCGTGGCAATCGCAGCGTTCCATAATCGGGCACCATCCAAATGCGTGACCAACCCATTCTGATGTGCCCATTGGCAAACCTCTTGAATGATGGGAAGCGGATAAACTCTTCCCCCCCCCCGATTGTGGGTGTTCTCTAAACACAACAATCGAGTTCGGACATAGTGATCGTTGCCAGGGCGAATCTTATCGTGCAATTGTTCCAGTGTCAAAACACCGTAATCCCCCGGAATGGTTCGGGCGGTAACCCCCGAAAGAGCCGCCGGCCCTCCGGCCTCCCACACATAGATATGACAGGTCGATTCGCAAAGCATTTCGTCGCCCGGCATGGTGTCCGTGGCGCCTCTGTCGGCGGCGCGCGTCATTCAACTCGGCGGCAACGATGACAGCCCCGGCAGCATCCTGGGCATCACCAATGCCGAGCTGGATCGCATCGTCGCGCCGCAGATCAACATCGGC
>JAOAAA010000163.1 GCA_026419115.1 Gemmataceae bacterium
CCACCGGGCCGATCAATATCGTTCGAGAAGACGGTGGTTTGCCAACGAGCTAAGGTACCACCAGCACCGAGGTTGCCAATAGTACCCAAAGCTAAACGACCCAGGCGACCAAATTGAAAATCGTTATCAAACAGGAATTTGTTATTGATCCAGCGCATTTCACTGGGGGCAAATGCAGTATCTCGCTGGTTATTGACCGTGTCGGGCAGCCACCGTGTGAGGTACGGGTTGAACAACATGGGGTGGCTTCCTCGCTCGGTGCCTGTTTGCCCATCGTGGTAGGGGCTATTGGCAGAGTAGCCTGCGTTAATGGCTGCTGCGCTTTTGAAATCCGGCGAACCATAAAGAACATTCGTGGCAAAACTTCCGACGGGCGGATTGATCGCTTTACGGCTCGCCATAGTGGTAACCGTACCAGTATAAGCTCCGTCATAATCCATTCGAGCATAGAAAGGTCCCGGATTGATAAACGGAGCGGCATCGTTGGCGACTTCTCCTGTTCCTCCATATTGAGGATCGGCCATTCCCGTGGAAGCATAGGACATCGCTCGTTTTTGAACCGAACTTCCTCCGCCAGGGTTACCAAATTTCCCCGTCACGGGCTGACCACTGAATGTTAGTCCGTTCATAATGTTAGCGCCGCTAGTTACAAGGTTGTTGATCGGCATTTCCCAAGGTCCCCAACCTTGATTGGAGTGCCCTTGTGCGCCGAGACCTTGTCGGCTACCAGCGACGTTCAGGTTCACGCGGCCATCATGATCGACGATTAGCAACGCGACCAAAGGCTTATAGTTTTTGCCCCGCCATTGACGGACGGGAAGATCGAAATCCATCCAGAACGAGTCGAGTTGAACCACGCCGTTTTTCGATTCGAGATTGGCCACGTCTCCATATGTAACGAATCCTAGCGGGTCTACGTTTCGACGGGGATAAGGAAACTCACTGGTCCCATTGTAAACATGATCGATCGGACGCGGGCGAAGGATTAAGTGCCGACCCGCTGCATTCGTCCACGGGTTGGCTGGATCGACCGTAGGGGTAACCGTAATTCCGTTGTAGCCTTCAAACGGGGGAACGGCATTGTTGTAAAGCCAAGGACGATCGAACGATTTCAAAACACGACCCGTGCTGGGGTCCACCACACCAAGGTACATGTTGTTCACATCTGGATAGGTGTAGTTGGGATTGCCCGGAATGTAAGTCCCCGTTTTGGGTCCGAGAAGGGCGCGTTCACCGGTCCATTCCGGATCGCGAACGGTATTGGGAACGCCCGCACCGGTGTTGTTGTAGGGGATATAATGCACGGCACGGAAATCGTCAGCTAAGCCCGAACCACTCGGAGCGGGATTGCCACGAACGCGACCGATCCCGTTGTAAGGAATCAGGTTGCCCCCCGGAGTCGAGTTGTAGCCGAACATGGCCCGAGCTAAGCTGTGACCTCGGGTGCTGACCCAAATTCCGGAAGGATCATCGGGCGCATCGTAGATGACGTAACTGAGTGCTCGGTTGAAAATATCGGTGGGGAAAGGGGGTGCTTCTTGCCCCGAGCCGGTCCGAGAGACGGGCGTGACTCCGGTATGCCCGCCAAACTCACCTTGCAGGTGAATTTGTGCCGAGGTCCGACGCCATTGCGATTCCAGAGCAAAGGTCAAACCCAGCACGAGGAAGAGAATCAAAAACGCCATCACAATGATTGTGACGGAGCCTTGCCGCTGAGCTTTCCGATTCCGATATGAAAGAAACATAACCCGCGCTCCTGAAGAAGAATCGGGCGAACCCTTCTTCTTCCGATGAGTGAAACCAAATTTCAAAAACCGTCTGAATGTTAAATCACTTTCTTGTTGAAATCACTGTCTTTTTCCAATCCCAGTTTTCTTCGGATTACTGATCGACCATGAAGGTCATTTGTCGTGCCGTTTTCGCTTTATAATCCCAGACTCGAAGTTTGATCTGGACGCCCCGCACATTGATGCGCACAGGAGGTTGCCCATTCGTAGGGGTCGTCATTGCGGTTCGATCTTCCCAATTCACCCCTTCATTCCCAAAGGTTGTAGCCCCCAGTTCTAAATCCGATGCCCGATAGAACGTATCAAAAATCCGTTGCCCCGCTAAGTTCGCGTTCAAGGCCGTCAGGGGCAAATCCGAGAAGGGGTAATCGGTCTGAGTTACAGGAACAAACGAAGTGAGCGAAGGCGAGTAGGCTCCCCAAATGCTCGTATCGTTCAACCAAGTGAGCTTCACCTCAAAGCTAATGACATCGGGTAATAGAATATCGTCCCCACCGAATTGAGAGCCTGTTAAAGGAGTGGGGGCAGGAACATCAAACATCGTGGCACCATTCGTTCCCAAATGAGTGAAGCGGCGATTGCGACGGGCAATCGTTTCGCTGCCGATCAGTGTGACGGTGGTCGGACTCGTGGCGATCAACGCCAAATTCGGGTACTGGGCCATAAATGCGTTGGCATCCGGTACGGTAATAGGCGGAAAATCGGCCCCAGGTGCGAGCAGGCGTTCCCGCCGACGCAAACTGTACAGTGGTGTTCCGGCGGGTTGAATGGTATCGCCGTTCGGAAATAAGAAGTAAGTAATCTCGGCCCAACGGCTGTAAAAGCGACCATTGTTGGGGAAGGGATTGATGGTGTTGTTGCTGATCACATCGGGTGCCATGGCACAATACAGGCTTTCCGGAGGACCTGCGGGACGACGCGAGGTGAACGCCAAAATGTGGTTATGAGTGCGGTTGGCGTAAGTATGCGCGAGAAAATCGTTGTCACTTCCTTCGTATTGGGAAGGTTGACCTTGATACAACATGAAATAACCTTGGCGGGGCGGTACCCAACCTAAACGATCGAGCCGTTGATCCGATAGACGCGGTCCACTAAAACCCGGTACAAACGGACCTCCAAAATGTTCTTGAGCCAAATCGTTTTTGATCACATCGCTCGCGGTGCGAAGACGTTCCGAAAGGCCGGTGGCCACCCGTAATTTGGTGTAGGTATCCAAACCGGCGCGATAGGCTGTTGCAATCAACGCCATCACGAACAAGGTCAAAGCTGCCGCCACTAACATTTCCGTTAGGGTGAACGCTTGACGATTGGGTTTCAGATAACGCATATTGAATTCCTCGCACAAATACCGGTCACTTGCGTTCCCAGTTTGTTCGCATGTTCGCAAGTTCGTGGGATAATTTCTCCACGAACCGATTGTTCTTTATTCTCATGTTCGTCGGATGATTTCTCCACGAACTGAGGTTTACGTTTCGGCGATCGTGTTACTGAGCTGCGGGAGAAACCGCAGAAACTATCCCACGATCGATCGCCTCGATCAAATGTTCAAAAACCACCACTTGCACGTTATAAGGAGTGCCCGGCCCTGCTGCGGCACGAATGGGGCGATCTAACTCGAAGGAAAACGCTCCGGGTGTGGGTAACTCGGTGATATTCACCACCCGATAAAAATCCGCCACGGGGTTCACGGTGCCGGGGACATCGGCTCGACCCACCAAGGCAATGGGACGTCCTTTGGTTAGGCCGGGGGGACGTTTCGCATTCGGCCCGAGGGGGAAAACGCAGCTCACATTGGTTTCGCCGGGGTTCACCGTAATGGCTCCCGAGGCTGTCTCCTTAGCGGGGACATCGGAAACCGGTCGGCCCGCGAACACCAGAACGGTCAGGTTCACTTCGTGACGAATGCTATTATTCGGTCGTTGATACAACCAAGCGACGTTAAAACGTCCCCCACGATCAACGGCTCCTCCGTTCGAGGGGTCGGTGTCGGCCAGACCGGCTGCATTGAAGGTAAAGTCATCCAGCACGGTGGAAAGGCGAATGGCGGCGGTAAGTTGTAATCCAGCCGGAAGCCCCGCCACGAGGCGGAAGGTTCGGCGGGGAAAAGGAGCTAGCCCCGCGACGTTGTTCCGTGTAGCGACCGGTTGAACGAGGTAGCCAATCGGATCGACCAGCACGGGGAAACTCGGACCGGTCGAAGTGGGGGGAATCGTCGTGGCTCCATCGCTATCCAAAGCGGGGATCAACAACGGTTCGTTCGAGAACGCCGCCGCATCGTCACGGATAAGGCCGTTGCTGTTTCCGTTATCGCTGAGATAGGCGAGTTTCCACTGAATTCGACCTACCGCATCGGCATTGGCTGCGGCTTGCGAGGCCCGATCGTCTTGAATGGCCTGCACCATGTTCGTGGCACCGATCGGGAACAAGGCCATCAGCGAGAGCATGCCGACGGCGAGTATCCCCATCGCCACGAGAACTTCGGTCAGGGTCATTGCATTGCGACGATTTTTGAACCGGCTCATAACTCTCTCCCACCGTGGGTTATCTCAATAGTACTCCGGCGAATCCTAGGAACCAAAAATCGGATTCTCTCGAAAAAACTCGGCAAAAACAGTTGCTTCTTCCTAAAGAACTCAATCAGTTCGAGGGGCCGCGGCCATCGCGACTGTAGGCATAAGGGTCCGAACCGGGGGCAATATCATAAACGGCCATATAGCCCGACTTGGTGTACAGACACAAAATACTCGGTTGTGCATTTCCTGTTAACGGGGCCACCCAGAGGTGAATTTGGCCCACCACCGCATGCGATACTTCCCCGTTGGCGTTGAACATGATGTCGAAACCATTGTTCGCGGTGTTGAGGGCAATTCCCTTGGAGTTGGCAATTAGAACCCCTGCTTTACTCATCATCACGTTGGGTTCCCCCACCAAGGGTTTCGGCGAACGACGAATGCGGAACCCTTCAAATAAAGTGAATCCACCGGAACCTTGTCGGGCAGGAAATTTGTCCCTTACGTCAAAGCTAATCGTCGCTCCCGACAGGGTGGGTGCGCTCACAATCCGACCCACAAAACCACCAAAATCTTCGATTTCTAGTACATCCTCTCCTTGGGCCGTGGTGCTGAGCAGGCCGTGGACATCAGCTGCGTGAGCAGCGCTGGGGAAGTTAATCGTAGCGGTCCAAGATTCCTCAGTTCCGTTTGGGATCACGAGACTTGAACCCACTGGGGGAACGATCGGTTCGGGCTGTTCGATAAATTGCAATTCCGTCACGAACGGATCACCGGTGTAAATCAGGCGGACGCCACGGGGAAGTTTATCGCGGATCGCACGTTGCTTCGCCACGCTCAGGGTGGCTTGCAATTGATTGACCGAATTGGTCACCGCGGTGCTTTGCCGGAAATTTGGGAAGGTGAGCGCAGCGAGGCCGGCAAGGACGATCGCAATACCAATCGCCACCAGAAGTTCGACTAGGGTGAAACCGGTTCGCTTTGATCGATGAATTAACATATTTAGTTCCCCCGATCCGTTGCCCGTAATCGATAGCTATAAATGTCGTCCGAATCCCAATAGATTTTGTTTCGCCCCGCCGAGTAGATGAACCAGCGACGGTTAGCCCCATCTGTTTTTAGGAAGGGTTGATTGTCACGAAGGACATTTTGGTTTGTGACTCGTCCTTCGGGGTCCAGCGGATGCAAACGGCCCACAGCTGCGGCGGCATAGGGGGGGCCGTTTAATTCGGCTAAGATCGTGTGTTCATCGATTTCCGCTTCGCGTTCAAAGCCGATGGGGGAACCCCAAGCATCCACATAAATTTTGAATTGTTTGCCTGCAATCAGACGGGTGACCACGGCCCCCCCCCCGATCCCTTCGGCATCGAAGGTAACGCCCGAGCGCGAACCGGCCACGGCCAGCATCAGCAGCACGGCGGCTTGTTCGGCTTCACTCGGGGTACCACTGATCCCACTGAGGGCAATTTGGATACTTTGCTTGGGCGGATAATTGTAACCATTCACCGAGTAGGTCGTGACTTCTCCGAAGTGCATGGGGAATTCCTGACGCATTCGGCACATGGTGTGAATGACCCGTGCGCGAACTTGGTCGCCCCCTGCTGCTTGGCGGACCGGATCGGGAATCGGTTCTTTCTTGATGGCATCGAGCGCGGCTTTCCATTGTTGCTCGAAGCCGATCTGAATTTTCTCGATGGTTTCCGTGGTGCGGGCTTCTTTTTGAGCCGCCATCACGCGCATGGTTCCGTAGACCCCAATGGCCGACAGAACGGCGATGATGGCAATCACCACCAGAAGTTCAACTAATGAGAAACCCTTGCGAGTTGGTCGCATCATCATCTGTTTCTCCTTGATTAGTTGGCAAAGTTGTATTGGTCATCGCGGCGGGAATTGCCATCGAAAATTCTGTTCTTCCCAAGGCTAATGATCTGGAAGCCGTGGGAATTTTGGAATTTCCCACTGGCATCCATCAAAGGCACTACATTTGACGGGGTGCCTGCATTATAGCCACCAGTTGAGTTGCCATAATACAGACCGAAGTAGCCGTAATCGTTCCCATCTCGCGAAGAGAAGTAGAAGTAGGGTTGCCCCCACGGATCGAGGAACCGGCCACCAGAGACTCGTTTCGCAGGAAAATCGAAGGAAATTTTACGTTCCCCACCTGTGGCAAAGGGGTTACTCCCTGCTGCTAATCCCCGTTCCGGTGTGCCAGTGAACCATCCTGGCCCCCCAAGGAAGAACACCAAGCATTGGGAGCCATCGAGGGTACCGAGGTTGGGACAAGTGGAAGAATATGTGGTCCCCGAAAGCGGGCCGACCGTATTTCTCCAAGTGGTTTTGAGGTAAGTTCGGCTATCGTCATGTTGGACGTTGCCGTTGGTGTAAGAATTCGTGGCCACGAACCCCGAGGGGAGATACTTCACTGTGTAGGTGGCTTTGAATTGCTCCACCGCTTGGGAAAGCTGCGCGATGTCGCTTGAAGCCGAAGCGCGGAAGCTCGCTTGACGGGCCGCTTGCACTGCGGGTAACAGGATACCAATCAGCGTGGCGATAATCGCAATCACCACCAATAATTCGATCAAAGTGAACCCCTGACGAGGTGTAGTCCGGTGCATCATAACCCGTCCTCCTTCCGTATGAAAAAACTCACCCAAGTATAAATCACATTTTCATGAGAACCTAAGTTCTCGATTGTTCTGGATTCCTTTTTCTTTTCAAAAACACCTTTTGGGCTGACTGAAACCTTGTTTTTTTCGGGCATCTGCCTGTGAATGTTATTTTGCTAGACCTTCCAACAAGCCGAGCATCGGGAGGAACA
Source organism: Gemmataceae bacterium (assembly GCA_026419115.1). Lineage (GTDB taxonomy): Bacteria > Planctomycetota > Planctomycetia > Gemmatales > Gemmataceae > SKW135. Next base: position 7,116 of record JAOAAA010000163.1, read on the forward strand.
ACGCAATGACGATCAAACCGATGACCCCCCCGAGGATCACGATCATAATCGGTTCGAGCAAGCTAATTAGGCTCTTGACGGCGGTGTCCACTTCTTCATCGTAGAAGTCAGCAATTTTGTAGAGCATGGTATCGAGGTCACCGGTTTCTTCACCGACTTCGACCATGTTGACGACCATATCATCCACGAGACGGGCTTCTCGGAGGGGTTCGGCAATGGTGTCCCCTTCACGGATCGATTCATAAACCCGCTGATACATCCGCTCGAAGACGGCATTGGTAGCGGTTTCGCGAACGATCGCCAAGGCTTCGAGAATGGGCACCCCTGAAGAAACCAGCGTACCTAAAGTTCGCATGGTTCGGGCCACGATGGTTTTCTCGACGAGGTTGCCGATAATGGGTAACCACAGAATGAGCCGATCGATGGCGTAGTTGCCGGCTTTGTTCAAGCGAATGAGCTTCATCAACAGATAGAAACCCAAGGGGAACAAAGGTAACGTCCACCAGTAGTTGGCGAACCATTTGGAGGTATCCATCAGGAAGATGGTCAGGTCGGGCAGTTTTAGGCCGAAGTCTTTGAAGACCTTCTCGAACTTGGGAATAATGAAGACCATAATCCCCGTGACGATCAAAACGGCCACCATGATCACGACGGCGGGATAAACCATCGCCCCGATGACCTTTCGCTTCAGGGTTTGGCTTTTTTCTTTGAATTCGGCCAAGCGTTGCAAAATCACTTCGAGAGCACCGCCGGCTTCCCCTGCCTTGACCATGTTCACATAAAGCCGATCAAAGGCTTTGGGGTGTTTGGCCAAGGCTTCGGAAAGAGTGCTACCCGATTCGACATCTTCGGTGACGTCGATCAGTGCGTTTTTCAGGGCACTGGGTTTCATCTGCTGTTCGAGAATCCGCAAGGAGCGAAGCACGGGCAAGCCGGCATCTTGCAGGGTCGAAAGTTGCCGCGTGAACAAGGTGAGCTTTTTGGAGGAAACGCCCCCGATCACGAAGGTTTTTTTCGATTTCTTAAAGCCACTCTTTTTCTTCTTCTTCCCTTTTTTGCCTCCCCCGCTGGCTGTTTGGGTGAGCTTGGTAACGAAGTAGCCCATTTGTTTAATCTTCTGTTGGGCTTCCTCTTCGTTAGTGGCCTCAATCGAGTCCTTGACTTCTTCGCCTTGGGTATCGAGCGCTTCAAATTTATATGTCGGCATAAAATCCTCGCAGACCGGAACGGGGCGGTTGACTCAAGGTGATTAAACTATATTCACCAAGTTATCATGAACCAAAAATTCAAAAACGGCTTATTTTCCCGAGTAAAACAATCGCTTTAAGGCAGCGATCCTGCCTCATCTTCCATCTTCCAGCGGCAGCGATCACGCCTCATCTTCCAAGACGGTTTCGCGAACGACTTCTTCCACGGTGCTTAGACCGGCGTAAAGGGCTTCGATCCCGCTATCACGCAGGGAGCGGACCCCGTGGGAACGCAGGTAGGTGCGGAAT
>JAOAAA010000164.1 GCA_026419115.1 Gemmataceae bacterium
CTGTGAGGGGGGGGGGAGACCATTCGGCTTTCTTCGGTGTCTCGGGGCGACCCTCGTGAAGAAATTCCATCGATAGGTCTGCTACCTGAGTCCCTTGGTAAAAAAGTTCCAGTTTACCGGTGGCTTCAAACGTGCCCAAAATCGCTGCTTCGACCCCTTCGGAGCGACACAGTGCTTCGAGTTCCAACCATTTGGCAGGGGGGACCGCAAGGATCATTCGCTCTTGCGATTCGGAAATCCAAATTTCGGTATAACTCAGACCTTCATATTTCAAAGGGGCTTTTTCGAGATGAACTTTGGCACCGAGTTCGGCCCCCATTTCTCCGACCGCGGAAGAAAATCCGCCTGCTCCGCAATCGGTAATGGCATGATAAAGCCCCAGATCGCGGGCTTGCAAAATTACATCTAACACTTTCTTTTCGGTAATGGCATTACCAATTTGAACGGCCCCACCGCTGACCGATTCGGATTCTTCGGTTAACTCCAAAGAAGAGAAGGTGGCCCCGTGAATGCCATCGCGTCCGGTGCGTCCACCGACCGCCACAATCAAATCGCCGGCATGAGCGGCCTTTTCGGCCATCCCCACGGGGATCAGACCGACCGTGCCACAGAAAACCAATGGATTGGCCAAATAGCGTTCGTCGAAAAGAATCGCGCCGTTAATGGTGGGAATCCCCATTCGATTGCCATAATCTCGGACCCCTGCGACGACCCCTTGCATGACACGGCGAGGATGCAAAACCCCCTGCGGAAGTTTCTCAGGAGGATAATCCGGCGGGGCAAAGCAAAAAACATCGGTATTACAAATGGGTTTGGCCCCTAAACCGGTCCCCATCGGATCGCGAATCACGCCGCCCAATCCGGTGTTGGCTCCACCATATGGTTCAATGGCAGAGGGATGGTTGTGCGTTTCCACCTTGATGCAGGCATAATTCTTTTCATCGAACAGGACCACGCCCGCGTTATCTTTGAAGACACTTACGCACCAATCTTCGTTGCCTAATTGTTGCCGAATTTTTTGGGTGGCTCCAAAGACGGTTTCTTTCAATAGGTTTTTGATCGGCTTGGAAACAGGTTGTCCCTGTTCGATCTCGTAATAATCGATTGGCCCTTTGAGAGTTTTGTGAGAGCAATGCTCGGACCATGTTTGAGCGATCGTTTCTAATTCCACATCGACCGGATCGCGTCCCAAGTGTTGGAAATGTTTTTGAATCGCCTGCATTTCCTCAAGATTCAAGGCTAACTGCCCCTCTTTAGAAAGCCGTACTAATCCGGCGTCGTCGAGCGAGCGGAGCGGAACCACAATTTTTTGGAACGAGTAGGGCTTTCCTAAAGAGAGATGATCGGCATGAAGGGGGCCAGTGACGATTTGTTCGATGGCATCGTTGGCCAAAATCCGGCGAAAGAGAATCTCTTGATCGGCGGGATTCAGTGGGAACGAAGGATAATAGCGTCGAAAAGTCCGCACGGCCACTAAGGCCAAGCCCAAGTCTCGCGCTGCCATCAGGACACTCTCGGCCACGGGGTCCATGACCCCCGGTTTGAGCAGAACCGTATGAGCCGATGAGGCTGTTTGTTCTTCTAAAGTCCTCTGGGCCGAATTTTCGACGACTGTATCGGTGAGCAATTCGAGGCGAAGCTTTTCCACATCGGTTGCGGAAAGCCCCCCTTCGAGCAAATACCCGCGAGAGGTCTTGCTTAGCAAGGTGCTACCCCGTTGCGAATGCGTGAGAAGATCAAACTCCGAGCTAACCCGTTGGAGTTCGGCATCGGTAGTTTTCGGAAAAATTTCAACTTCCCAAATCATCGCGTGCAACCTTTCCTTCTAATAAGAGTTGATGTAAACGAGCCTCATCGGCCTGAGCCAAAGCCAGTCGAAATTCTTCCAAGCGTTCGGCAAAGAGTTTTAGGGCTTGTTGTATAGCTGGGGCATTGCTGAGCAAAATCCCCTGCCATAACTGGGGATTTCCCGAGGCAATCCGCGTGGTATCGCGCCAGCCCCCTGCGGTGAAAATTTTTTCTTTGGGGTTCACCAAAGCGGCCAGAATGGCCGCCCCGATGTGGGGGAGGTGACTGGTGCGCGCCAAAATTTCATCATGAACATCGGCAGGGAGATACTCAATCCGGCAGCCTAAACTTTGCCAAAATTCGGCACAGCGTTGCACCATCGATTCGGGGTTTTGTTTCGTCGGTGTCAGAATACAAACCCGATTATCAAACAAGTCGCCCTGTGAGGCGGACCAGCCCGATTTTTCCGAACCCGCCAGAGGATGTGCCCCCACAAACCGTTCAGCCCAAGGATAGCGAGAGGCTTGTTCTAACACCTCCTGTTTCGTGCTGCCAACGTCGGTAAAAAGAGTGTGGGCAGGAACTGCCTCCGCCACCTGAGCCAAGGCCGGAACAATTTCCGAAATCGGCGTGCAGGCAATCACCAGTTCTGCGGGAATGTGGGGAAGCTGCGCTAAAGAAAAAGCCCAATCAATCAGCCCCAATTCAAGGGCCGGTTCCAATTCGCTTCGCGACGGGGCGATCCCGATGAGTTGAGTATCGTTGTGGCATCGACGGAGTGCTTTGGCGACCGATCCTCCCATAAGCCCAACGCCAACAATGGCGATTAATTTCGACATGAAGAAGATTGTAGGAATTCCGCAGGAATAAGTTTAGCCCAAGCCCACCTGCCATCGGTTCCATTCTGCAAGTTGTCGCCCATCCCTCCCTTCGGATTCATTCAGAACGCATCGTGAGTTGCGAATTCCAAGCCTGAGACTCTCGGTTGACTTGTCTCCACTCAATCAAGGCCAACTATCCCGCTTAAAAGAGAGCATTTTCGGCCGCATGTCGATCCGCTTTATTGCCAGAGACGATTGTACTTCTCCAATACCAAGGCCAGCTCCCGCAGTGCCGTGATGGCCTCATCGGGGTTGACGATACACTTTTCAAGGCTACCGTAATGTTCTTCAAGACATTCCAGCAACAATTGTTTGATTTTTTTTTCATCGGGTCCATAGGGTAGCGAACTTTGTTGATACAGGGTTTCTAACTCACTTTCCTTTTTCGCGAAGTAGTCCCGTATTTGTTGTTCGCTCCATTCGCCCCGTCGAATCGATTTCAATTGTTCCCGATTCCGTTGCAGGTCTAAATCTCCCTCGGTCAAAATCTGTTCGACCTCATTGAGTAACCGAACCACATGATAGGCAAACTTGACATCGTAACCGTATTTCTCAACGGTTTCTTTTCGTTTCCCCGTCCGCTGATGACCGGCCATCTTCGTCACTTGTTGATAGGCGTACCCTTTGAAGGTATGCCATGCCCCTTTATGTAAGAATATCTTGCGTCGATCCCGCACCATTTGACCAATCCGCGTGATGTGCAGAACGCACATTTCGGGGGTAAAAAGGCTATCGATCATGTTCGGGTTGTTTTTCATCACTAACTGAAAATAATCGACGATGTTATAGATGGTAACGTCATACTCTCGCCCTTTGCCAGCGAGGGCATCCGGCTCTTTTAAGTGATGTTGCTGATACTGTTTGAAACGTTGTTTTTGTGTGCCGAACCCCTCGATTTCGCCGCGTAAATGAGGAAAAATTTCCTCCTTGGGGGGAATACAAAAGCCGTAAACGTCCATATCGGAAGTATCTGCCGAAACACCATAGGCAAACGAACCCATAATCGTTTCGTATTGGGTATTATCGGGTAACCACTTCGGGGGTTTGGCGATCCCTTTTTCCGTGAGGCGGACAATCGTGCTGCTCATGGTTGGCCTTTATCTCGGCGTGTGGGTTTTAGGGAAGAGAGAATTTTGGGATCAAAGGTTCACCCCTCCCCTCTCGGATTCAAAGTCGCGAGTTGGCATTTTAGATAGAGATCAGGGCCTAAGATGAAACAACTACCATAAATTGGAAAACATACTCGACAAAGATTCCACCTCGTGAGAGGGGAAGAAATTCAAGAAATCGCCCACCTTCCCCAAAAAGAAAGGCCGAGAAACTCCTAGGGGTATCTCGGCCTTGGTACACGTTGTTCGTAAGCTCAAGAGCTTGGAGAGAGGGTCAATTAGTCGTTGTTAAAGGGTTCGCCCCCTGCACGGGTTCCCATGGCAGCAAAGGTCGTGAGATTCACCGAGTAGCGGATGTGTCGAACAGAGCCATCCCCCATCACGGCATTGAACCCGCTGGGGTGTGCGGAACCAAAGCGCTCTTCCCCCCAACCCAGCGTGGTGGTGTCTCGCATGGGGGCACGGTCCGTTCGGCGAATCACATCGTGATCCCAACCCGAGGTGTAACCTTCGTTATCGTCCCCTTGGAAGTTTGCCAGATAACGGCGATCGAGCATTTTCTCACCAACGAAAATCGTATTGGCGGTCCCATCGACTAACCCAGCAAAGGTGATTTGGTTGCCTGAGCCGCGGGGGCTATACACCACGGCACCGTTGTTTCCGGTCCCTTGTGAACCAGCATAGTCGGTCTGAGCAAAGGGAAGATTCCCCGAGGGGCCATACCACGAGTTACCCACAAACACCCGTGGTTTTCCACGCGAGGGGCAGAAATAAGTTTTGATCGGGGCGCCACGAACAAACGCTTGGCAACCGGCAATCGTGGTTTGTCCACCGCCATTGTAAACGGCATCCTGCTCCATGTAGGGAAGCAGTTGGAAGCCCCAGCCGGCACCTTGTTGATTACCGGTCGCAGGGGATCCGGGAGCGATATAATCGGGCGGCACCCACCATGCTTCTCCTCCATGTGGCAGCGTACCAATCGAATCATGATGATTGTGAACTGCCAGACCAATTTGCTTCAGATTGTTCGAGCAAGTGACCCGATTCGCTGCTTCGCGCACTTTTTGCACTGCGGGTAACAACAACCCAATGAGGATGGCGATGATCGCTATCACCACCAAGAGTTCAATTAGGGTAAATCCCCTTGAACGAGAACGAGCGCGACAAAAACGCATCATAATAGAAACCTCAGAATAATAGAAATGAAAGATGTGTAGGTCAGAGGAACCTACTTGAAGGAAATCTTAACAGACTCCTCATGCAATGGGAAGAAAAAATTCTTCAAATAAAATACGTTTTTGGGAAACTGCAGAAGGGTCTGTTTAGTCTAACGTCTTTTTACATTCCTAAGGAAACGCGGTCGCGAAAACGGGTTTGTAATGCCCGTCGGGTGGTGGGGGTCAAACCGAGATTGGGCATGCCCAAACGGGTGAGCTGTGCTAAACTCGCTGCACTGAGCAATTCCAAGGCACCGGCATCGTGAATGGGGTTTTCGCTCAGGTCGAGTTCCATCAAATTGGTCAAATACGGAGAGCGTGCCAGAGAGCGGACTCCTTCATCGCCAATGCGATTGCTATTGAGTTTGAGGACACGGATTTCGGACAGGCCCTGCCAGCGAGACAAAGCCCAAGCTCCCGTATTTCCCAATTCATTGTGAGACAAGTCCAAATACTCAAGCTGTCCCAGAGAGGGCATTTCAATAATTCCCAAGATCGAATCAGGAGTAATCGCATTGCCCGAAAGGTCTAAGTGACGAAGATGCCCGACCCCTGCGAGGGGGGGACCAGAACGAGGCGCGCCCACATAATTGAGGGTTAATCCAACCCGCGTGAGTGCGTGCAACGAGCTTGAACGAGCCAACTCCTCAAGCCCACGGCGACCAATTTCGTTTCGCCCCAGTTCAAGCGATTTGAGAGCTTTCAAGTGGGGGGATTCGGCAAGGGCCGAGGCTCCTAGATCACCAATAGCATTATCTCGAAGATCGAGCTGGACTAGGTTTTTGAAGTGGGAAGCCGTGGCAATAATCTCGGCCCCGCGATCTCCGAGCCGATTCCGACCCAAATTCAGCGAGGTCAAATTTTCCAGATAGGGGGAACTCGCCAGAGCTTTCGGAAGCTCTTCCCCTCGATGTTGGGCATAGATCGTGAGCGAATGAATCTTGGCTAAAAGGGGACATTCAATGAGAGCATTTAAGGAACTGCCGACATCCAATAAGCGCACATGCCGAATCGGGGCGAGTTCAAACAGTTGTTGAGCATGTTGCAGAAAACGACGCGATTCTATATTAATCGTTTCGATAAAACCTCGGCGGAATTCGGTCCAACCGGCCAAGCCCCTGAGACATTCCGACCATTGAGAATGGTATCGGGTCAAGTGATTGGCTTCGCATTCCTCCAACATCGGCCGGCGGGGATCGTTCTCTTCCAACGAGGCCAAGGCACATTGCACCCGAATAAATTCTGCGCGAGCCTCTTCCCCATGCTCATCAAGCCAATCGGCATAGATTAACCGAGGAGCATCATCTTCGGGGGCTTCACAAATGGCAGCGATAAAGTCGGGATTTTCTTTAATCATAAGCCCGTTCGATTGACCCGTTTTCGTCTACGGAAGATTGTGATATTGAGCCGAGATAGTTTCAAAATAGTAGAACATCGTCAAAAAAGGGGACAAAATCTCTTTTGAATCTCAGGAGGTTTTCGAGTAGAATAGCCGTTCTAAACGGAACTCCGTTCGGGCCGTGACATAATTTTCAGCCTTCGGGAAAATCAGCAACAGGGGGACGAGAGATTATTGCGGCGGGTGATTCTCGGTAAAGGTTTTGCAGAGTAACCAATGAGTGGGAATATCCAAAGTTTCGGCCCGTTGTGAGCCATCGATCCCAATTTGTTCGAGCAGACCATCCACCCATTTTTTATCCCGCCGACCTTGAGGCCAACCGGAAAGGGCCTGCCGCAAATTTTTGCGACGATTCGAGTATAAATCTCGCAAAAAGGTTCGGAACTCACTGAGAACGGGAACCCGAGGATCACGTTCCTTCAACGGGGTGATTTTCACAATGGCAGAATCGACTTTGGGGGGGGGCCAAAAATTGCTTGGGGCAATTTGTCGCACAATTTCAACTTGTGCAACCGATTGAACTAAGATCGCCAAGGCCCCATATTCTTTGCTTCCCGNCGTGGCCAACATTCTTTCAGCCACTTCCCATTGGATCATGATGACATATCGTTCGATGGGGATTTCGCTAATCATCAGGTTAGCAATCAGGGGGGTGGCAATCGCATAGGGGAGATTCGCGACCAACTTTCGCCGGCGACATTGAAATTTCCGAAAGGTTTCTTCCCAACCCTCGAGTAACTTGTGATTGAGTGCATTTTTGCCATCGAGTGCATCTCCAAACGCCAGCACTACGTTTTTTTTCTCCTGAAGGGTCCGCGTGGCTAACTGATGAAAATCGGGGTCCAATTCCATCGAGAAGACAGCCCCTGCCTGCTCCGCCATTCGTCCCGTCAGCCCCCCTGTACCCGTGCCCACTTCTAACACACAATCCGAAGAATCCAGCTCGGCGGTGCGGACCACCAGATCGAGGAGGTTCAAATCAATCAAAAAGTTCTGACCCATTTTGTTTTTGGGGATCAGACGGCGTTCTCGAAGGAGGCCCTTTATATACGAAAGGGTTTGTCGCGTATCGGGTACATTGGGTGTTTCATCGCTCATGAATCGTATTTTACAACCCTGCCCAAACCGAGGAAATTTTGCTCCGTTTTCCTCAGAGCTTGGGCGTGCCCTTCCGAGTTCCCCTACTTATTGGCTCGTTCCAGTGGCGAATTTCGTATCTGCTCTCGTCCTTATAAGATCGTAGAATATGAACGAAGCGGTACCTAATTCATCTATGACGAGGGCGAATGTTCGGTTCACTCATCAATAAGCTCAAAAAGGGTTTATCCAAAACGAAAAGTACGTTTTCGGGTGTACTCGATTTGATCCGAGGTAAGGGAAAGGTCGATGAAAAATTCCTTGCCGAATTGGAAAAACGTCTTTATTTGGCGGATCTCGGTGGGGCAGCGGTTAACTCGATCGTCGATCGGGTTCGTCAAGCCTACCGCGATAAAGAAGTGACCGAAGATGTCACCCAATTTGTCAAACAACAATTACGCGAAATGCTTTCCGACCCCATGCCCGGTATCCGACCCGCTCCGGGGGGGCCGACGGTCGTTATGATTTGCGGCGTGAATGGTTCTGGCAAAACCACTAGTATCGCCAAATTGGCTCATCGCCTCAAACAAGAAGGACGCTCGGTATTAATTGCTGCCTGCGATCCCTTCCGAGCCGCCGCTGTCGATCAACTGACAATCTGGGCGGAGAGAATTGGCTGTGAGATTGTGAAGCATCAACCCGGTGGCGATCCGGCAGCGGTCGCTCACGATGCTTGCGAAAAAGCGAAGGCCAAAAATTTCGATATTCTCATTGTCGATACAGCAGGGCGATTGCATACCCAGACCAATCTCATGCGGGAATTGGAAAAAATTCATAAGGTGATCGGACGGGTGATCCCCCATGCCCCTCATGAAATTCTGATGGTTCTGGAT
>JAOAAA010000165.1 GCA_026419115.1 Gemmataceae bacterium
GGGAAGATTCGTTCCCAAAAACGGCATCGGATTTGGGAAAATCACCCGATTTCGCGAACATTATTAAATTCGGGAAACTCGCTTAGTGGGAGAATCGCATCGGCTGGTTGTTGAATCGACTGACCAACAGTAAGATGATGGAATAGCAGTAGATTGTGGCAATCCCTTATTTGGGGTATGGGTTCGTATGAGTTTGGATTCAATCCTCGCCGAAAGGTATTCTCGGCAAACACGGGTTCCGGGTATTGGTAAGGCCGGTCAAGAAAAAATCAGTAACTCCCGTGTTGTGATTTGTGGCTGCGGTGCGTTGGGTACCGTTTTGGCGAATCATCTCGCCCGAGCGGGAGTGGGCTTTCTGCGAATCGTAGATCGGGATTTCGTAGAAGTGAGCAACCTGCAACGTCAGGTTTTATTCGATGAATCGGACGTTTTATCGAATATGCCCAAATCGGTGGCGGCAGCCAACAAATTGCGGGCCGTGAACTCGCATATCACGATTGAACCCATCGTGGCGGATATCGATCGCACGAACATCCTCGATTTATGTCGAGATGTCGATCTGATTCTAGACGGTACCGATAACTTTGAAGTTCGTTACCTGATTAACGATGCAGCGGTTTCGTTGGGTAAGCCCTGGGTGTTTGGCGGAGCCGTAGGAACCGAAGGGCAAACCATGACGATCATTCCGGGAGAGACCCCCTGTTTGCGTTGTGTGTTTGAGGCGTCGCCCGGTCCGGGAGAAGTCGGGACCTGCGAAACCGCCGGCGTCTTAGGACCTGCTGTGGCCGTGGTGGCTAGCCTGCAAGCCGCCGAAGCGTTGAAAATTTTAGCCGGTAAGAAGGAGGCAATCAATCGAGAATTATTCACTCTCGATTTATGGCTGAACACGCCCCGCCGCATTAAAATTGCTCGACTACTCGAAAAACGAAATTGTCCCTGTTGCAAACAACGAAAATTTGAATGGCTTGAAGGAGAACACGGAACACAAACCACCAGTCTTTGTGGCCGAAATGCCGCCTAAGTTTCGCAAAAGCGAGCCACAAAGCTCCACCGCGATTCGTGGGCCAAACAGTTGCAACCCTCTGGTACCGTGAGCTTCAACAAATTTTTGCTCAAATTCCAAGTCAATGATAACGGCAGCGGTTACGAGTTCACCATATTCCCCGATGGCCGTGCCATCATCAAAGGGACCGACGATACGGAAAAAGCTCGAACGCTTTATGCAAAGTACATTGGTTATTAGGTGAAGAATCGGGTCCCCCCCCCCACACACACATTGACTATCCAAATCGGTGGCGAACGAGCCATGACACGCCAGACAAGCAAGGGTTGTTACTAGGCTGCTTTTAGAGCGGTTCGCGACAGGGTGGCGAACGAGCCGTGACACGCAAGCGAAGCAACAGTGAAAGATCGTATGCCCCTCGCTGATGAGCCGAATCCCTTTCACCAATCAAAATCGTTTCACCAATCCAAACCCTTTTGCCAATCATAATCGTTTCATCAACCGGAATCGTTTTTCCTGACTGAGTGATCTTGTTTGCCAAGGGTCCGTTTTCCTGACTGAGTGATCATGTTTGCCAAGGTTCCGTTCTATCGTTTGTCGTTTATCGTTTATCCCTTCGAGATTCGAGAGAGTTCCCTTAAATTTCTTGCCCCTGAACCGGTCCAACTCCTTTTGTGACTATAAAAAGAACTTTTGAGATATTTCGGAGATGTTATTCATGTCGGAATGGCAAAGAACACATACCTGCGGTGAAATACGCCCAGCCATGATTGGGCAGACGGTGACCCTCAATGGTTGGGTCAATACCTATCGGGCTTATCCGGATCAAATCTTTGTCGATCTTCGGGATCGTTACGGGATTACCCAAATCGTTTTTACCAAAGATCAAGGAGAGTTGTGGAACCTCGCCAACTCTTTGGGAAGAGAATTTTGCGTTTCTGTAACGGGGCAGGTCGCTGCCCGTATTGCCGGCAAGGAAAACCCGAAGATTGCCACCGGAGCCGTTGAATTGCATGCCACCCAGTTGCGGATATTGAATTCTTGTCCCACTCCCCCGTTTGAAATCACTCAATTTGGGAATGAGTTGGCCAATGAGGACTTGCGGATGAAATACCGCTACCTCGATCTCCGCAGGCAGACGCTGCAACAAACGCTCATCATGCGTCACAAACTCTGTAAAACGATCCGCGATAATCTCGATCGACAGGGATTTCTCGAAGTCGAGACTCCTCTTTTGGGCAAATCGACTCCCGAAGGGGCACGCGATTATCTCGTTCCCAGTCGCGTACATATCGGCCAATGGTATGCCCTTCCGCAATCTCCGCAATTGTATAAACAGTTGTTGATGGTTGCCGGTTACGATAAGTATTTCCAAATTGCTCGTTGCCTGCGGGATGAGGACCTTCGTGCAGATCGTCAACCCGAATTCACGCAATTAGATTTAGAAATGTCCTTCGTTGAAATGGAAGATATCTTTCGTGTGATCGAAAACTTGGCCGCAGAGATTTTTGATCGTTGTTTGGGTATCTCGCTGCCGACACCTTTTCGACGAATGAGTTACAGCGAAGCCATGCTTCGCTACGGCAGCGACAAGCCCGACCTGCGCTTCGGTATGGAGATCATTGATATTGGTGAGATCGCCCAACAATCTGAATTCAAGGTCTTTCAAGAAACGCTCGCCCAAGGAGGAGTCGTTCGCGGGCTTTGTGTGAAAGGGGCCGCTTCGGTTCTTTCTAACACCGATCTCAAACCCGGCGGAAAACTTTCCGAATTGGTCACAACCTTCAAGGCCAAAGGGCTTGCTTGGATGAAGGTCGAGACCGATAAACTCACCGGTTCGATCGAAAAATTCTTCCCCGCGACCTTGCAACAAAAACTGCGTGAAAAAATGGGTGCCGAGTCCGGAGATGTGCTTCTTTTCGTGGCGGATAAAGAACCAATCGTTTGCGATGCTCTCGGTGCGCTGCGAACACGATTGGCCGCCCAGATGAAACTTTATGATCCCAAAGCCCCCGTTTACAACATCCTTTGGGTTGTGGATTTTCCCTCTTTCATGTACGATGAAGAAGAGAAACGCTGGGTCGCAAACCATCACCCCTTCACGGCCCCCAAAGATGAAGACATCCCCTTCATGCTCAGTGATCCCGGCCGAGTCAAAGCGAAAGCGTATGATTTGGTGATGAATGGTTACGAGGTCGGGGGGGGGAGTATCCGGATTCACTCGCGAGAAGTGCAAAACCAGTTATTCCAAGTATTGGGGATGGATGAAGCCAGCGCCAAAGAACGTTTTGGCTTCCTGCTCGATGCCCTCTCGTATGGTGCCCCCCCTCATGGAGGAATTGCCCTTGGGCTGGATCGCTGGGCCATGATGTTAGCCGGCACGACGAACATTCGCGATGTGATTGCGTTCCCGAAAAATCAACGTGCCCAAGACCTCATGACTGGTGCCCCAGCTGCAGTGGAAGAACGTCAACTGCGCGACCTCGGGATCAAATTCTCGGGTCAATAACTTGTTGTCGGGTTATCCTTGATTTGTTGGGTTGCCGTTGATTTGTTGGGCTATCCCTGAATTTTTGGGCTGCCGTTGATTTGTTAGGCAATCCCTGATTTGTTTACTGAGTTCGTTTATGTCCATCAGTGTTGCCGTTCAGGATTATCTCAAAGCCATCTATGCCCTCGGTGGTCATGAGAAAGTCGTTTCCCCTGCGGATATTGCTAGTACTCTTCAGGTGCGGGCACCTTCGGTTACGGGGATGCTCAAACGACTCTCTAAAGATGGCTATATTGTTTATGAAAAAGGGGGGGGGGCTTCTCTCACCCCAACCGGCAAACAGGAAGCCCTGCGGGTCATTCGTCGGCATCGCTTGGTGGAACTTTTTTTGACTCAGGTGCTGGGCTTAGATTGGTCCGAAGTCGATGTCGAGGCCGAAGCTCTGGAACATGCCATTTCCCCACGACTCGAAGCGGCTTTGGCGGCTCACCTTGGTGAACCAGGGGAAGACCCTCACGGGCATTTAATCCCCTCTTCTTCGGGTGAACTCCGACAACGATCCCTTTACCGGCTGTGCGAATTCCGAGCTGGGGACCGCATCATTATCCGTGAAGTTTCCGATGAGAACCCTGCCCGCTTACGTCACTGGTCTCGGCTCGGATTGATCCCTAACGCGATTGTTGAAATCATTAATTACGAAGAATTGGATGACCTTTTTGAAGTCCGCATCGGTGAACGAATTATTCGACTCGGTTCCGAAGGCCTTGCGGGGCTACGTGGCGAATTGAGTGCAATTTAATCCATCTAATCGATATCTCTTAACTAAACCATAAACTCTTCTTGATTTGTTTCATTTGACGTCTTCACAATCTTGAGCTAGGTTTTTTCGTAGTCGGAAACATAAATCGTTTTTCCTACCCCCCCCTAATAAAAATTTATAATTTCCCCCCTACCTTTAACCTTTGCGGAGAAATTGCGCATATGGAATTTTTTGAAATCCTTGGCCAATTTATGGTACCTTTATTGGGTATTTCAATGGTGTATTTGATTTGGTGCCGTTGGATGAAATGGTTCAATCGACGGCAAACCATCCTTCGAGAGCGTGTGGCCTATATGCTCTGGTGCGCTGCCCAAGAACACCAACCCGATTCTGTCGCAGATTTGAGCATTTCCTGAATCATTCTTGGTCAGTTACTCAGCTACTTATTTACACGCACACTCACTCAGCTACTCACCCGCTAACGCTCTCAACTAATCACCTCATTTCGCTTTATTTTCCTCTTGACCAAAGTTGCCTTTTTTGTTTCTCTTACTTAAATTGACTACGAACAAGGATGTTTCCCATGTGGCTGAGACTTTCTCTACCGGAATCTGGACCCTGTCCCGCTCGTCCGGATCGTGAATCCGATCTCCGAGGCTATTCATTCCAAAATCAAGAGGAACTCGCAGCTGCTACTGAACTGATTGCGATTCTGATGCCGAATATCTTCGTCGAGTTAAATTCTTATCACGATACTCGGGATTCCTTGTATCTCAGTGCGATCGAGCATCTCGATCACGATTGCGAGATTTTTCATGCCAAGTCGATAACACGGGATCGTGCCCCACTCCCCTTGTGGCAAGAAACGCCGGAACGGAACCGGCAGTACTCGAAAACGCCGCGTGAAACTTTTCCCTCGCGCCCCTTGTCCCCGAGAGAACCCCATTACGAATGGGAAATTAACGATACGCCTCAATCATCTCGTAAGGAATTGGCTTTTTCCAACGGCTCCAGAAAGTCTCACAAAGTGTATTCTTACCAAGATTTTCAGGACCGATCGATCGATCTTCTTCATATCAATGGGTTTCTTGATGACGAATCCTTAGCTGAGGAACTTCGTATGTGGTTGCCCAAAATCTCCTCCCAAGGCGTAATTCTCTGTCAAACCCCTGCCTATCTACATGATGAATCGAGCCTTTACCCGATGTTGGTGCGGCTGGCGGTTCTGGAATTTTCTTGCCCCCAACGATTGATGGCGATCTTTCCGAGTTCTTCCATCCCCAAAGAACTCAGGCGATTAAAGAATCCGGCCCCATCACGAAATTCAATGGCGATTCCCCAACAGTTCCTCGCACCGTTTTGGCGTGTGCCCCGAGTGATCCGAAAAAAAATCTCGGCTTGGTTCACGCGCAAACCTGTCCCGTTGTATCGTGATCTTTTGGCAACGGCAACTCCCGTTCAGCCCTATCGGCCTCAATCGGTCCCCACTAAGCAACCCCAGATTGAACCGGCCGAAACCCCCAAAATTTCGCTCGGCTCCTAGAGGGTCAATGCTCAATGGAATCATGTTAAATGGTTCCATCCGAAATGTCTCATTGGCAGGGGCGGGGCGATTTTTGACAGATTTAAGTCCTTGTGAGAAAAGGTTCATTCCTACATTCCTGTTCGCATGAAGAACAACTCGCGATCGATTCCAATCACGATACCCCATGAACGAAGGCAAGGCAGAATTGGGATTCGAGGGACGATTCAGGGATTGATGGGCTAATCTTCTCTTCAGAAATTTTGTCGCTGTGAAACTACCGGCAGGCTTCTTGAGTAAAATAGATTTAGCAGAAAAAACATCGCTTGGGGCGACCGAGTTTTGGATTCGATTGTCTGGTTTGGAAAAATTGTCTCAACTCATCGCATCCCTGCTGGATTTTACCTACACTGATTAGAAACAAGATCGCTCACTTTAGGCTAATTATTTCGATTGCATTATGAAACGATTCATTCTGATTGGCTGCTTGACCCTCGTGGGGTTCTCAACGGCCCTAGCACGCGAAGTTGCCCCCCCCCCGCGGGAAGTCAAAGATAAGTACGAAATCCCCTATCGGCTGACCGATACCAACCACGTTTTGGTTCGCGTCAAAATCAATGGCAAAGGGCCATTTAATTTCATCATCGATACGGGGGCACCGGCTTTCATCATGACCGAGGCCTTGGCCAAAAAGGTGAATGCCCGCGAAAAAGAAGGGAAACTCACTTTCGATAAAGTCGAACTCGAAGGGGGCATGATTGTTCCCGATGCGTGGGGCGTGGCCGTCGATATGTTCCAGCTCAAGGGGATGAACTCCATGGGCTTGGCCGGTGTCGAACTTCACGGCGTCATTGGTTACAATGTTCTCGCTCGGTACAAAATCACCTACGATTTCACAGACGATAAACTTCTGTTTGAACCAGTCAACTACAAGGTTCCCGAACCCAAACGAATTTCTTCTAAAGATAAAGATCAAGGTTCCCTCGAATCGATGGGCGATCTCATGAAATTCATGGCGGCCCTTTCCGGTACAAAACCCAATTTCGAGTTACGACCCCGCGGATTTGTCGGGATCGAACTCGAACAAAAGGGAGATCAAGTGCTCGTGAAATCGATCCTCAAAAACAGTCCTGCAGAAAAAGCGGGGCTACAAGTGGGGGATGTTCTTACCAGTCTTTCCGGCAAATCGATCAAGAAGACGAAAGACTGGTTCGATGCCATTAGTAAACTTCCTGAAGGTGCCATACTGAAATTTAAAGTCACCCGAAATGGCACCGAAAAAGATGTGGCTTTGGAACTTGGAAAGGGGCTATAATCCATGCGATCTATTATGACTTTTTCTTTGCTTCTGCTTGGTCTGGTTGGGGCGGCATTTGCGGATTCCAAAGAATCTGCCCCCCCCCCTGATAAGAATCAGACCATTGTTGTTCCCTTTGAGCTGGTTCCTAGCGGACACTTTATTGTTAAAGTCAAGATCGATGGCAAAGGACCTTATAATTTGATTTTTGATACGGGCGCTCCGATGATGCTCGTTTCGCCGGCCATCGCAAAAGATTCAGGTCTGGCCAACAAGATCAAGGAAAAACCACCTATTGCTCTTTTTGGTATGATGGGTTTTGCCAAAATCGACGAATTTGAAGTGGCCGGCGTCAAAGCCAAAAATGTTCAAACTCAAATCATCGATCATCCCACTGTGAAACTCTTCTCGAAAGAGTACGAACCCAAGTACGGCAAAATTGAAGGGATCGTAGGCTTCCCCTTCTTCTCCAAATTTAAAATGACCGTCGATTATTCCAAAAAA
Source organism: Gemmataceae bacterium (assembly GCA_026419115.1). Classification (GTDB taxonomy): domain Bacteria; phylum Planctomycetota; class Planctomycetia; order Gemmatales; family Gemmataceae; genus SKW135. The sequence goes on from JAOAAA010000165.1 coordinate 7,578, forward strand.
GAAATGACCTTTACCCCCAGCACCTTCGATCCAGGAGATGACAACACGGTGATGACCCGCATGATGGAAAAAATGATGGCGGGTAAATCGGAACCGAAAGTGGTCGGGGCCTCGGTTCTCTTCGGCTTCGAGGTCAGCAAGAACACCAAAGACGAAGACGAAGGGGTTGAAGTCAAATCGGTCATGTCTGGCACTCCGGCCGAAAAAGCGGGTCTGAAAGTGGGCGATCGCATTCTCACTCTGGGCGGGCGCTGGACCGATTCTGTGGGCGATCTCTATTCCGCTGCCAGTTTTGCCAAACCCAACAAAGAAATTGAACTGGGCATCCTCCGAAATGGCAAAAATCTCAAACTCAAGTTGACTCCGGTGAGCGGTTCCTAATCTCCTTTCTTCTCTTCTTTCTCTGAATCTCTGTGAATCGAAATCAATTCAATCCGTTGGTTAATAGCCTTTCATTTTCGATGGAATGTTTGAGCTCAGACTCACAATGGAACGTAAAAAAATATCATTTGGAACTCAGCTCATTATGATTGATTCCAAGTGACGCAAAGCAGTTAATGATTTTGGATTTGGACTTGTGAACAGGTACTATTCCATTTCGACACGAAAAAAAGTTGATTCCCCTATCTCCTTGAAAAAAATTCAAAGATTTTCCTTGACGAGGGGGTTTCGAGCGGGTAACATGGGCAAAAATGGTGAGGTTATGAGTCGCCTTGTTCCCTTTCTTTTCGTCCTCTTTTTAGTTGTGGGCATTTCCGCAGCGG
>JAOAAA010000166.1 GCA_026419115.1 Gemmataceae bacterium
ATGCACAATTCCGAACCCCCATCGGGCTTGATCCACGAGGCAAACGCTTGGTAGTATAGTTCGACCTTGGCAACACGGGGATCGCCATCGATCCGAGAGACAAAGGTATTTTGAATTGGCCGACCTAAGTCCACCGAAAGGACCTCGGGGGAACCAATCCAAATATCGGCCTGAGTATGATCGATGGGGATGGAAGTAATTTGGAACAAGCCAAGGAGCAAGCCACACTGCAAGGCAATTAACACCGCAGAAAACGCCACGGCACCAATACCCGGAATATAACGGGGTCGTTCGTGCCAAAGGGTCGCCAGTGAATAATTCATGCGTCGGGTCGTTCCTTAAACCATCCTTTATTTTATCAAATCCGTGTGACCAACGAGGGTCAAAACACAAGAATGTTCTCGCTGGGGCTACTCGTTCTGCCCATTAGGGTAACAGTTCGGGTTGTGTGCATCTGACCGGACTCTCATAACGAGCAAAGCTCCGGTTTAATGAACAGGTGATGCCACAATTGTGTTGCCACCACAGCGACCAACCCCATTTCGATGCTGGTTTTTCTCGGGGAACGCCGTATCTGGGCGATGCGTCCACTCCAATGCTGAACTGCTTGCACATCGAAATAACCTGTCTTTTTTAATGATTCCTCCGAAAGGACTTCGGCAATCCAATGGGGGGCCGTTGAATCATTCAGGTAAAAGCTATTGAGCGGGGCGCGAAACATCTTTTTCGGGCGACGGGCTATCTCCATGGGGATATATTTTTCGGCGATCTTGCGCAGGATAAATTTATCCTGCAATCGTCGTAATTTATAGTGGGGATGCAAGCGATTGGTAAATTCGATTAACTCCTCATCCAGAAAAGGAGGACGAGTTTCAACTGAATTCGCCATCGCCACGCGATCTCCCTTCGAGGCAAGCAAATGCCCTGCCAACATAATTTTAGCCCCAACGTAAACGGCACGATGTAACGGGTGCCATTGTCGTAATCGGGCTGTGTCTAGGTTCAAATCCAAATACGGCGTCCGCCCGACTAACTCGCGTTTCCAAGGCTCCGAATAAAAACGCAATTTATTCAGACTCATTAACCCATAAAGGTCAAGCCACCCCATTTGCCCGCCGACCGCATCTTGGGCCGCTTCGATCAGACTCATCGGGTACATCGGCTGGCCCGTGAATCGCAAGGCGGCCCGTCGAAGGTGATTCCCAATCGAAACTCCGGGAACCACTTCGATTCCGCTCAATAACCGGTTCGTTTTGAACCAAGGGTACCCCATCAAAAACTCATCCGATCCTTCACCGGTGAGAACAACCTTGTAATGATTCTGTCGCACCAAGCCCGCCAAGCGGAGCAGTGCCGCCGAGGAGGTATCCACCACCGGAAACTCAGCCGCTCGGATCAAATCCGGATAGGCCGTGCGAACATCCCGATCGGCGTATTCCAGAATGTGCGGCGTCGAACCAACGTGCCTTGCCGTCAGCAGGGCCGGTTCCGTTTCGTCGTACCACTTGGATTTGACTCCCACGGTGAAAGTAGGAATCGGCCGCCCTAACACTTTCGAGGAAACCCCAACGACTGTTGCCGAATCGACTCCCCCCGAAAGGTAGGCCACTACAGGAACATCGGCTCGCAAGCGTTTTTGGACCGCGTTCACAAATCGTCTTTCATACTCGGCCACGGCTTTCCCTTCAGCAGGGAATTCCTCTTCTCCTTGTTTTGGAAAATCCAAATCGTAGTACCGACGTTCTTGAATCGGCTCATTGGGTCGAAGACGAAGGTAACAGCCCGGCGGAAGCAAATTCACCCCCGCAAAGCAGGTCAAAGGTCCCGGAACCGCAAAGAAGGTGAACACATGATTCAGCCCAAGGGGATTCGCCACTTTCGGGACCATGCCCGAGGCCAACAACCCGCGAATTTCCGAGGCAAACAATAGCCATTCGGTCCCTTCAAACTTTTGAACCGACCAATACAAGGGCAGGATTCCAAAGCGATCCCGTGCCAAGATCAGCTCGTTTGTTTTGGCATCGTGCAACGCCAAAGCAAATTGCCCTTTCAACTTATCAAAGAACGATAGGCCATGTTCTTCCCACAAATGGGGAATGATCTCGGTATCGGTATGGGTCCGAAAACAATGACCTTTGCTTTCGAGTTCCGCCTTCCGTTCGGGATAGTCAAAAAGCTCGCCATTGAAGATGACCTGAATCGAACCATCTTCGTTGCTAATCGGCTGCTTCCCGTCACTCAAACCGATAATCGACAATCGTCGGTGGGCCATACTCAAACCAGGCCGATCGAGATACCCGTCGTCGTCTGGCCCACGATGAATCATGGCCTCGGACATTTTTCGAGCCATGCCAGCAGGAGCCTTTTGTTTCCCACGCAGATCGAACAATCCTGCAATACCGCACATTCGGTTTTCGTCGCTCCTACCGATTACCTAGTATTAAACGGTTACCATGAGGCACAAAATGAAATTGAACCTCCTGCGATTCGGTTGATACCCTAACTATCTTCCGTGTAACCCTTATAGTTTATCAAATCTCTCTTCGCACCGATCTTACCAACGAGTTAATTTCTAGGGAATAGAGAAACCTTTCCGAGAAAGGGGCTTTCAAAAAGTTGGGGACGAAGAGACCTATTTGTTGGACCACCGGAACATGGCAATGTGGTTTCCAAACAATTGAGGAGGAAGCGCTTTCGGGGTGTTGATCCTATAAGCCTACTAAAGAGTTGTAATCAGACGTAATCTCTCTTTCCAAAATTGTTTCCAATGTGCTCCCCAAACGGGAAGAAAAAAATTATTCAAGTAAAAGGAGGCATAGACCGATAAAATTATTTGTCGATTGATTGCCGATCTTATCGATCGTGCGTAAATTATTCGTATCGGCCTCGTCGCCAAGTGGTAAGGCAGCGGTTTGCAAAACCGCTATTCGCCGGTTCAAATCCGGCCGAGGCCTCTATCTGATCCCTAGTATTTCCTCTCTAACTTAATCCTCATTCTCACATCCCTTATTTCCAGAGTGTTGAAATCATTCTCCATTTTGAATCTTGTCTATCCCTAGTAAAATAAAGCACGATTTCACATCAACGGAGCCTTGAGGATGCGAATAGGCAACCTTGTTCTTTTGTTATTGACCATCCCTATCGGTAGTTGCTCGGTCCCGTACAATCGCGTGGTGGTTTACTGTGCGCAGGATGCGGAGTTTGCCGAAGGAATTTTCGCCGATTTCACCCGTATTCACGGTATCAAAGTGGAAGCCAAATTCGATACGGAAGCCACTAAAACGGTGGGGTTAGTCGAAGACATTGTGAACGAAGCAAAACGTCCTCGCTGCGACATTTTCTGGGGCAACGAACCGCTTCAAGCGATCCGGCTGCACAAAAAAGGGTTACTCGAAGCCTATTCTTCTCCCAGTGCCAGTGAATATCCGAGTTGGACCCAAGGGGCGACTTGGCAAGCCTTCGCAGCTCGGCCCCGAATCATTATTGTCAACACCGAATTGGTGCCCGAGGCCGAACGCCCACGGAGTTTATTTGAACTCGAACAGCCGAAGTGGAAGGGGAAACTGTGCATGGCCAAACCTCTGTTTGGCACCACCGCCACGCAAGCAGCCTGTCTATGGGAAGTTCTGGGGCCACAACGTACCAAAACCTTTTACGAGAATCTCCATAAAAACGAGATTGCCATCGTGGCGGGGAATCGTCACGTTGCTAGCGAGGTGGCCAAAGGAAAATATGCCCTTGGCTTGACCGACTCGGATGATGCCCTTGCCGAATTGGCCCAAGGGAAACCGGTTGCCTTGATTTTTCCCGATCAGAATGGCTATCCCGATTATCCTCGCTGGGGGACCCTTTACCTTCCGAATACCCTTTCTTTGGTAAAAGGTGCTCCCAACATCAACAATGCGAAATCGCTCATCGACTATCTTTTGCGACCCGAAACGGAAGCTAAACTGGCCGAGGGAGGAGGGTATCAAATTCCGCTGAATCCAAAGACGAAAGCAACCCTTCACCCCGCATTGATTCGTCCCGAGAAAGTCAAAGTGATGAAAGTCGATTGGGAGAAAGCGGCCGAGTGTTGGGAACCGTCGCAGGAATTTTTGAGAAATCTTTTTGCCCGATAAATCGAACAACAATCGAACGACCTGCAGAATCGACTTGGTTGGAGTGTCTGAAAGAAACCCGCGATGGTGAAACCCTACCAGTTGAGTCGTGATGGTTAAGAGAGAAGACGGTTAAGACAAGAAGTTGTTGCCAAAGGTGCAACAAAGCCGACGGGAATTCATGTCAAGAGAAGTGAGGATATTACAAACCCGATCCATGGGCAGACCTTCGGCATAAGCCCATTTAATGATGTCGAGATTTTCGGCTCCGCGTTTTAATCTTCGGAAGACTTCGTGCATCAATTCCGTGTCTTCACCAAATTCTCTGCGAAGTAAGCCAAAGTCCCCTCGATCGAGTTCAATCCAGAAACGGACGCCTTCGAGATGTTCCATCCAGCGGGCACGCAGGTAACGCCACCAATAACGATGGACCCATTCGCGAACCGCTTGCTCACCGAGGTCATGACCTGCTTTTTCACTTTCGATCCATTTATGAATATCGGCTTGCACGCGAGAGTCGGTCACGATACTCTCGCGTGGGGGATGTTCGAGTTGGGATTCGGCAGAGGTATGGGTGTCCATAGGAGAGCCTCCGGTCGCTCATTACTACTATTTTAGCCCTATATCGGCGTCGAATCCAAAAAAATTCTTAACAAATCTGATGAGGATTCACTTCGGAGAGAAGGGACTTCGATTTAGCAGAAGCTCCAAGAGGGGACTTTTATGGGGGATTTTACCTGAATCGCTGATGCCAGCGTGTGTGGGGCGAAATCCCCTTTTGTGCTGGGTGCTGTTTCCTTCGTGGAACCCCTTATCTTATCCTTATTGAGTAACTCAATCGATGAACTCAGGTTTTTCGCGATTGTCCGGGCACCCAAAGAACATCCTTTTTTCCCTGCTCGTTCAGGTAACGGGCCATCACAAAAAAGAGGTCCGACAGGCGATTCAAATAGATCAACGCTTGTTGGTTGATCGGTTCGGATTTCATTAAGGTAACTACGGCCCTTTCCGCACGCCGACAAACCGTTCGAGCCAGATGGAGATAAGCCGCCGCATAAGTTCCTCCCGGAAGAATAAAGCTCCGTAGGGGGGCAAGGTTTTCATTCAGCCGATCGATCTGTTTTTCAAGAAAAACAACCTGATCGGCCGTAATTCGGAGATGTTGGCTGGTTTCTTCCTGAGGGGTATAGGGAACGCAAAGATCGGCCCCAAGGTCAAACAGATCGTTTTGAATTCGGCGAAGCAGGTCGGCTTCCGCAAAGGATTCCTCTAAAAGCACGACTCCTAAGACGCTGTTGAGTTCATCCACCTCGCCGTAAGCGGTCACACGGAGAGAGTCCTTAGAAACTCGTGACCCGTCACCTAGGCCGGTTTGTCCTTCGTCGCCGGATTTGGTGTAAATGCGATTCAAAAAGACCATAATTTCCCCAAAAGTTTCGTTTTCTCCATGATTAGACATTAGCTCTGACAAAACCCAGTTTTTGTCCAGTCTGAAAGGACGAGCAACATATCGTTCGAGTGGAATCAATACCTCTGAAAGAGAATTTAACGATTGTGAGGGAACAATTCCCAATCGTGCTGACAATCTCTATCCTTTAAGTGTTTGGCAGTGAAGGAGGTAGAGATGGGTCAACGAATTTTTATCAGTGCGGGTGAACCCAGTGGCGACCTTCACGGCTCGAACCTAGCTCGGGCACTCCGAAGGCTGGAACCGAGTGTAGAACTGTTTGGTTTCGGTGGCGAGAAGATGGCCAACGCGGGGGTAGACCTGATCTATCCTTTGGCACAGCATTCCGTCATGGGGCTGGTGCAAGTGTTGAAGCAACTTCGGACATTCAAGCGTTTGTTAAATCAAGGAGCTTCGGAGTTGCAGGCGTGTAAGCCCAAAGCCTTGGTGATGATCGACTATCCGGGTTTTCATTTCAAATTAGCGCAAAGGGCGAAAGCCTTGGGTATCCCCGTAATGTGGTTTGTGCCCCCGCAAATTTGGGCTTGGGCATCGTGGCGGGTGAAGAAGATGCGGGCCCGCGTCGATCAAGTTTTTTCGGCGTTACCTTTTGAACATGAATGGTTTCAAGCTCGGGGCGTCAATAGCCTGTATGTGGGGCATCCCTATTTCGATTATCTCAGTCAACTTGAATTAGATCGTTCGTTTGTGCAGCAGCAACAACAAAAGTCGGGCCGCGTGATCGCCCTGCTTCCAGGCTCACGCAATCAAGAGGTGCAACGAAACTTAGAGGAAATGCTTCAAGCGGCCCAAGTGATTCATCAGCAATTTCCGCAGACCCGATTTCTGGTGGCGAGTTTCAATGAACCGCAAGCCCAACATGCACGGGAATTAGTCCAACGATATCCCCTTCCGATTGAGGTTCATGTTCACAAAACGGCTGAGATTATTTCTTTGGCCGAGTGTGCTATTTCTGTATCGGGATCGGTGAGTTTAGAATTGATGTACCACCAAGTTCCGAGTGTGATTGTTTACCGGATTCGCCACTTCGATAAACGTGTGTTCCGGCAACTCTCGAACGTGAAGTATATTACGTTGGTGAATTTGTTACTCGATCGCGAAATTTTTCCCGAATTTCTGACCGAGAGAAACCCTTCCCTGAAGGTGGCCGAGAAAATTGGGTACTGGCTGACGAACGAAGCCGAACGGCAAAAGGTCAAAGAAGCCCTTAAGGAGTTAAAAGAAAAGGTCGGTCAAGCCGGAGCCTGCGAGAAAGTGGCGCGTGTCATTTTGGGCTAGTTTTCCCGAAGAAAATGGTCAGAAGTCGCATGGGAAACGGGTCAAACTCAGCCGATCATTTTTGCGACCTATTCCAAGCAGAAACCTAAAGTGGTTGTCACTCTCACTTTCATCAAACTCAGCGGATCATTTTTGCGACCTATTCCAAGGGTTCCGATGCCTCGGTGGTAAAGCAGGAGTAAGAATAGATCGAACGATTATTTTTTCGCGGCAGTCACTTTGGCTTCTAGCTCTTCTTTAGAAAGGAGAATAGCTCCGGCTCCGAGGCCTGCTGCCACGACCCCCACGAAGAGTTTCCACGTCGGCATTTCTTTCGGACCGTGGATGTTAAATAGATCGAGAGGCTCAACCGATGGGTGCCAGAAGAGACTCACAATCGTGTTAATGAGCGGTGCTAACGTGAAAATCAAAGGGGCAATGTACAGGCGATCACCCGGTTTGGCAGCAGCGGTGGCGAAGATTACCCCTAAGGCCCCGAGGGCACCGGCAGCGCCCGCTAATCCTGAGAAAATAAGCCCATCGGGTCGACTGGGTAAGGTGGTCCCTTCCACAAGGCCATAGCGAGTGAGAGGGAAAATGACCGCGATCAAGAAATACGCGACCCCGACACATAAAAACGCGGCATATCGTCCGGCAAAGGGATATTGAGGCCCCGCACTGAGGTTTCTTCCACCGAAAGCAATCAAAGGAACATAGGTCCCCCAGCATAAGCCGGCCATGGCAACGTAGGCAAGCCAAACATACGACGATTCTTGTGGTGTGGCGGTTACGGAAGCGGGTTTCGCTTCCATTTCTCCTTTGGCATAGAGGATCAACCCCGCCCCGATCGCCACACACAGGACTCCGAGGAAAAACTTCCAAGATGGCCTCTCCTTGGGGGCAGCAAAATGAAGGGGATGTTCGGGCGTCGGGTGCCAAAATAAGCTAACGACCGTGTTTAGAAAGGGGGCCAAAGTGAAGATCAAAGGGGCAATAAAAATGCGATCGTTTGGCGAGGCGGCGGCCGTGGCAAAGATCACTCCCAAAGCGCCAAAGGCACCGGCAGCACCGGCCAAGGTCGAGAAGAAGACCCCTTGTTTTTTCTTGGGGATGGGTTCCTTAAAGAGCATTGCCCGAACCAAAGGGAACACGATGGCAATCAAAAAATAGGCCACCCCAACACACAGAAAAGCGGTGTATCGGCCCGATAAATCCTCGGACGGGAGACCAAAACCTAGGCTCCGTCCCCCGTAGGCAATCAGGGGAACGT
>JAOAAA010000167.1 GCA_026419115.1 Gemmataceae bacterium
CCTCTGCATCGGATTCGGGGAAAGACTTTTGGAATGGTGGCTTTAGGGCGCATCGGGATTGCGGCGGCTGTGCGGGCCAAAGCCTTCGGAATGAGAGGCGTCTTTTACGATCCGTATGTTTCTTCAGGGATGGATAAGGCCCTTGGGATCGAGCGAGCCGACACTCTCGATGAATTGCTCCGGCAAAGTTTTGTTCTCAGCATCCATTGCCCATTAACACCGGAAACCCATCATTTAATCGGGAAAGAAGAACTCGAAAGAATGCCTGCAGGGGGGTATCTGGTCAACACGGCGCGAGGAGCAGTGGTCGATTCGGCAGCAGTGATCGAATGTATCGCCAAGGGGCATCTCGCGGGGGCCGGCCTTGACGTGCTGGCTCAGGAACCACCCCCTGCCGATGATCCGTTGATCGTTGCTTGGAGAGACCCCAAACACCCCGTACATCATCGCGTCATTATTAACCCCCATTCGGCATTTTACTCAGTCGAAGGTCTGATGGATATGCGAATAAAAGGAGCCCAAGCGATCCGCAAGGCATTCATGGGGCAACCAGTACCCAACATCGTGGATTGGTAACTTTTTAGCCGCAAACATTCGTCTCTTCAGTTGGCAAGAACATCACTTGCCAAACGGGTTCAGAATACCCGAAATCAAAAGGTCTGAGTCGGTAAGAACATCACTTGCCAAACGGCTTCAGAATACCCGAAATCAAAAGGTCTGAAAATGCCTTGAATGGGGCAGGCAAGGCGAAATCATATCGACCCATCTCACATGAACCTATTGAGTCAGTTCCGGTTCTCTTTTGGTCGATTCTCTCGAGCCGATCTTGTCATTCTTACTACGCTTTGCAATCTATTTAATTCCTCTCGTTAACCCGTGTGAGAATGAGGATACCTTGAGTACACCATCGGAACCAACACCGGAATTTAAACCCTTTGTTCCGGATCATGAAAATTTGCCTGAATTTCGCTGGTATGGGGTCGTTATCGGGGCGATTCTCGGCATCATCTTCGGCGCCTCGTCGATGTATTTGGTTTTAAAGGTCGGGCTGACTGTTTCGGCATCGATTCCAGTGGCGGTCCTTTCGATCCCGTTGTTTCGGATTATCTTTGCTGCCATTGGTGAAAAACGCTCGCCGATTCTGGTCAACAACATCGTTCAAACAACAGGTTGTGCCGGCGAATCGTTGGCGTTTGCGATTGGTCTGATCATGCCAGCGTTACTTCTATTGGGGTTCGATATTGACCTCGTTCGGGTCATGGTGGTGGGAGTGTTAGGCGGGCTGCTCGGCATTTTGATGATGATTCCCCTACGAAGGGCCTTTATCGTCAAGCAACATGGCAAGCTGATTTATCCGGAAGGGGTTGCCTGTGCGGAGGTTCTCAAAGCCGGCGAAAAAGGTGGGTTTGGTGCCCTGTTGCTTTTCTTTGGCTTTTTGCTTTCTGGGGCTTATCAGTTCCTGATGAATGGTTGGAAACTCTGGGAGGATACCCTTTCCCGTTTGACCTCATGGAAGACGGCAGCCGGAAAAACAGCCGGTCTGAAAGGGGGAACCCTCGGGATGGAGTTAAACCCCGCTTTGTTGGGGGTAGGGTATATTATTGGCCCTCGGATTGCCTGCATCATGTTAGCGGGGGCCGTGATGGCTTATCTGGTCATCTCACCTGCGATTGTATTTTTTGGTGAGAATCTGACCGAAGTGCTTCCCCCTGCGAAATCGGATATTAAAGTCGATGAGGCAACGGGAACAAAAACAGAAATGGGGTTAATCAGCAACCTCAAACCAAGTCAAATCCGAAATAATTACATCTTGTATATCGGGGCAGGGGCCGTAGCCGCAGGCGGGATTTTGAGTATGCTGCAGGCCTTACCCGTGATTTTTAGCAGTATTCTGGGCAGTTTACGGGACCTTCGTGCCAACCGGCGAGAGGCCGCTGCAGGAACCGTTACTGTCGTTTCTCGAACTGCCCGCGATTTACCCCTTGTGGTGGTCTTTTTTGGTTCGTTGTTTCTCGTCTTTGCCTTGGCAGCGATTCCGAAATTAGGCCTAGGTCTATCGGCCACGGGTTTTCTCGGTGGGTTGATGATTGTGGTATTTGGGTTTCTCTTCGTCACCGTTTCCAGCCGAATTACAGGCGAAATTGGCTCTAGTTCCAATCCGATTTCTGGTATGACGGTCGCAACCTTATTGCTGACATGTCTGTTAATGCTGGTGCTGAGTGAATTCGGAATCGTCGCGATCACCAAGGAAATTAAACTCACGGTGCTGACGATCGCAGGCGTGGTTTGCATCGCCTCCTCAAACGGGGGCAGCACGGCCCAAGCGCTGAAAACGGGGCATCTCCTTGGCGCGACCCCGAGCAAACAACAATGGGCTATTCTCATTGGGTCTTTATCTTCTGCGATTGCGATTGGCTTTGTGTTGATCTTGTTGAACGATGTGTACACCACCTACACAAAAAAAGAACTCCCCACGACGAAAGTCGATGTCTCCACCTTAAGCCCCATCAAGGAGAAGGTCAAGGTCGGCCCTTATGCCAAAACGGACCAAAACGAGTACTATGTCCTGAATGTGGGACGCGGTGAAAAACGAGAAGATAAAATTCCCGCTGGTCGCTATTTGGTTGATGATTCGGGTAAGATTGTCTATCTGGTTGATCCCGCAGTGAATGGTCAAATCAAGGTTCAAGACGAGCTAGATGCCGAGGGGAAAGAACAAAAAGTTCCAAAATTCGATGCTCCAAAAACCGTTCTCATGCAATTCATCATTGATGGTGTTTTGGACGGAAACCTTCCTTGGGACCTTGTGCTGATTGGGGTCATGATTGCCGTAACCATGCAACTTTGCGGAGTGCCGGCTTTACCCTTCGCCGTGGGGCTTTATTTACCTATGGCCGCTTCGACACCAATTTTCTTAGGTGGGATGGCACGTTGGCTGGTGGATAAATTGAATCGCACGAAATCGGATGATGATACCTCTTCCGGCACACTATTTAGCGCTGGGCTGATTGCTGGGGGATCGATCACGGCTGTGGTTTTGGCCTTCTTGAACTTCAATGAAGAACTCATCGAGAAGCTCGAAAGATTCGGCCAAGAAAGGATTTTGTCCGCCTTATTCTCAGGTCAAGATGGGGAGGTCCTTGCCCAATCTCGTGATCTGTTGGGGCTGGTGACATTTGGAATTTTGGTGGTGATTCTTTTAGGTGTGGGGCTGTTCCTGAATCCCAAGAAAAAAGACTGACCTATGAAAACTCTTTTGTCATTTCTAACACTGGTTGCTTTTCTTCTGCATACTTCGAGTTCGATCGGGGCAGAAAAACCTCGCATCGAACTGGACATACCCTACGCGAAAGTCCCTCACTCCAATGGCAAAGACGAGAAAGAATTGAAACTCGATTTGGCCATTCCTGAAGGAAAAGGCCCCTTCCCTTTGGTTGTTGTCGTGCATGGTGGCGCTTGGCGGATGGGGAACAAGAAAGATGTCCGGAGCTGGATTAGCCTTTTGGCAGAGCAAGGTTTCGTAGCGGCTAGTGTATCTTATCGTCTCGCTCCGGATTATGTGTTCCCTGCTCAGATTGAGGATGTGAAAACGGCGGTGCGATTTCTTCGTACCCAGAAGGCAAAATACAAAATCGATCCCGACAAAGTGGGGGCGCTGGGATTTTCTGCGGGAGGGCATTTGGTTGCCCTCTTAGGATTGACCGATGCCAAGGCAGGCTTTGAAGGTAAACTCTATCCTGAGGAATCCTCGGCGGTGCAATGCGTCGTCGATTTTTTTGGACCCATTGATTTGACCGAGTTTGGTAAGGATGAAACGGCCCAACGATCCCTGCTCGCACCCTTCATCGGTGCGAAATATAGCGAAAAACCCGAACTGCACCTGAAAGCCTCGGTGACCCCTTACATTCACAAGAAAGCCCCTCCCTTTCTGATTCTTCATGGTGATAAAGACTGGATTGTTCCGGTCAGCCAATCGCAAAACTTCGCCAAAAAATTGAAGGAAGTAGGGGTCGAAGTGGAATATCTGGAGATTCGGGGCGGAGGTCACGGTTGGGATGGAATTCCGCAGGAAACCCTAAAATCCACAAAAGCAACCCTTGAATTTTTTACTAAGCATTTAAAGAAATGAGACTGACACACAAGCCTATCCAATTCCTCGTTCCAAAGTGTCCGTTGAGTCTGTATCGATTATGGCGATGGATCGCAATTTTCCTTCTCGGAGCATTAGCGATTTGGGGTCATGGTTGCCATTTAGGAGGGCATGATTCCGGCGATTCCGACCTGATTATTCAACTTATTCGCTAAATTTTATCGGGCTTTCCTTGACCAGACAGGGTTTCGTTTTCAAGAGGTTGGCAAAAAAACGGGGAGAAATGATTCTTTGTCTTCTTCGATATAATCGTTACAGCAGTTAAAATCACACCTTATAAACCCGATAAAATTCGATTAAATTACCTAATCCGATTAAATTGCCAAAACCCATTTATCTTTTTTATTCGTGCTGATCGTTACCTTCCTACAAAAATGAAGCATCAGTTGAAGAATTCCATAAAAATGACTCATGTCTGCGGTTGAACATAATCAACTCGCAACGTACATTTTCGGCGGTAAGACATTTGAATCAGACATTGCTAACCTAAGTGTCTATTCAATGATAACTTAGAAAATGTGATCGTCCCCAATCCCCTAACAACAACCCGTGAGACGAAAAGGCGTTCGACTCACACTGAACAGAGAAGAGACAAAAATGGCGAATTTTAGCCTTGGAACCGTAGCTCCTCGTCACGAAGGAATCATAACGACTCAAGTAACGGATTTCCCGTTACAGCCTGTGCGCTTGTTTATCCCACAAGGCTACCAGCACCACTATGCTTATCCGGTGGTGGTTTTTATTCACGCTCATGGGGGGTCCGACGAACAAGCCATCCGCCATGCCCAAAAAATTTCTCGCCGAAATCAGATCATGTTGAGCCTGCGGGGGCCGGTCGATCTGGGAACCCATGACGAAGATGGCTTACGGCAATTTTCATGGGAGAACTCGGATATTTCCCAAGTGACCCGATATTTACTCAAGGCGTTGGAACTGGTTCGTCGTGCCTATAACATCCACACCGAACGAGTTTACCTAGTTGGCATTGGGGAAGGTGCCGAGATTGCCTATCAACTCACTCTTCAATTAGCGGGGAAAATCGCCGGCATCGCGGTATTAAACGGGAAAATGCCCCGAGAAATTCAGGCCCAATTGGAATCGGTTCCCGAAATTGCCAGCTTGCGGGTATTATTGGCTCACGGGGCTGCAAACGAGGCAACCCCTTTGGAGATTGCCCGACAGGATTTCTTGAATCTTTATGCAGCAGGGGCCGACGTTCGACTCAACACTTATCCTTGTGACCTTGCTTTGCATCCTCATATGTTCCGCGATATTAACCGCTGGATTATCGAGTATTTAGAGCAAGATCAAGGCTACGATGTCGATCAAGAAATACTTGACTGATAGCTCAACTCTTCATTCATTTGTAGGGGCAATTTCTAACTCGTATGCTCGAAAGGTCACTTTCAGGTGGCTTCGCAGACCACTATTCAAGCCCTTTTAAGTTTCCTATAATAATTGAAGCTGAACCAAACCTTATGGGTGACGAAGTGCCCCTACCTAAAATCCTCATTGCCGATGATAATCAAAGCGGGGTCGTTTTGCTCGAAGCGTATCTGTCGGAATTCGAGTGCGAAACCAAGGTGACCTCGAATGGAGAAGAAACCCTGAACACCCTCAACCAATGGTTGCCGGATATTGTGCTGCTGGATGTGATGATGCCTAAACTCAGCGGCTTTGATGTGTGCAAAGCAGTGCGAAGCAATCCTGCGACCAAGGACGTGGGGATCATTATGGTGACCGCGCTCGATGAACATTCGGATATTGATAAAGGGATCGACGCAGGAACCGACGACTTTCTGACCAAACCCATTGACCAACAGGAACTTCTCATTCGTATTGAAAGCCTTCTTAAGGCTCGGAACGAGAAGGATGACCTCAGCCGAACGCTCACCTACATCCGAAACATCGAAGCGGGATTGAACCCGTCTTCCTGAATACGAACCGAGTTTGCAAGACAGGACCACCGCGAGAATAGGGTATGTTTGATTCGATTTCTAAAGCGTTGAAAGGCGCTCTTGATAAATTCACACGCGGCAAATTGACTGCCGACAATATCCGAGAAGGCCTTCGGGAAGTTCGTCGGGCCTTTCTCGAAGCCGATGTGAATTTCAACGTCACCAACGACTTTATCGCACGGGTCGAAGCCCAAGCCATTGGCCAAGATGTCATCTCCAAGGCTAAACCGTCTGAGCAAATCATTCAAATTGTCTATAACGAACTGGTCCAATTAATGGGGCCAGTCGATCCAACGATCAAATTACATAAAGATCGTCCTACGGTTTTGATGATGTGCGGTCTTCAAGGGGCCGGTAAAACGACCACTTGTGGGAAACTCGCACTACGTTTGCAAAAAGAGGGCATTCGTCCCTTGTTAGTGGCAGCGGACTTACAGCGTCCCGCCGCTATTGAACAGCTCAAGGTCATTGGTCAGCAAATTGGAGTACCAGTCTATTCCGAAACAAGCGATCCCGTGACGGTCTGCCAAAAAGCCGTTGAATTTGCCAAAAGTAATAGCCATCAAGTCGTCATTCTGGATACCGCAGGTCGATTACAAATCGACGAAGAATTGATGCAGGAACTGGCGCAAATCGATCGCAAGGTCCGCCCCGATGAAGTGTATCTGGTGGTCGATGCGATGATTGGTCAGGAAGCGGCTAACGTCTCGAAGGTGTTTAATGATCGTCTGGCGCTCAATGGTGTCATCCTCACGAAGCTCGATGGGGATGCACGGGGGGGGGCGGCCCTATCGGTCAAGGCGGTGACAGGGGTTCCTATTAAGTTCATCGGGATGGGGGAAAAACTGCAAGCCCTTGAGGATTTCCGACCCGAGGGAATGGCCTCTCGTATCATGGGTCAGGGAGACCTGATGGGTTTGGTCGGTAAGATGCAAACCTTGCAACAGGAAATGACCGAAGAAGAGCGAGCGCGACATGAGCGCATCGCTAAAGGGGAAAAAGACTTTACTCTCGAGGATTTTCGCGGCTATTTCGTGAACCTCAAGAAGATGGGCATCAAAGAAATGATCGGTTCGCTGCCCGGAATGTCTGAAATGATGACCGAAGACCAAAACCCCGAAGAGGCCTTGTCCCGCATGCAAGGGATGATCGACTCGATGCCAAAAAAAGAGCACCGCGATCCCGACATTATCGATCAAAGCCGACGAAAACGAATCGCTGCCGGAAGCGGGGTGCAACCTCAAGAGGTTACCCAATTTTTGAAGCAATTCTCGCAGATGCGCGAGATCATGCGAAAAATGCTCAACATGTCGATGTGGCAACGAATCCGCATGATGACGAGCCTGAGCAAAATGGGGGCGCTCTCACCCGGAGGCCCCCAGATCAAAACGAAAGGGGATACAGGCCACCGCAAATCGCCTCGCGAACGAGCAGAAGAACGAAAGAAAAAGAAGAAACGAAAGTAATACCGAAAGAGATCATAGGATAAATCCGGATCATGGGTGGGATGAGGATGTTTGGGTTTGGAACCCGTTGATTATGGGAGTGAGAACATGGACCTTTGGAAATCCTTGGCGGCATTCCAAACCCGTAGGGAGTTATTCTCACGGTCGGCACTGGGTATAGGTTCCGCGGCTTTGGCTAGCCTGTTGAACTCGGAGGTCAGTGCGGCCCCGAAAACCCAAGAAGGGGTTCCCGGTATAGCAGGTTTACCTCACTTCAAACCTAGGGCGAAACGCGTTGTGTATCTTTTCATGAATGGGGCGCCTCCCCATTTGGATACCTTCGATTTCAAACCCGAGATGGAAAAACATCGCGGTCAGGAAATCCCCGAATCGATCCACAAAAAGCAACGCCTTTCCACGATGACCCAAGGTACCAAAAAGTTAGTACTTCCTCCTTATCCGAAGTTCAAACAACATGGTAAATCGGGGGCGTGAATCTGCGAATATCTGCCGCATACGGCCAGTAT
>JAOAAA010000168.1:0-235 GCA_026419115.1 Gemmataceae bacterium
ATGCTTACCAGATTTTTTGGAATGATGGTCACGATACCGGAATTTATACACTCGAATTTCTTTACGAATTAGCTTCAAAACAGGAGTCCTAACCCATGCAATCTCAAACGCCCAATCCGCAACCGCAAGCGTCCGCGGTTCCCCCTGCCCTAGCCGGTGTCCAGTATGTTGTTGCCGTTGCCAGTGGAAAAGGGGGTGTTGGGAAATCGACCGTGGCGGCTAACCTTGCGTTAGC
>JAOAAA010000168.1:245-8000 GCA_026419115.1 Gemmataceae bacterium
TTTATGGTCCCAGCGTACCGATGATGATGGGATTAAGCGCAGTCGATCCTCAAATTGCCAATTTTCCGATCGAAAAATATGGTCTGAAACTTATGTCCCTTGGTTTTCTTCCGGATGCCGGACGTGGGGTTTTGCTTCGCGGACCTATGGTCGGAAAATGGGTCACTACCTTTCTGACTCAGATTCCTTGGGGGGAACTCGATACCCTTGTGATCGACATGCCCCCTGGAACGGGCGATGCTCAACTATCGTTGTGCCAAACCGCTCAAGTTGCCGGTGCGGTCATCGTCACCACCCCCCAAGATGTCAGCCTGATCGATGCCATCAAGGCTTTGAATATGTTCCAACAATTGCGGACCCCTGTTTTAGGAATCATCGAGAATATGTCGTATTTTGTCGGTGATGATGGCAAACGATACGAAATCTTTCGGCACGGGGGGGGGCAAAAACTCGCAAAAGAAGCGGGCGTTCCTTTCCTTGGCGAATTGCCGATCGATCCCCGTGTTGCGGAATGTGGCGACTGTGGGGAACCCATCTTCCGCCGTGTTCCCGATTCTCCTGTGAGCCGTGCCTATATCGACGTGGCCCAAAAGGTGATCGATTCATTAAAGGCTCAACCCACGGAAAGTCTACCCACCGTTCAATTATAACTCAAAAGGATACTTGATCTGTACGCGGTTCACTTCGAGCTACTTTTCTCGCAGGAACAAGCTATTGGGTCCGATCGGTTTCAGTGGCCTTTTCGGGAGTCTCGGTCTGAGGAATCGGAGTGGGTGCAATTTTGTCCCAACCGATTCGTATCGTTTTGGTGGCCAAATGCACTTCTCGCAAAAAGAAACTTAAACCAACAATGAGCGATAACGTAGCAGAGGTAAAAATAATTCCTTCGAGCCAACGGACTGGCAAACCAAATAAAACCTCGGCAAAAAGTAATACAATCACCACACACGTCAAAAGGGCCGACAAAGTCGAGGCCGTGATCGCATTGTTGGTTAAATGACGACGTTTTTCGAGATAGCGTAACTCATGCGTTCGATCTTCGGGAGGAAGAGCAATCGTATCGAATGTGGTTTCGGTCAAGCGTCGGCCCCGATCCACAATGCGGCTGAGTCGCCCTGTCATCACATTCAATAAGCCGGCAATCCCCGTTAGAAGAAAAACCGGTGTTAAAGCCAATTGGATTGCTTGAGCCCCTGTTGTTGAGACCGTTGAATTCGCAAGCAAAATATCGAGTTGCATGTCACCCCATTCGAGAAGACCCACCGGATAACCGTGAGTATTGTTGTAAGCCAAAGGGGAAGATCAAGGGAGAATATAAAAAAATCGAGCCGATCCGGCGAAATGAGAAAAGCGAAAAGGGAAAAACGAAATGGGATGATTAAGCTAAGACCTCTTTGATGACTTCGGTTCCAGCATCGACTAACGGAACCGGCCGCGCACCAATGTGATAGTTCTTGTGAGGATTTATCCCCAAGGCCGAGTAGATCGTAGCGAACAGTTTAGCGGCATTCACTTCCCCTTCGACGACCTTATTTCCATTGGCATCGGTCTTGCCATAACAAGCCCCCCCTTTGATACCGGCACCCGTCAACGAGCAGGACCAAGCCGAAGCAAAGTGATCCCGTCCCAGCGAAGCATTAATGCTCGGGGTTCGACCAAATTCAGCCAAAGTGATCACGAGCGTATCTTGCAACAAGCCACGTTCTTTCAGGTCATCAATCAAGGTGGCCATGACATGATCGAGTTCCGGCACCATTTCTTGGTGCGTCTCGAAATTTTGGCCGTGACTATCCCACCAAGCGCGGGCCACACGAACAAAAGGAACCCCCGCTTCCACCAGTCGGCGAGCAATCAGGCATTGTTCTCCGAATTGAGATTTCCCATATTTTTCCCGAATGTTCGCAGGTTCTTGAGTAATATCAAAGAGCTTCTCGCTGGCCATTAGGCCGCGAACCCGTTGATAGGCTTCGTTATGACTCCCCACGATGGCGGAGTTGGGACGGCCTTGCGCGAATCGTTTGGCAAGGAATTCTCGCAGGTCGGCCCGCTGTTGATGATCCAGCTCATCAATCCCGTCGAGCTTTTTGATATTTTCGGGCTTCATGCTCGTGGTCAATTCCATCGGGGCATAGCGTGAGCCAAGGAAACCGGGGTCACCCGAGATTCGCCCTTCGGTTTGAGTGTAGAAGGTAACATAATCGGGAACTTTCGAGTCGGCCCGCCCCATTTCCCGAGCGATCACGGCACCGAGATCGGGATATTTGACCCCCGATTCATCCATGCGTCCGCGATTCATGAGTTTGGCCCCCCCACCATGATCGCCGTTACGGGTGTTCAGCGAACGAATGATACAAGTATCCTTCATTCGTTTGGCCATTTGCGGCATCAGCTCACTAATGTGAGTTCCAGCGACGGCCGTTTGAATCGCTCGGAAGGGTCCCCCCGTTGGCGTTCCGGGTTTCGGGTCCCATGTTTCGAGTTGGCTGGCTCCCCCTGCTAACCATAACAGAATCACACGCTTTTGATTCTTCTTCAAATCGCTTGCCACAGCACTTTCGGCAAGGGCATCCAGACGGGTCATGTCGGAGAATAATCCAACACCGGTTGCGGCGGCCGCACCAAGAAAGCCTCGGCGCGAAACCTGATGGTCAAACGAACCACAGAACGAAGATTTGCTATTCATAGGGTCACTCGGCGGGATAAAGGATTCCAAAAGGGCGGGGTTATTTTCTCACAAGGTATTTTGTTACTGTTTTTCTTTTTTTATTCACTCTTGTTTGTTCTTTCTGATTACCACTATTCTCACGATTCACTCGTTCCTTCTGACTCTTTCTGTCTTCAATCACTTCTCTTTTCCTCACTCGCTTTCGCTCGTTCCTTCTGACTTTGTTCCTCTCGATTAGTGATTGAATCGGAACTCTGGACTCGTCATCAAAGCCCAAGCAATTTGCTTGTAGGCTTCGGGTCGGCGATCGGTTCGTCTTTCCGCGTATTCTTTAAAGGCTTTAATTTCATCGGGGTGTGCCTCGCGGGATAGGATCGAACGCACCAAAGTGGCCGAAGCCATTCCGGCATCAGTATCGTTCTTGATTTTACCAAGAACCCGATCGGGCGAATCCGCTAACAATTCGCCTGCATAGCGTGGGTTATTGGAAAACAACAAGGCCTCGTTCACCCCGATCGCAAAATTATCCGGTGTGGGGATAGCAATTGCTGCGGCCAAGCCCCCGCTACTTTGCTCGATTCCTTCGATCCGTTTCGCCACCTCTTCGGGCTTCCCTTCAAACTGGGCCGGATCGGTCAGAGCAATCCGCAGGGAAGTAGCTAACTGCCAAGGGGTCAACGGACGAACCTTGGCATAGGCAAATAAAGAGCTATTGGGAATCTTATCGGTAATAATCTTGCTGGAACGAGAATAGGTTTTGGAAAGGACCATCCCGCGAATCATCCTGCGGAGGTCATATTTATTGGCAGCCATATCACGAGCCAGCCAAGACAGCAATTCAGGATGACTGGGTTCATTTTCGCTGTGCATCTGATCGAGCGGCGAAACAAATCCTTGGCCGGTGAATTGATACCACAGCCGGTTGACAATCGCCTTGGAGAAGAAGCCCCCTTCAGGTTGGGCGAGCGCCACTTCCACCAATTTCGCACGGGCACTGAATGCCGGCGGCGGTGGGGCTTTCTTCTGTTTTTTCAATTCTTCCAACAGCTCTTTTTCCTTCTTTTCTTCTTCCTTACTTAGCTCTTTCTGACCCGGCGCATCGATCGGTTCACCGGTCAAAAACATCATTTTCGCTTGACGTTCAGGCCCTTTGGTTGGTTTGAATTTCACCACCGCCCACGACTTCTCCGCCAGAATCCCCCCACTATCGAAACTCCGTGCAAAGAAGGATTTCATTCCGTAGAAATGGTCTTGCTTCCAATCACTGACTAAAGGATGATCGTGGCATTGGGCGCAGGATACGTTCACTCCGAAAAACGCCACGCTCACATCATTGGTCGTGCGATCCAAATCGTTGATGCGATTTCGCAGGAATTCGCTGGAACCTTTGAGTTTGGGATTATTTTCATCGGGTTGCATGAGGTCCCGAAAAATTTGGTCCCACGATTTATTATCTGTCAAGGCTTGTTGAAGATAACTCTTTGTTCCGTTGCCCCGATTGCTTCCGGGTAACGGGGGATTGATGGCCAAATCCAACATGGTCGCCTGATGACGGATAAAACTAGGTGAAGCCATCAGACGATCCACCAACTTTTCTCGCTTTTGTGGATCGGTCGATTCGACATAGGCCTTGGTCTCAGCAGGGGTGGGGATTCGCCCAACCAAATCCAAGGTTAACCGACGAATCAAGGTAAAGTCGTCGGCCTGATCGGCCACGCTCACCCCCAGTCGTTTGATCTTCGTATCGACAAAATGATCGATTGCTTCCGAGATCGATTTATCAGCAGGGAATTGTTCGGCAGAGTAAACAGGAAACCCAGTCGGAACAAGACAGAGCAACGTCAGCGCAAGGGACCGCATTGTAATGGGTAACCTCGTAAATTTTAAGGTCAAGGAAGGTTCACTCTCGTGAACATTTACGTTAAGGGATTGGAGCACCCTTAACAGGAGGGTTCTTCTATTATTATCTATGATCTCAGGATATTGCAAGCACTTTTTTCCAACTGCTGCGTTTTTATTCAAGGCGTCAGACAGGTTACAAAGACTCAAAGGAATCGTCTGAGCTGCAATTTTTACCTTCTCGTTCCAAGAATTTTCTGGAGTTTCCATCGCAGGGGCAGTAAACTAAAACTAATCACACCCGCCCGTTGTTACGTTATCCTCCCTCCCTTAAAGGTTCCGGCTTATGAGAACCCGCATTTGTAGCCTATTTCTTTTACTTTCGGCCAGTTCTGTTTGGGCTGGTCTTCCCTCGAACAGCACCGAGATTGCCAAAGTTGTTGGTACCCCTACTAACATTCAAGTGTTTCCAACCGAGGTGAATCTCAGCGGTCCCCGTGCCACCCGCCAAATGTTGGTCACGGGTCAATATGCCGATGGTTCGATTCGTGACCTTTCTCCCTTTGTGGTGATGAGCTCTGAAAGCTCGGACTTGCTAGATATTCAAGGTTCATTTCTCCGTGCGAAAAAAGATGGAAAAACTTCGCTAACCTTGAAGGTTGCGGGGAAAGAACTCAAAGTTCCTGTCACAATTCAGCAATCCCAAGTGAAGGCGATTAGCTTTCGTAATGAAGTGATCGCAGGCCTGAACGTCGGGGGTTGCAACATGGGCGCTTGCCATGGAACACCCTCCGGCAAGAACGGCTTCAAACTTTCGTTGCGGGGAGAAAATCCCGCTCAAGATTATCGGCATCTCACACGGGATATGGTGGGCCGTCGGGTCGATCGCCAGAACCCGCTCAATAGCCTGCTTTTAATGAAAGGTTTAGGTCGGGTTCCTCATGAAGGTGGCGCTCGTTTCGGGGTTGATAGCTTGGCCTCGGAATCGATCGAAGAATGGATGGCACAAGGAATGCCCGATGATGCACCCAACACGCCAACGCTCAAAAAGATCGAATTGTTGCCGGGCAAACGGGTCGCCTTGGCCCCTGCTCGTTGGCAGCAGGTTGCCGTTCTCGCTCATTTCTCGGATGGATCCGTGAAAGATGTCACTCGTCTTTGCAATTTCTCTAGTTCTGATGGTTCGATTGCCGACGTCTCGGCCACGGGGTTAGTGGAGTTCAAGCAAGCGGGAGAAGTGGCCATCTTGGTTCGTTACCTCGAAGAATTGTCTCCTGTTCGCTTGGCCTATCTGGAGCCTCGGGAAGGGTTTGTTTGGCCCAATCCTCCTGAGGTCAACTACATCGATAAACACGTTTTTGCAAAATTGAAAACCCTGAGTATCGAACCTTCGGGATTGTGTACCGATAGTGAGTTTCTAAGACGAGTTTACCTCGATATTTGTGGTCGATTGCCCACCGTGGAAGAGGCCACCCAGTTTTTGAACGATGCCGATCCCGCGAAACGAGATAAACTCGTGGATCAACTTTTGAACCGTCCGGAATTTGCCGATTTTTGGGCGTTGAAATGGGCCGATCTTCTCAAGGCCAACCGAAAGAGCATTCAGGTCAAAGGGGCCGCAGGGCTGCAACAATGGCTTCGCAATCGGATCGGCAAAGGAGAAGGATTGGATAGCATCTCGCGTGAATTGCTAACCGCCTCGGGCAGTACGCACTCGAATCCGGCAGCGAATTATTTCCGCGCCACCAAAGATACCCAAGCCCTTGCAGAAAACACCGTGCAACTATTCCTCGGGGTTCGGGTGCAATGTGCGAAATGCCATAACCACCCCTTTGAATCGGTCACCCAAGATGATTATTACTCGACTGCCGCTTGGTTTACTCGCGTTCGCTTCAAGAAAGACCCCATGAATCCGGGCACGCCGAACAAAAATCCCCCAGATGGTGCGGAGGTGGTTTACGTTGCACGAAACGGAGAAGTCACTCAACCCCGCAGCGGGCAAGTCATGAAACCGAAATTTTTGAAAGGCGAAACCCCCAATATCCCTGAAGGGGCCGACCGCCGAGAGGTCTTTGCCGATTGGGTGGTCTCTCCGAATAACCCCTATTTCTCGAAGGCATGGGTCAACCGCGTGTGGTATCACCTTTTCGGCAAAGGGATCGTTGACCCCGTCGATGATTTCCGTGCCTCGAACCCACCTTGTAACGATGAACTTCTCGATGCGTTGGCAGAAGATTTTGCCAAGAACAAATTCGACCTGAAAAAGCTCATCAAAACCATTACGCAATCGAGAACCTATCAACTTTCGTCGATCCCCACACCGACGAACAAGGACGATCAAAAATACTTCTCCCGCTGTATGCCCCGATTATTGACCGCAGAACAAATGCTCGATGCTTTGTGTGACGTCACGGGAGTCGCCGAGCGGTTTGCCGGTCACCCCGCTGGGACACGAGCGGTGCAGCTGATTGATGGCGAAGTGAACCATCCGTTCCTGAAAGCGTTTGGTCAACCTGCCCGCGAGTTGGTCTGCGAATGCGAACGAGAAACCGAAAGCAATCTGGGGCAATCGCTGCAGTTAATCAACGGGGCCACCGTGAACGATAAGCTCAAGAATCCGAACAACCGGATTGGGAAACTGCTCGAAGCCAAGGCCAGCGATGAAAAGATTGTCGAAGAGTTCTTCTTGGCGGCTACCTCGCGAAAACCCACCGAGAATGAAAAAGGAATCATTCTCAAACACGTTGCCAGCAAGCCCGATCGCCGAAAAGCGTGGGAAGATGTTCTGTGGGCGATTATCAATGGTCGCGATTTCCAGTTCCGTCAGTAATTCTTGAACCGATCTTTCCTCTCTGCCTACCCGCTCTCCATTTTCTTCCTGTCCCTTTCTAGCTCCTTCACCCGACTTATCAGGGCACTCCCCATCGGTTGGGCTTTGGGGCCGTTGTTATTTCACTCGACAAATCAGGCACTTCAGGTAGGTCGTCTCTAAACAGGCGGCACTCGTGGGATGATCGGGAGCGGCTCCTCTCTGTTCGAGAATTTGAATATCTCGTTTCTCCTGAGCAGCAACTTGAGCAATCAACTCAATCAGGTCATTCAAAACAATCAGCCCCGAACAGCAGGACACTACCAAAATCCCTCCTCGTTCAAGGAGCCGCACCCCCATCGTGTAAAGCCGACGGTACCCTTTCAACGCTTCACCCACGGCACTGCGTGAGCGGGCAAATTTTGGCGGATCGAGCATGACC
>JAOAAA010000169.1 GCA_026419115.1 Gemmataceae bacterium
ATTATAGTCTGGATGCCAAAATCATTTGCGATAAACCAAGGCGTTTTTCACTGGTGGGTCGCTCGGCCTTGGGTACAGAAGTGATTGCAGGATCGAACGAAGAACGCTTTTGGTTTTGGGTGAAACGGGACCCCTCGAATGCTTTATTCCATTGCTCGTATGAGGATTTTGAAAAAGGCGTGGATCTCCCGTTCCCGTTTCAACCCGAATGGGTGCTCGAGGTTTTGGGCATGGCCCCATTGGGCTCTGCCGAGAAATTCATTCTGCAAGAAGATACCCTCGGGAAAGATCGAATCTTGCGCCTCACCGAACAGATTACTTTCCAAGGTCAGCCAGCTAAAAAGGTGATCTCGATGTATCGAGATAATGCAACGGGGAACGCCCCACAGGTTTTTGAAAGGGCGATTTACGATAAATCAGGTAAACTGATTACCTCAGCAAAGATCAAAGAAGTGCATCGCTTACGATCCAACTCGGGGAGAGGGGATTATCCCACGACCGTGGTGGTTCCGAAATATATCGTGCTCGATTATCCCGCGTTTGATACCAAACTCACCCTGATTATTGGTGATCCGCAGGTCAATGTCCCAACGGACGCTTCGGATTTTACTCTCCCGCGCGTGGGTTCGAAAACGGTGGACCTTGGTAAAAATGGTCTGCCCACCTCAAGAAAGCCCCCCCCCCGTGAAGATCGTTAGTCTCAACAGGCTATTTTCTTCTCCGAAATCGAAATAAATAGATTGTTGTTAGAATCTCATCGACGGGGGAACGAGGTTGACCCAAGGATTTCGGGCTTACTTGGAATCTTTCTTCAAGGGTTTGCCATTTTGATCGATGGCCCCTACCGCAATGATCTGGATTTTATCTGGATGCAAGTATTTTTGGGCAACTTTCTGCACATCTTCTACCGTTACACTTTCGACCCCTTTTCGATAATCTTCTAGGAAATTTTCACCTAATTTCAGACGATCCACCGTAAGAAGAAGCCCCGCAACTTGGCTGGAAGTGATCATGCTAAAAGGAAGGCTGCCGGTGAGATATTTTTTCGCATCTTCCACTTCTTGCTTAGTGGCAGGTTCCTGACGAATGCGCTGGAACTCTTTGAGAAACCCCTCTTTCACTTCTTTGTATTTATCTGGGAAAGTACCAATATAGCCCGACAAGGTTCCTGTATCTTCCCCTGCCGAGCCGGTAATGACGGCTCGAACCGTGTAGGCAAGCCCTTGCCGATCCCGAAGGTTGGCCGAAAGGCGATCGGTAAAGCCGGGACCTGTTCCCAAAACATTATCCATCACCAACAACTTGTAATAGTCGGGGTTATTTCGTTTGATCCCAAGATGGCCGATGAAGACATGGAGTTGAGCGGCATTCGGGTCGGTGATAATCGTTTCCGAGGCCTTCTCGCTCAACTTCGGTTCTGGAAGGTCGAGTTTTGGAAGTTCGGCCTTTTTCCATTGTGAGGTCAATTTGGTGATGAGTTGAATGATCTGCTCGGTTTGGAAATCCCCCACGAGAGCAATTGTGCAGTTATTGGGAACAAAAACCTGCTTATGGAACGCTTTCAGATCGTTAGCCTTGAGACCTTTGACCACGGCACTCGATGCCGTCGGGCGCCCTAGCGGGTGTTTGCCGTAAATGGTCGAAGCAAAAAGGCGAGAACCTCGGACTTCCGGTTTTTTCTCGGCCTCGGCCAAATCTGCCAACAATTGTTCCCGTTTCCGTTCCAGTGTGTTGGCCTCGAAGGCGGGATTCATCAAACAATCGAACAATAGTCCTAGGCCTAATTCGGTGTCTTCGGAAATGACACGAACCGAACCGCCTGTGGAACTCACCGAAAGCGAACCTCCCACATTCTCAATCGCTTGGGCAATTTCCTCGCCGGTTTTGCTGGTGGTGCCTTCCTCAAGCAGGTCGCCTAACAGGGCAGCCACTCCGTTTTGATTTTCTGGCTCGTAGAATTTGGTCTTGTGAATCGCTGCTTGAGCCACGACCATTGGCAGGCGGTGGTTCTCTAACAGAATGAGTTTCAGCCCATTTTCAAGCACAACGGTTTTGGCATCTTTGAGAGCATATCCCCCCGAACCTGAGGTTGGTTCATCCTTATAAAGTTTCCTCCCCATGATCCGAGGGAGAGCGAAAGGATTTCGAGAACCCCCTTTAGGCTCCACGGCAGGAAGAGATTGAACCACCACCGGTTTTTGATTCACCAAGTATTTTTGGGTCACCCGTTTGACATCGTCGGCGGTGACGGCAACCAATTTGGGCAGAGAATTCACCACATAATCTAAATCCGCCAGAATGACCCCTCGGGTAATATCATCACATAATTCATGAACCCCCTCGTGACGGAAAACATGGGCAGCAATCAGGCTGCGACGAACCCGTTTGAGTTCGGCCTCGGTGGGTCCTTCTTTGGCAAGCCGGAGCAGTTCTTTTTCGATCTCGGCTTCCACTTTAGCGAGATCGTTTTTGTACAGTTCCGCCTGAATAGCAAACCATCCGGGATAACGACCTGCTGCATGATCCGCAGAAATATCGAGACAGATATTGAGTTCTTCGACAAATTTGCGGTAAAAGCGAGAGGTTTTCCCACTACTGAGAATATGAGCGACCATCGTGAGGGGGGGGGCATCGGCATCGGTTGCTTTCACCGTGTTGAAACCCATCATGAGCTTCGGGGTCTCGAATTTCGATTCCATCTTGGCTCGCACCGTTTCTCTTCGCTGGGGGGGGGGCACCTCTGGCTTTCGTTCCGGTAACTCGGCCTTGGGAATATCTTTGAATAGTTTTTCGATTTGGCTAAGGGCTTCCTTCGGATCGAATCCCCCGACAACCACTAATACTGCATTGTTGGGATGATACCAACGATCATAATGTTTTTTGATGATCGCTGCTGTGGCATCGGCCACATGTTTTTTCTGACCAATCACGGGGTGGCCGTAAGGTGATTTTTCACCAAACAGCAAAGGCAGGATCATTTTGTATTCCAGTTCCCAAGGTTGATCTTCGTTGCCGTTCAACTCGGAAATGACGGCCCCCTTCTCTTGCTCGAATTCGTGTTTTTCATCGATTCTGGTATTTCGCATCCGATCGGCTTCGATTTGCAGTGCAGTCAACCAGCGATCCGCCGCAAAATCAAAATGATAAACGGTCATATCTTCACTGGTATAGGCATTGTTTCTGCCGCCATTGCGTTGGGTGATCCGATCGATGTCGCCTGGAAGGAGTTTGTCGGTCCCTTTGAAAAGCAGATGCTCTAAATAATGGGATAAGCCCGTCTGGTCTAATTCTTCGTCGCAAGCACCGACTTTATATCCCATCATCGTGGTGACAATCGGAGACCCTGGCACCGGTTTGAGATACACTTTCAGACCATTCGGAAGAGTATGCGAGATGATCCCTTCAAAAACCTTCTGACTGGTTGTTAATAGTTTTTTCTCATCCGCCCAAACGAATTGGGCAGATAATCCCATGAATAGAATCGTAAGCAATATCTTTCGCATGATGTCGAGACATTCCCTGTTTGAGTTTGAAATGGAGAAGAAATTTCTATTTTAGAGTGATTCTTCAGAGTGGGTAGTTCGAGACGTTCTCAAGGAACGATTGGGAACGATTCGCCCCTTAGAATTAGGATGAAAAACCCGATTTGTTACCAATTAAGCTCTCAGATATTTGGGAACAAACCCACTCTGTAACAGGGTTTGTTCCCAAATAAGCGCAAGAACAACGAACGAATCTGATCCGTGAACAGAACGGAACCGATCCGCAACCAAAACCTTTCTCCAAAGCTCGACTTGATCTCTCCCAAGCGAGCGCCACCTTGAACCCCTCTATTCCTCCCAAGAGAGAGAATCGAGAATATCCCTGAGAGGCTGTTCGTACATGGGTCGATCCTGATCAGTCATTTGTCCCATAATTAGAATGCCGCCTTCAGGACCATCGACCCCTCTTAACCAAGCGGTGTTCGTCAGGTCTAGGGTAATAAATTCGATGTTGTAGCCGAAAGCAGGTTGTTTGTTCAAAGTCTCCATAGTCGGTTGAGCGTCGAGGTCTTGAAAATCCTCTCGTAGGGATTCCAAAGCCGCTTCAACAAGCCGACTGGGTTCCTCATCGACTCGATAGGCAATGACTAAGAAAGCCGAATCGGGACTGGCAACGGAGACGGTCCAACCCATCTGATCCTCTTCCTCTTCTATTTCGATCTCCCAATCAGCGGGATACTGAAATCGAATTTCGTCGCGATCGAATTCTTTGAAATTCATGCCCTGATCCATCCTTCGGCCGTAAGGAGAAAATCAGACGAGTCCATTTTTGGGGATATTAACTTTCCCGAGTTGGTCGTCTTTAAATATAGGTTTATTGTAGGCGAATGAGGAAGCGGCCATGACGGACGCCGATTTAGTCCGAAAGACGATCGCTGGTGACATCAGCGCGTATGCTCTTTTGGCACAAAGATGGTCTGCCCGCATAACCGCGCTCTGTCATGCCAAAACCCGTCGGGCCGATGTGGCCGATGATTTAGCCCAAGAAACATTGCTTCGGGGATTTCGAGCAGAGAAAGGATCATGAAGAGCATTTTTGCTGCCACCTAGCAATTTCCGTATTTAGGTATCACGCGGGTTGAAGGAGAGAGAGCCTTGTGTATTTCCCACTTTCTTGAACAGGTCCTAGACTATAGGCATGAAAATTTCTTCGATTCTGCTGATTGCCAAACGAGAAGTTCATGATCTCTTGCGTGATCGACGCACGATGATGATCATTTTAGGTCTACCGGCATTCCTTTATCCTGTGTTTGCGTTGATTGGGATCGCCTTTGCCTATAGCCTGAAGGATCAACCTCTTCGTGTGGGCATCATAGGCATCGAACATCTCCCACCGCAGAAAGCGCACCCCGAATCGTTGATGGTCGGTTCCGTTCTGCATGTGGTCACAGAACTCTATCTTGATGATCCCCCTTTGATCATTCGGGATGAGTCCGACCCCTCTTTGCAGATTTTCAATCCCAAATTCGTACCCACCACCAAAGGTTACGGGGTGCTGAATGTGATTCCGTTAACCGATGAGGGTGAGGAATCGCTCAACACTCGTAAGATCGACGTTCTTCTGATTGTCCCCGAAGATTTCACAAACCAAATTCGAGAAAAGAAAAACCCCAAAGTCACGATTAAGAGTCGTGAAGGAGACGAAACGAGCAAATTGGCCATGCAAAAAGTGAACTCGGCCCTGAGTACTTGGCAGGAAGCCTATTTCAAAGTCGGTCTACGACGTCAAGGGGTCGATCCAGAACTACCGTTCACCATTTTTGACCCACGCTCCGAGAGACCGGTCGAGGCCCGCACCGCCGAAGAACTTCGAGATGTGTTGGTGAAGTTTCTCCCCTTTTTATTGGTGATGTGGACCCTTGCGGGAGCGATGCATCCGGCCATTGATGTCACCGCAGGCGAGAAAGAACGCGGAACGATGGAAACACTTTTAATTAGCCCTGCCCTTCGCAGTGAAATCGTCTCGGGGAAATTCCTTGCGATTGCCTTATTTTCCTACGGTTCGGCTCTGTGGAACCTGTTATGGATGATCGCAGGGGCTTTGTTTTTGGGATTTGTACTCCCGTTCCCTGTGGTTTCGTTGAGTGGATTGGTTTCGGTGGCCCTTTTAGCGATCCCGTTGGCATTGATCTTCACTTCGATTGGTCTGGGGGTTGGCGTCTTTGCTCGTTCTCCCAAAGAAGGTCAACACTACCTGATACCGCTCTTTATCGTGGTGATGCCGCTGCAATTATGGTCGATGACTCCAGGTATTACCCTATCCCCGATCCTCGCGGCTGTACCGATCACGGGGCTTTCGATGGTGATGCAAAATCTTATGAGTGTATCCGGAGAACCGATTACTCCACTCACTTGGTTCAGCCTGATTTTGTCGTTACTGTTGACAGTTGTTGCCGGTCTATGGTTTGCATCGAGTCAATTTCGTCGCGAATCGGTCTTGTTTCGTGGGGAAAACGGCCCTTCGATTATCACCCGTTTCAAATTATGGTTCCGAGAAAGTGAGCAGGCCGAGTAAATCAGTCTCAGCTGCCTCGTTAGGTTTTTGGCACCGGATTTTTCTGGGACGACAAACAATACCCCAGCCATTTATTGATATTTGATAAGGAGTGTGAAAAGGCCCTAAATTGTGACTTCGAGCCTCGGCCAAAGATAGATAACAAAGACAGCCACCAAACCGAGACAGAACGCCAATAGACCAATAAAGCTCGCGAACACGGCCCGTGCTTCTCCGGATTGGGGGACCTCGGCTTGGCAGATCCGCCATAATGCTACCCGACCCAAGAGCATACCAATCGCCCCTCCTACCATGGGATACACTGCAAACGCATAGTAGACCCATTCACCTACAGGAAGGGACCACTTCTGGGAAGCAACAGGTAGCTCCCACTCTCCGGAAGGTGGCGAGAGGGGAAACAGCAACATCTTCGGGTAAGGGGTTGCCCCGATTATCCCAAACAACGCTGCACTCAAAGAGATGACAAAAGCCAAGGTAGCCAATTTGCTTACCTTGGGTGGCAAAGAACTATTTTCAGCAGTCATACCTTCTATCTTATGATTCTCGACGTTTTTTGCGGAGGCTTTCTGCTTTTTTATGGGCCTCGTTCACGGCATGATAAAGTCGTTCCAATGCCTGTTCTCGGTCCAGCTTCAACAATTCGGCAGGCATGATGGCAGGGCCGATATTCACCACAATATCCGCATCATTGGGTCCGAGAAACAAAAACGAAGGTCGCGGGAATTTCGCGAACCGATTCCAACAACCATAGGCACCAGCAATTCCAACCGGCACAATCGGACAACTGATTTTTTTGAGCAACAACCAAATACCCGGCTTAAAAGGATGAACCGCGCCATCGTGAGTCCGTTCTCCTTCAGGAAACATCAATACGGCTTTCCCTTGTTGAAGAGCCGCAAGGGTGGAGGTGATCCCTTCTCGGGCGAAACCTTTGTGGTCGATCGGAATCGCTTGATAGGTCCGAATGAGGAACGCAAAGAGCCAGTTTTTGAAAAGGGTCTGCCGTGCCAAGTAACTCAGGTAGCGTCCCGCTGCGAGACCAACTATGACCGGATCGATAAACGATTGATGATTGGCCAGTAAAATCACGGGGCCTTTTTGGGGAAGGTTTCTTCGACCAAACCAGCGAAAGGAAAGCAGAAACAAAAACATCCAATGGACAAGGAAATAACTCAAATCGTAAATTCTTCGTTCCAACCACGAACGCATTCGCAAGACTCCCAAGTATCTGCTTTCTCGATGATATGAAATTCTTGCCAAGTGGAAGGTAAATTTATTGCGAAGAAATCGTGGGATAAATCACAAGAGGGCATCTCGTAAGAGATGCCCTCAGAATTTTGTTATCCGCCTGAGTTTTCTTGGCCCGTGCTTTTCTGCCCCGTGCTTTTCTGCCCCGTGCTTTTCAGATTAGGGGACGGGGGTCGGTGGCGGTAGAACATTCGATGAATCCGTAACAACTGGCGCAGGTTGAGCAACCAAAACGGGAGCGGGTTCAACAAACACCGGCACAGGCTCAGCAACAGGGATATACTCGGTTGCGGTGCAACCTGTCAAAATTAGGGGAGAGACGAACAGAAGAACGAGAATCCGTTTCATAGCTTAAAACTCCTCAAGATGCCTATAGTTTAGCTTGTGGATGGATGATTACTGACCTAGAGATGAGAGAAAATAGCGAACTTGCGCCGAAATCCGACCTTTTGGAAGAATGCTGTGAATTACCGGAAAAAGTCGAGTTTGTGGGATAGAAAAGGTTGTTAGGGAAATATCAG
>JAOAAA010000016.1 GCA_026419115.1 Gemmataceae bacterium
TTTCTGACTTGCCCAAGGAGATCGATCCGATTCTCGCAACGGTTACCAGTGATTTTTGTAGGGTGCTGTTCAATCTCAATGATTTTGTTTATTTGAAGTAGAGATGCAATTATTCGGAACGGGCGCGTACAATCGAAGGAAGAATCTTGAAGTAAGAATCTTTTTTCGCCCGTATGTATTGTCCCCCAAATGGAGCGTGTATGCAACGGATTACCCTGACCTTGGGGCTTCTTTTCGGTTTCGTGCCCATTTCCTTTGCTTTGGACACGATTCCCTTTCTTCCGCCGAATACGGATGTGATCCTCATCGTCGATGCCAAAGAGGTGGTCGCCTCCGAGGCGATGAAACGAATTCAACCGGATCTCATCAAGGATTTACTCAAGACCATCAAAAAAGCCGATACCGCCATTACCGCCTCGGGGTTAGACCCGTTGAAGGATTTCACTCGAATCACGGTGTCGCTGAATTTGGATGATCCTTCGCATCCCGTTCCGTTTGCTGTCATCGAGGGGAAGTTCGACCCAAAGAAAATCCAAGAAAATATCGAAAGCTATAGCAAAGCCAATCCGAGTGTCATCGAAGCCATCAAGGTTGCGGGCAAACCGGCTTATAAATTGCCCAGTGCCAATCCTCAGGAAACGATGTACAACGCGGTTCTTTCGGATTCCCTTATCGTCGTTTCGCCTTCTGAAAAGTTTTTGGAACGAGCCTTTGCTGCACTTGGAGGGATCAAACACGCTCTGAAGCCGGAACTCGCTGCCTTGCTCCCCGCACTCGATACCAAGTTTCATATCACGGCCATTGGGTTAGCAAAAGGGAAACTCAAGGAACTGAATTTGGGGAACGAGAAAACCAAGCAAACCTTACAGGCGATCGATACCATCTCCATGAATGCGATGGTGGGTAAAGATATTGATGTGGAATTTCGAGTCTACGCACCAGGCGCCGATCTGAACAAGTTAACCGAATTGCTCGGCGGAGTTTTAGGTTTGGCTCGCTTGCAATTGATTGCCCTTGTGGCAGAGCAACGCGAATTGTACCCCTTGATTGAATTGATTAAATCGATGCGTGGGGCGAACGATGGCAAAGTGATCGTCTACAAAGGAAAAATGACAGGCGATGCTATCGAGAAAGGGTTCACCAAGAAAAAATAATCAAGCCTTGAGTTCCAGCAATGTATTAATGAGACCTTCCTGCGTGGGGTCAATGGTACATACAGACAAGATTTGGTACCTCTCGGCCAACATCTTTGATAAGCGGGAACTATTCACCACCACGCGGATTCCCTGAGATCGAAGGCGTTGCCGTACCATCTCATCACACGCCTCCAGAAAAGTCGTTGCGATATTGGGACTGGTGAACGTGATGATGTCCATTTCGCCGCGTCGAAGCCGATCGAATAATTCGCTTTCCGGTTGAATCACCTTTTGTTGACGGTAAATACTCAAGGAATGAACCGTTCGAGTTTGGCCTAGTCGTTCTCGAAGAGTTTCGCGGGCTTCGGCCGCTTGAATCAAAAGGACATTACCCAAATGTGGATGTTGGGAAAGTTGTTCTGCCAATCGTTCGGAGTTCATTTCCCCATCGCAGACGAGGTCGGCTCGGAGTGCATAATCGTTTAATCGTTTCGCCGTCGATTTACCAATCACAGCAATCAAACAGCTGCTGAGGCTGCGGGCATCCCAATTCAAATGGTTCAAACGTTGGAAAAAGAAATCGACCCCGTTAGAACTGGTGAAAACAAGCCAACCAAATTCCGAGTTTTTGAGCCGTTGTAAAGTTTGGTCGGTCAAAGTCCAATCGGCGGGGGCAACCGGTTCGAGTGTGGGGCAATGTTCTGGAATCGCCCCGAGTAGTTCGAGTTGTCTCAACAATTCCAAACTTTGGGAACGGGGCCGCGTGATGAGAATTCGTTGCCCCAGCAGGGGCCGATTCTCTAACCAAGTTTGAGCAGGTCGCAAAGGGATTACATCGCCAACTAAGAGCAGGGAAGGGGTGGTCAAACCGGCAGCACGAATTTCCTC
Organism: Gemmataceae bacterium; assembly: GCA_026419115.1. Lineage (GTDB taxonomy): Bacteria > Planctomycetota > Planctomycetia > Gemmatales > Gemmataceae > SKW135. The sequence continues at coordinate 2,025 of JAOAAA010000016.1, forward strand.
ATCGATAGTGTGGAGAGTTCCCGTGACGGTCCGTTGGTAACCACTCCCTGCCCGATGGATCACCGCGGCGGGCGTATCGGGCGATTTCCCTTGAGCAATTAATTCTTTAGCGATCCGACCCAAACGGGCCACCGCCATGTACACCGCCAAGGTTCCAGGGAATTGGGCGATCCGTCTCCAATCGATCTGCGGTTGCCCCTTTTCTGGGTATTCATGTCCGGTGACAATTGCCAGAGCGCTGGCATAAGACCGATGGGTTAAAGGAATTTCCCCCCAAGCTCCGGCCGCTAAAGCGGCCGTGACCCCTGGCACAATCTCATAGGGGATATTGGCCTCGCGAAGGGCTTGGGCTTCTTCGCCGACACGCCCAAAGATCGAGGGATCACCCCCTTTGAGTCGAACGACACATTTCCCTTTTTTGGCCTCTTCAATCAGTCTGGCATGGATGTGAGGCCAGCGGCGGGGATGCTCTCCCGGAAGTTCGGTCACGCACACTTTCTCGGCATCGACGGGCGCATAATCCAGAATTCGTGGCGATAACAGGTAATCGTAAAGGACAAAGTCTGCCTTTTGAAGGACTTCTAAACCCCTTAATGTGAGATGACTTGGATCACCCGGACCGGCACCGACTAAAAACACCCTCGGAACAAATGACGCCATCGAAAAATCACACCCTCCCTTTCACAGAAACCGGAAAGCCTATTTTATAGGAATCGCCTGCTTGGGATCGACCCCGAAACTATCTCTGGGGTTCAGGTAACAGGGTTTAGTGAAGGTTTTCGTGTGAGGGTCTTCCTTTTTCCTTCATGATCTCGCATAATGAATTAAGGGACGACATATCTTCATGAACAATATCGATAGCCGTTCCCTTATTTACATAACCTTTATAACCAAGATCATCTTTGTTCCATCCACCCCAAGAAGGGGCATTTTGGTGGGATAAACGATGAAGGAGCAAAACACATGGAACTCGTCGAGGTTCTCCTCGGCGTTGCAGTTTCGGCATTAGCTTTGTTAGCAGGCGGTGTTGGAGGGTATTCTCTGGGCCGCTCGAAAATGAAAAAAAAGGTCGAGCGGGCAGAGAATTTTGCCAAAAACCAAGAGGAGGAAACAAAAGCTCGCGCTCGAGAAATTCAAGAACAAGCTAAACGCGATGCCGAGCGCATCATTAATGATGCGCGCAACGACTCGGAACGTATTATCAAAGATGCCGACCTGAAAGCCAAGGACGAATTTATCAAACGTCGGGAATCCTTTGAGAAGGAGACCGAACAAGCCCGACAGGATCTGCGTGAACGAGAACGCAAGCTCGAAAAACGAGAAAGTACCATCGAACAACGCCACAAGGAGATTCTCAAAAAAGAACGGGCCCTCGAAGCGGGTCAAAAGAAACTGACCGAACGCAAGGAGTATTTTGAAGCCAAAACCAAAGAACTCGAGGAGACTCTGGATAAAGAAAAATCCTTGCTGCACTCGATTTCGGGTTTAACTCGCGAGCAGGCTGAAAGGATGCTTTTGACGAAACTGGAGCAGGAACTGACGGCTCAATACGCGGAGCGCATTCAATATTACGAAGAGAAGCTAAAAGCCGAATCGGAAGCGAAAGCCCGTGAGATTCTCGCTACCTCCCTGCAAAGATACGCCGCCGCTCATACGGCAGAGACCACCGTCTCGACGGTCGATATTCCTTCGGATGATATGAAGGGGCGGATCATCGGTCGGGAAGGCCGTAACATTCGGACCTTCGAGAAGTTCACCGGTGTGGATGTCATCATCGATGATACCCCCGGAGTGGTCATTGTCTCGGCCTTTGATACCGTCCGGCGCGAGGTCGCTCGGATGTCGTTGGTACGACTGATTCAAGACGGGAGAATTCACCCCTCTCGCATTGAAGAGATCGTCAACGAATGCCAACGCGAAATGGATAAAAGCATCATGGAAGCAGGGCGGGCCGCTCTGGCGGAAGCGGATGTTGGCCCGATGCACGATAAGCTCGTTCAACTTTTAGGACGGCTAAAATTCCGCACAAGTTACAGCCAAAACGTTCTGAACCATTCGTTAGAGGTCTGTCACCTCACGGGAATGATGGCAGCCGAATTGGGACTCGATGCTCGTTTAGCTCGTCGCTGTGCGTTATTACACGATGTGGGGAAGGCGGCCGATCACGAAATGGAAGGGGGGCACCCCAAAATTGGCGCGGAACTAGCCCGACGATATGGGGAAACTCGGGAAGAGGTCCTTCACGCAATTGAGGGACACCATGACGATATTTCCGTGGACCATATTTACACGGTATTGGTGGCCGCTGCCGATGCGATTAGTGCCTCTCGCCCCGGCGCCCGACGCGAAACCCTTGAAAAATACATCCGTCGCTTGAAGGAACTCGAGGCCATTGCCACGCAATTCCCTGGTGTCGATCAAGCCTTTGCGATTCAAGCCGGCCGCGAACTTCGTGTCATTGCGAATTCTCAACGAACGACCGATGCCGATGCGACGAAAATCTGCCACGATATTGCTAGGGCCATCGAAGAACAACTCGATTACCCTGGAGAAATCAAGGTCACCGTTCTCAGGGAATCTCGCATTGTCGAATTCGCGAAGTAACTGGGGCTACTCCACTCTCTCTCCACCAGATTTTCGCGCTGAGGATAATCGCATCGGAAATTCCTACCGATCCTAGGGATACTATGTCCCGATAAGGTTCGAAAATAAACCGCCGACCGATCCCGCTCCAGTATCCAGAGATGCTGCCAATCTCCCGATGGTTAACCTATTTGAGTTAGTTCCGGTAGGTAAAGCCGTCAAACAGAGTAGGTTTAGCTCGTTTGTCATCTTAGTGGAAGGGGCCAGAATCGTTTTTCCCTATATCCCAGTGACGACCGTGCATGGAGGGGACTATGTTCCGATTCGGATTTTTCATCGTATGGGTTACTTCCTGCCTAGCATGTGTCGTAACTCCTTGCTTAGCACTCGCGGCACCGATTTCCCTTCCGAAGGAAGTAGGGCCTAAACCACGGATCATCGCTCCTAGTGAGTATTCTCACCATTTCCATCTCGCGATCGGTCCGATTCGCTATTCGACCTTTTTGAATCGGGAAACCCTTTTCGTCGTCGGTGCCGACAAATCGATCTTGATCGATCTCAAGTCGGGCCGACAGCAAAACGGCCCAGAGGTCAACAAGGCCCTCACCGGCGCTCGCTCGGCAAGCCTTATTGCCATCGGGACGGAAACAGGTCTGCGGGTTTTCCGAAATAAGGAGGGTCAATTGAATGAGATCGTTCACTTCGAAACACGCGGTACTGTGAGTGTGGTTCACATTCTTCCACAAGCAGAAAAGGTCGTTTTCCAATCGGCAGAAAAAGAGTTAGCGATCTTGAAAATCTCGGATCGCTCAACGGAAGCGAAGTTAGAACTCGATACGGTTCCCTTGGCATTGGCCTTTGCTCCGAATGGTCGGCATGTTGCCATCGTGGGGCGGGATGGGTGGATTCGGTATCGGGGCCAATTCGCGGGCGGTAAGGAAAATCAGTATTGGATGCGAAGGGTCCAACGTGCCGAGCATAGTACCATTTCCTTTTCTCCCGATGGTCGCTGGGTAGCCACAGCCTCGGCAGGGCGGGTGGTGGTGTTCGATACACTCAATGGACGCCAATTAGCAGGGTTGGAACGCCGTTTCGGAGAAGGAGAGGTTCGGACCGTTCAGTTCTCTCCCGATGGGTCGCGTTTGGCATGTATCTACTCGGGGGAATCGGCCGTGTGTCGAGTATGGCAAACGGAAAACTGGAAAGAAATAGCTGAATACGGTGTGTTTGCCAATGGGGGTGAAACCCTTTGTTTTTCACGAGATTCCCAGCTATTGGCAACATATGGCCGACAAGGTGAGCTGTGGATTTGGCCGTTCCGAGCGGTCGAACAACCCAAGAACCATTTGACCTTGACACAGGCGTGGGAGAATTTGGATAGCGATGAGGTGAGCCAAGCCCAAGCCGCCTATCAGAAATTGCTCTCGGCAGGTGAGGAAGGCGTTAATGTTGTGATTGATGGTTTAAAGGTCATCGAAAAACAAAACCAAGAAATCAAAAAGTGCCTCAAAAATCTTGATGATCCTTCCTTTAAGATTCGTGAGAAAGCTCGGCAAGAACTGTCGCAGCAGGGAACTCGTGCCGCATCGATTATCTATGAATGGGACACCTCCAAGATGGATACAGAAGCGGCAAATGCCATCCGAACACTCAAGCTACAACTCGAAGAGAAGGGATTCAGCCCAAGCCAGAATGGCCTTTATGGGAATGCATTACGCAGGGCAAGGGCCGTTTCTCTCTTGGAAAAATCAACATCAGACGAGGCTTGGAAAATGCTAAAAAATCTGGCCGACGAGGAAGAACCGAGCTATGCCCAGCGTGAGGCCAAGGCCATTCTTAGCACCCGTAAAGATCGTCCTTAATCCTTTGTAGCCTCCCTTTTGCTTTGCTAAATTTTTCTTGCTTTCCCCGTTCCCCAGAGTCTGATGAGTTCGCAAACAATCTAGCCAGCGCCGTGATCCGGCGGACTGTGTGAACGGTCTGTGTGGTTCGTGAGAGTGCTGCGATCCGGTGGACTGAGTGATTCTTGACTCTGCTGAGTTTGCAAATGATCCTGTCTTTCTTGGCTAGATGAACTTGATGAACCTGCTGAAAATAACCTAAATGGTAGAGACTTCCGTATTTCTCATAATTCCTCACAATCTCTTAACCCTTTGGGGTTAATAATATAAAGTCATACCCCTAGTCGAAGACGTTTTGTGACGGGCATGATCTCCAGAATTTTGAGGTTTTGCTCGGTTTGACGTACTGCGGGTGATGGCTTTTGGTAACCTACCAAGTAAGCCCCCTTTCTCTTTTTGGTGTCTGGTATGGATTTGATTCAAGCGTTACGCAAACGAGGCAAACTCAGCGATGTGGATTACCGCCGTGCCGAAGACGCTCGGGCGGTTGATCCCAATCGGCCTCAACATGAAATCCTTCTTGATAGACAAATTGGCCGAGAGATCGACGTGCTAACCACGCTTGCTGAAGAGTTCGGCTTGGAATTGGTGGATTTGTCGAACGCCACGGTACCAGCCGATGCCTTGGCCATTATGCCCAGCAAGTTGGTTCACCGGAAGAATCTCATCCCGCTTTCTCGGCACGACGGAACCTTAGTGGTTGCGACTGGTAACCCCTATGATTTGTACGCACTGGATGAAGTGGCCACCATCACGGGGCTTGAAGTAGTTCCCGTGTTGGGTTCCCCTCGGGAAATTAATCGCCTCATTAAACAATACTACGGGGTGGGGGGGGAAACGGTTTCGGCGATGGTTTCGCAACGGGAAGAGGTCGAACTGCTCGAAGCGATCGAGTCCGATGATAGCGATCTAGCCAAACAGGCCCAAGAAGCGTCGGTCGTGAAACTCGTGAACGAAATTCTCATCGAAGCCGCCCAAGAACGAGCTAGTGATATTCACATCGAACCGGAAGAAAATTCGCTTCGGGTTCGTTATCGTATCGACGGGCTTTTGCAAACCCAAGTTCTCCCGCCAGCGATCAATCAATTTGCTTTGGCGATTATCAGCCGAATTAAGATCATGGCCCGTCTGAACATCGCAGAGAAGCGGCTCCCTCAGGATGGTCGAATCAAAATGCGTGTCCAAGGGCGCGAGATCGATGTGCGTGTCTCCATCATCCCGATGGTGCACGGCGAGGGGATCGTCATGCGTTTGCTTGATAAAGGGCGCATGGTCTTCGATCTGGCGAATTGTGGTATGCTCCCCGACGTTTATAAGACCTTCAAGCAATTGATTGATCTTCCGCACGGGATTATTCTGGTCACGGGGCCTACCGGTTCGGGGAAATCGACGACCTTGTATTCTGCGTTGAATGAAATCAAAGACGAAGTGACTAAAATCATCACCGTTGAGGATCCCGTCGAGTATCAACAACCCGGAATCAGTCAAATTCAAACCCATGCCAAAATTGGGTTGACCTTTGCCACGGCCCTGCGAAGTATTCTCCGGCACGACCCCGATGTGATTCTCATCGGCGAAATGCGCGACCTCGAAACGGCCGAGGCAGCGATTCAGGCTTCGCTTACGGGGCACTTGGTGTTCAGTACCTTGCACACGAACGATGCCCCTTCTGCCTTTACCCGTCTGATCGATATGGGGATTGAACCCTTTTTGGTTGCCAGTACCGTCGAAGGGGTGATGGCTCAACGCTTGGTGCGGACCATCTGTAAGGATTGCAAAACCGAATTTGTCCCTGATATTCACGAAATCCCTTCGGATTTTCCCGGAGTGGCGGAAGGAACGGTTCAACCGATTTGGAGAGGGGCCGGCTGTCGAGCGTGCCGCAATACGGGCTACCGTGGCCGAACCGGTATTCATGAATTGCTGGTGATGAACGATGCCATCACCGAAGCGATCGTGAGCCGTGCCAATGCAGGGGTGATCCGTGCCGAAGGGCTAAAAGCAGGGATGCGTACCCTTCGCCAAGATGGGTGGAAGAAAGTTCTCAACGGGACAACAACCATCGACGAAGTGGCCCGAACCACCGCCGGCGATATTGTGTTGTGACCCCGAACGAAGTAAAGGTGAACGAGTGATCCAAGGCCGAATGCAAAGACTCTGCCGGTGAGAATGTGTTGTGACCTCGAACGAAATCGCCCGAACTATTGCCGGTGTGATTGTGATAGAACCGAGTTAGGTTAGACCTATGCCAGATTATAAATACGAAGCGATTGCGAATGATGGAACCCGCACGAATGGCACTATCTCTGCTAGTACCGAACGGGAAGCGGCCGGCATGCTCGATGCCCGCGGCTTATTTCCTCTCAAGGTTACATTAATCACTGCAACAGCAGGGGGCATCAATTTTGGCGTTCCCGCTCGTAAAGTTTCTGCCTTTTACGCCCAATTAGCCGATCTGCTCCAAGCGGGGGTGCCTCTCCTCAAATCCCTCGATATTCTTGAGAAACAATCCTCGAACAAACTCCTTTCGTTTGCTGTTCGAGAGGTCCGCGCACGGGTGGCCGATGGAACCACCTTGGCCGATTCGATGCGACAGTTCCCCAAAATCTTCAACGAACTGGCCGTGAGTATGATCCGTGCCGGTCAAGAAGGGGGGTTCCTCGAAGATGTGCTGCGAAGAATTGCCGATTTCACCGAAAAGCAAGAGGACCTCAAATCGAAGGTCGTCGGCTCGATGGCTTATCCGGTGATTTTGGCGTTTGTCGGCTCGGGGATTGTCGTAGCGCTGTTGATTTTCTTGGTTCCCAAGTTTGAACCGATCTTCGGCAAACTGAAGGCCAAAGGGAATCTGCCCGTGATGACACAATATCTGTTGGGGGCATCGAAGTTTCTGGAGAATAATTGGTGGTGGACCTTACCCATCCCGTTTCTGATGATGGGGGCTTTTCTGCTGTGGCGTCGCACCCCAAGTGCCCGTCTATTTATCGACCGAATGTCCTTAAAAATTCCCGTCGCGGGGGGGCTGATTCTCTCGATTGCTTTGGCTCGCTTTACTCGGATTTTAGGAACACTTCTTGCGAACGGGATTCCGATTCTTCGTTCACTCGAAATCGCTAAGGATTCAACAGGAAATAAGGTTCTCGCAAAGGCCATCGAAGAATCGGCCGAGAACATTACCTCGGGGCAAAAACTGGCGGCCCCGCTCCGAAAATCGGGTTATTTCCCGAACGATATTGTCGAGATGATCTCGGTCGGTGAGGAATCCAACACCCTAGAGAAAGTTTTGATCGATGTTGCCAATAACCTTGAAAAACGCTCGACACGGCAACTCGAATTGTTCGTGAGGTTGTTAGAGCCTTTCATGTTGCTCTTGATGGCCGTCGTGGTTCTGTTTGTGGTGATTGCGTTGCTGCTACCCGTGTTCAAGATGGGTTCTGCCGTCGGTTAAGCGATAGAGGTATCACGCGGGGCTAAACGGTTTCCATTCAAGAGAGTATACAAACCCCATTGCTTGCGCAATCAGGATCGTTTGTTAACGACCTTTGCTAACTTGTTATCTGATGTTTCATTAGCCGTTTGAATGTGATCGGGCGATTTTATACGCTCCTACCGCATAAATCGACTATTACTTGATAAATCAAATCGATTATTGACTAACTCGATTTTTCCCCATTCTCTTTATTCTCGTTTCCGAACCCGAACGAGGTCTTGAGAATTTGCGGTGCCAATTGGCCGTAAGTGAAGACCCGCCCCGTCTGCAGGTTATGGAACTCAACTACAGCAGGGGAAAACAGAAGGGGATCGATCTTATAAAAATCACCGTTGTAGCGGGTCAAAATCTCTGCGAACGGGGTACCGTAATCGGTAGAAGCAACCGAGGGAACTTGCGGACCGATTTGCGTGATCATTTCATCGGCACAGCGAACCCAAAGGGTGACCTTCCCACCATATAGAATCGCATCGTTGCTTCGGCCGATTCCGTCAAGGGTTTTGTGAGCCACAGGGGGTAGGGGAGCCGAGCCAAATCCCGAGACAATCGTTTGCAAATCAAAATGAAGTGTGTGCAGTTTGTGCAATGCTGTTTCGAGGGAACGAGCCACCACTTGAATGGTCCCCGCAAGTGACTTGGTGGGAGCAAAGAGTAGGTACAGGTCTTGAACCGATTTGGGAAGCCTTTGGTAGAGGTAATCAAAAACTTCAGGCGTCGGAGGCGTTGCCGTTTCGAGAACCCCGATCGCACAAGGGGACATTTCTTGAGTTAGTTTCAACTCTTGGAACAACGGTTCCCGACAGGCCGCAGCGCGGATTGGTCCGGAACCCATCGCGAAGTAATTGCCAACCTTAATTTGCCACCCAGCATATTGACTGGCGAGGCAAGCTGATACAGGATCATCCGAATAGACCTGAACTTGCAACCCCTGTTCTGTGTTGAGCAAAGAGACCTGTGCCAAATCGGCCAAACAAATACGGGCCAACATTAGCCCTGTTTCTAGCCCCCCCAGAACATTCGAGCCACAATCAATAATTCTCACCGCATCAAATTGACTGACGGCACAGCGGTAGCGGTTCGGGTTTTCCAGAAGGTTCGAGACCAACCCGAGGGCCGATTCATTCAGAGTTCGCATAGGTCACATCCGATTCCGAGAAGGTTCGCCCCATCGAGGCGGAATACGCTTGAGCGACTGCCATTGGTTCACCGAGCATACGAACCTGTCCCTTTTCGAGCCAAACGGCACGATTACAAAGATTCACCAACGAGGCAAGGTCATGCGTGACCAGCACCATGACCCGAGCACGGTTAATGAGGTCCTGAATTCGCTTTTTGGCCTTCTTCTGGAAGGCAATATCCCCCGCTGCCAAAATCTCATCTAGCAGGAGAATTTCTGGATCGATCGCGGTGGCGATCGCAAAGGCCAGTCTCACTAGCATCCCACTGGAATAATACTTAATGGGTCGATCGAGGGCTTCTCCTAATTCAGAAAATTCCGCGATCTCTTGCGTTTTGGCCCGAATCGATTGTGGGGTTTCCCGTTGTAAATAGCCCCGAAATTTAATGTTCTCCCAACCATTCGCTTCCCACTCAAACCCCAAGGCTAAATCGAATAGCGAGCAAACTTTCCCACGAATATGAGCGGTCCCTTCGGTAGGTCGATAAACCCCCGCGAGAAGTTTGAGCAATGTACTTTTTCCCGCTCCGTTGTGACCGACGATTCCGAGACGATCGCCATCGTTGATAGATAAGGTCAGGTTTTTGAGTGCATCGACAACGATAGTGCTACCAGGAGGCGCACGAAAGCCGTTGATCACCCAATCTTTGATGGAGAGTCCACCCGGAGGCGTTAAACGAAAACTCAGAGACACCCCATTTAATTCAATCCGTGTCATCTTGGTCCTCGGTTACAGGGTGTAAATGATTTTATGTTCACAACGGCGATAGACATAAGCCACCAATACCCACATGAAAAACGTGGTACCGACCGCGATTGCATAGGCGCGACCTTCGGCAAAATCCCCTGTCAGAATCGGTTCGCGAACCACATCCACGATGGCGGCCAAGGGATTATTCAAAAGGTAAACAGAATATCCTCGGGCTTCGCCTTCGGGGCCTTGCAGCAGGAGCCTTTTTGGCCAAATGACCGGCGTTAAAAAAAAGAGCATCTGCATCCCAATTTCAGAAAGATGCGTCAGATCAGGAAAATAGCTGGCGGCCACAGCAATCAGGCTTCCCACGGCCAAGCAAAATAACACGAGAATCAAAAGGCCTGCGATAAAACTCGGAAGGAAGGGGAGTGATAAAGGCCCACGCAGTTGCTCTGGTTCCGCAAAGAAAGAAGCAATGGATGCCACTACCACTGCCAAACTGAGTGAGATTCCCGCATGAAAGGCCGCCCCGAGCACTGCCCTGAGGGGGTAAATCATCATGGGCGCCGGTTCTTGACGGATGTACGCTTCCGCAAATCGGAAGCAAGTAGTGGCAGCGACTACCACGGAATTCAAGAATCCCCATGTGGCGAGTCCGGCCAGTAAATAAGGGGCAAAGGTGACAAGATCGACGTTGAGAATTTTACGATAGACAACGCACAAAACGGCCGTCATGGCGACGGGGGAAATCAACGACCATCCCATGCCCAAAATCGATCTTCGGTAACGACGTTTCAAATCGGCTCGAACCAAAGACATCCAAAAATAACGATACTCCCAGATGCGTTTGATGTAGTTGATTGGGCCACTCTCTGTTTCGTTCACCCCTTGATCCTTGTTGTGTTGGGTTTGGTACTTCTGGGTATTTGTGGATAATACCGACATCCTTTTCAGTCTGAGTAATACCGACATCCTTACTATTTGGGATGTGCCAGCATCCTTATTATTTGGGATGTGCCAGCATCCTTACTATTTGGGATGTGCCTACATTCTTTTTTTGAGGCTGGGTAAATGCCCCAGTATCCTTACTGTTTGGGATGTGCTTACATCCTTTATTATTCGGGAATATCTTATTTGTTTCCCTCACTAAAGGAAAGTAAGCCCATCCCTTCGGGGCGGGGTTTGATCCCTGCGGGTCCCGACCATGCTTGAATCCCTACATTCGGGATAATCCGAACCACATTCATGGCCCAAAGTTTGCCGGGGCTAATGGTTTCCCCAGTTAATTCTTTCAAGGGGATGGCAATCTCGGCGGTCCAGCCTTCTTCCTCCGCATTCACGGCCACATACCATTTGGGGTTCCAAGTTTTGTCCCCCCAACAATCTTCGGCAAGGGCACCCCGTTGATCGACACACAATCGGTAGTAAGTTTGGTAATCTCGATCGACATCAAGCATGATCTCGATCCGATCATATTGCGACAGATTCATATCTCGTTGGCGTTTCGTCAGAACCTCTTGCTTTTTCCCTTTGGGGTGTCGGCACACCACCGCGATGTACAAAAACTCGTCATCGTAGCAAAACATCGTTCTCGTCCCTTGGTCACGCAGATTTTGAACCTCACTGGGAGAAAGTTTTGCACTGGGAACGGCCAAATGCGATTGAATCAACTCTTCGATTGCCTCTTTCGAGCCATATCCTTCTAGGTTTTCTCCCGAAATGTTCGAGAGCAGGGAGGCAGAAGCCGTTTTCCAAATCGCTTCGTTGAGTTTGCCATCTAAATGAGGTCGGCTCTCGACTTTTTTGCACTGCAAAGCGGGTTTGGGAGCAGTCCTTCCGGAACGATTCATAAGCCATGATTCCATCAAGGCACATTCCCGCCAAGGATCGGAACCGCTAACCTGTGCTTGCCCACCGGTGGGAACAGCCGTTTCCGCAAGGTATTTTTGCAGCCATTTTTGGTTCGCATCGGCCAAACCCAATTGACGCTTCGCTGCGGCCAAGCAAAGCTGCGAGGCGGGATCGTTCCCGAAGGTCGCCCCATATTTCAACAGGTTATTCTCAAGGGCCAGAGCTTCACGCAACCACCGCCGACCTTCGGTCGCAGGGTCCATCGTTTCTCTGTGCGTGGCTTGAATGATTTCTGCTTTGGTTGGCATTTTATCTTCCAGCAGCAGTTCTTTCGGTCCCGAGATAGAAACCTCGATGAATTGCTTGGTTTCCATGCGGCGACGTGCCTCTCCACTGGTTTGATAACGGACCAACCAACGATAGGCCTCGACCGCAGCTGCAGTGTCGGGGTATCGGGTCACGATGATCGAATAAATCTCCTTGGCAAGGAGCCATTGACCCTCTTGAGCATGATGCTCTGCAATTGATTGCAGGGTCCGAGCAGCCAAGTAGCTGGGCATATCCTTCGTTTCGCTCAGCAAGCGTGACAGCGCCTGTTCGGGTTGAACCAAGTCCCCGAGGTTCCCTTTAGCGAGAGATTCTAAACTGCGGCGTTTGTCGGACCATTTTTTGCGATTGTTTTGTTCTTCCCGTGTGATTGGTAAGGGGTCCCGTCGAGCCGCCCCACCGGGGGTGAGTGTGGGTATCCCATCAAAAAGGGAGCTATCCCCTTCGGCACTAATTCGGGTTGCCATCAGACGAAAACTTCGGGTGAACGGACACGGAGGCAAATCCCAAATTTTACGGGCACCATCCGAAAGATCACTGGCAGTATCACCCCAACGAACCAGCGATTCAACCGTAGAGATTTTCACAAGAGCCGGATCGGCTTTTGGAGATAACGAATACAATTTTCGCGAAGCCCAAGGTCGTAATTTCAACGCTGTGATTTGTTCTGAAAAGGCCTCTTCCTCGGCAGCGAGCTTAAAGGCCTCCTTCACGGCAGCGAGGGTAATGGCTTCGGCCACACCATCGCTATTCCCATCCGTAATGACAATATCGGGGCGCCATAGACGTATTGCCAAGACCAATTGACGAATCAACGCAGCCGAGGCTTTTTCTCCGTGCCGCCCCTCCCAAGATGCAAGTAGTTCATCAGGTGGGATGCCTTCTTGATAATTGGTCACAGGGAATTGCCAAAGCTGTTCACCGATCGCTCCACCACAAGAACGCAAGGCAAAACCTAGCCGTTGTTCATTCGTTGCGGACAAGGGATTCGCCGATCGATTCGCAATGGCCAATCGTTCGGGTTCGCTTTGGCCTTTTTTGCCCAAAGAGGGGGCCTCCTCTGCAATGACCGCAATTGAGGTGGTCAGGTATCCCTCTCCACCACCGAGCGAAGCTACCACATCGAAAGGAACGCCCTTGGCTCGGGCATGAACAAATAAGACCGCGCTGCGCAGACCTCCGAGACGGGCCACTTGCCACGTTTTTCCACCATCTTCGGTCCGCAGAATGGTCCCATAATCGCCGGCCGCCCAACCATTTTTCTCATCCACAAAATGAATGGCATGCAGCGGGGTCGTTTGATTGGTGTATTGAATCTCCCAAGATTTTCCTTCGTCCGGCGAGTGAAAAACCACACTTCCCGGACGACCCGTCATCCAAACATGTTTCCCATGAACGGCAAGGGCATTAAAATCGATCTCGGTACGAAGTTCTTTGCTCAGTTTCAGATCAGGTAATCCCCAACGAACGCCCGACGAATCGGGGGAAATCAGGACCAAGGCTCCCGAACCAACGGCATAGGCACGTTCTCCAACCAATTTCACTTGTCGAAGGGTTCGTCCCCCCAAGCTATCAACATCAGCGGCAGCAAAACGTGAATTTTGATAAGGGGCAATTCTTCCCCAAGCACCGACGAGGACGCCCGTTTCCGGATCGCTAAAATCCCCGCCGTACCATGTCGGGGAACGGGTGCCTGCCACCACCTTCCAGTTGATGCCCCCGTCCACAGTTCGGAAAACCCCTGTGGGTTGACCGTCGCTGCCATCCCCATAGACAAAGCCATTTTTTTCATCGAAGAATTTCAGGCCGTTCAGGCCTGGTAACGCTCCGGTCGAAAGGGTTTTCCAAGTAAGCCCGCCGTCGGTGGTTCCCAGAACAAGCCCCATGGTTTTTTGATTGGGTAATTCCAAACGGGCGACGGCAAATCCAGTATAGGGATTGAGAAATTGGACCCCACGAATGGAACCTTTCGTTCCGCTCTCTTGGCGTTCCCACGTCTTGCCGGAATCAATGGTGTGCCAAATCACCCCTTCATCACCGGTGGCCCAACCTTCTTTCCCATCAGCAAAATGGATGGCCCGAATGGTGGCATCTCCCGTGTTGGCGGATACGACATTCGTCAAAACAACAACAAGCAAAATCGGGAGGAATCTGCGCATATGCATCCTCAAAATAGGCGGTCATCTTGGAAAGGGGTTGGGATAACAGGGATTGAAACAGAAATCTAGTCGAGTTATTCCGGATCAACAGAATGGGGAAATGGGGGATAATATGATGACCAAGTATGGCCCATAAAGTTCGCCCAGATTCTCCATTTTTAACGTGGGACTTTACCCAGATTAACAAGGGTAATAGGAAAGGGAACCAATCGAAGAATAAGTTATCTTTTGACGCTTCAAACAATCAAATGATTGTTTTAGTGTCGGACCGATTCAAGGGAGCAAGTGGCGGGATTAGTTATCCTTTTTGCGATTCTTGAACTTTTCCATCAACTCTTTTAGTTTTTCTTTGTCGAATTTCCCTTCGCCCAAACCGCCGAAGCCGCCCCCGAATTTCTCGAACTCTTCTTTGGTGAGTTTACCGTCTTTATCGCCATCGAGTCGATCAAAAATCCGATCCGAGAAGTTACCGATTTTGTTGCCCCCTTTCGGAAGTCTGCTCATCAGGTCTTCAAAGTACTTGCTAAATTCTTCCTTGCTGAGTTTACCGTCTTTGTCGGCATCCATTTTTTCAAAGATTTCACCCACCTTGGGATTGGCTTTTTTCTCTTCTTGTGCGAAGAGGCTCACATACGAAAAACCGACAACCAAGAGTAACATCATCGAGAAACGAATCATCTGAAACCTCCCATATTTGGATTTTGGATGTTGTGTTAACCCACAAGGTTAGGGGATATTACAGAATCTAAAAAAATCTCGGCGATTCCGAAGTTCGACGGGAAACTAGCCTTGTTTCCCCAAGGTCATGACCGAGGGCATCTGAAAAAATCTCGGCGATTCCGAGGTTCGATAGGATACTGGCGCAAACGGAGAGGTGTAAAACCAATTAGACCTCTGAAACGAGCTAACTGATCACGAGATGGCGGTGGCACCACAAAACGGAGAAGTGTAAGACCAATTAGACCTCCGAAACGTTAAGGGATATTTTTTGTTGTTCGACTGCCTCAAACAGGCTGGCATAGCCTCGGAGTCTTTCCCGTGTGGCCGGAAGCCATTCTTTCACCCCTTCCATTTCCATTAAGGGGCGCCAACGCGGATCGCTGTTTTTCATCGCAAGAAGGGATTCCACCCAGACTTTCGCTAAGCTCTCGGGAAAGTCGGCCAAGGCTGTGAACACACAATGGCAATAGCTGGGGGAGCGCCACAAGGCCACAAATTTTTCGGGATCGATTTTCCCTTCACTCACCCATTTTTGCCAAGTCAGTTCGGCGACGGCAACGGCTTGGGCCTGACCCGATAACAAAGCCTCGATGGCGTTCGTTTCGCTTGTCCCAGTATCACCATGTTTACCCACATCGACGTTAAAGCGGAGCAGTTTGCAATCTCGATCGGGTTGAAGATGAGCTTGTTGTAACCAATAAATCGGAAGGATCGCGGCTTGCACGGAATCGGCCGAGCCAAGGGCCAAGGTTTTCCCTTTCAGGTCTGCTGGAGAACGAACCGGAGATTCTTTTCGCGAACCGAGCACCGTGTAAAAACAGGCGTCTACATCTCGCATGGCAAGGGCCTTGCAGGTTCCATTGGTCAAGCGATAGGTTTTAACCCAAGCAAGGTTGGTGTTCCATGCAATATGAATATGCCGGCTCAATAACGATTGAACCAAACGATCATAATTAGAATAGAGTACGAAGTCGATGGCAGGGCCAAACTCTCGGAAATACTCCCGCATGGCCTCCCAAATTGGTACACATTTGGCATCGTATGCCACTGCGCCGACGAGAATTTCTGTCATCTCATTGTTCCTTTTCGTAGTAGTTAAACTTGAGACTCAGTGCTAACGTCCCAGTTTGGATTCAAGTTGTATGCTAGGAACCGTCTTAGGTAAACCTCATTATGAATCAGGCAGTTCCCATTAGGTAAACCCCCATAGGTAGGTAACACGATTGGGGTAAAAGGGGACTGAAATCAAACTTAGATGAAGATTAAAATAAAGGCATGTCTAACAGGGCTTTCCCAATGAAATCCTGAAGGACATCGGTCGTGGGGGCCATTACCCAAGCCGCTCGCGCATCACGGAAATTTCTTTCAACGGTGAGATGCTTGCTGAAGGCAGCGCCCCCGCAGGTTCGCATGGCCAAATCGGTTAGTTCAAGGGCCATTTCCGAAACGGCGGCCTTGCTTTCGAGAACGGCGAGCATCACATCGGGGGCATTAGTCTCCATCTTGTGCGCGACCTGTTCGATAAAGGCCAAGTGGGTGTCGTACAGAATTTTCATTCGAGCGAGTCTTCCTCGGAGGTTCGGCAAGGAAGCCAAATTTTGCCCCAAATGTTCGAGTTTAGAATTGAGTAAATGGGTCCGAGTCGATTCAATCGCAGCGGCACAAATCCCGAGCGAGACCGAGGCATTTCCCAGTTGGAACCAAGGGAGTACCGAACTCATCATTGAGCCAAAGCCCCCCCCCTCGGGGCTGAGTAATTCATCCACCCCAAGGAATACGTTTTCAAGTTTCATCGGCGCACTGGCATTGCCACGAAGACCTAGCCCATTCCAGAGACTGGTTACCGAAACCCCCTCTTGTGTTTTCTCGACGTAGAACAAATTACTGGTAGTGCCCTCTTTTGCATTGACCGCCTGAGTTGAGACTACATAACTATCGGCATGGCCCGCGCTGGTGACCCATGATTTTTGGGCCGAGACCGATTGTTTATCTCCTTGAGGCACGGCTTGGCTGACCGGTGCCCAAAAATGGCTCCGTGAACCTTTTTCGCTAAATGCCAATGTGGTGAGGTGATTTCCCGAGGCGATTCTTTGCAGAATCTCGTTTCGGCGGGGGAAGGCAGGGGCATCGATAATCACGCGTGTTCCGCAGATGTGCATCAAAAAAATCATTCCAGTGGAAGCACATTCTTGAGCGATAATACGGGTCACTTTCGCAAATACCGAGGGGCCTGCACCCATGCCACCGAATTCCGTAGGAACGACCAACCCGAGCAGTTTTGATTGTTTTAGAGCATCGATGGACTCGGCAGGCCAACGACCGTCAGTATCAACTTCGCTTGCATAGCGACGAATGGTTTCGGTTGCAACTTTTTCAGCCAACGAGACAATATCCACACTCATGATTGGTACTCTCTGGGAAGAAACGTTATTGTAAGCAAACTACTAAGAATCAAAAACGAACTCCTCATCTTGGGGCCAATTTCCCTTTAAGAAATCGAGTATCTTGAACGAAGAATTTTCGCAGCTTCAACGATATTAGCCAGCTTTGCCTCGGCGATTTCTGCAGAAGCAATGGGGTTATCCGCAAAGGTAGCAAAGCCACAATCGGGATTGAGAAGCAATCGTTCGGGGCCAAAAATCGCGAGGGCTTTTTCGGCTTTCTGAACAATTTCCTCTACCGTCTCGACACGATCTTCTTTTTGGTTGACGACCCCTAGGCCTATCCGACTATTAGCAGGGAGTTCTTTAAGTACATCCAATTCGCCTGCTCGCGGGGTGGCCATTTCTAAGAAATAAGTCCCTACCGGAATGGCCTGTAGCAATCCGAGTAAGGGGGTATACGGGCCGGTTAAAGCAACCCGTTCATCTTTGGTCCAGTTTCCACGGCAAATGTGGAGGGCTAATCGTTCTTGAGGAAATCCCTTGAGGGTTTGGCTCAGTAAATGTTGAGCAAAGGCTAATTCTTGTTCAGGCGGGCGTTTTTCTCCCAAAGCCCCGCACATAAAAGTTCGCCCACTGGTAGGGCGTGTGAAAACCACTTCCGTAAGAACGGGTTCATCCAATTGGACTAAACTGGTGCCGGCATTGAGTAGAGCTTCTATCTCATCACGAAGAACAGTGACAAGATCGGCAGCGAGTTCTTCTCGATTCGGATACGCCCGATCCGAAACGCATTCCAACCACATGGTTCGGGTTAGTAAATAAGGTCCCGGTAATGCGATTTTGATGGGTTTCTCGGTGATTCGTTGTAAGCGGGTCAACTCGTGAACGGTCAAGGGGCGATTTCGTTCGATCCGACCAAAAACGGCCGGATGCCGGACCTGTTCCGCAGGAACATCGAGGGATTCGAGTTCCCGAGCAAAATGTTCCGGATCATCGACATAAGGGAGCAAATCGGTGATGGGAATGAGCTGGCAATTATCAAGGCGATTGCCTACGAAACTGGCGTAATTGTCGCGACGTTGTTCTCCGTCGGTAATGACATCGACACCCGCGCGCTCTTGTGCAGCGACCACCAAGCGAACCGCATCATCGGCATACTGTTGAAATTGCTCTTCCGAAAGGCGATTCGACAACCGATTATGCAGAGCTTCCAACAACCAACGGGGTCTAGGCCAACTGCCAATACCCATCACGGATAAAGGGGGAATCGGTTGCGGCCCTTTGGGGGGGGGCGTTGTCCTAGAAGGAGAAGGTTGGGTTGCTGCTTTTAAGGGCACGGGTTCCGTTTGCTTTTGAGCAGGGAGGAAAGGCCCCTTCGAGATGAGGAAACTCCGGAGATTTCCCTGACGGGTCGCCGAGACCAATTCATTTTTGGTCAGGCGGCACCAAGCAGGAAGTTCCACTTCAACTGTGGCATCAGTCGAGCGAATTTCCAGCAATTCACTGGGGTTCAAGGGATCAATATGCTTCCGAATCAGCAAAAGCAGACCATTCCCGCAAGTGAGATCGCCTCCATCGAAAGAGACCTTGGGGGTGTGCGAATGTTGAGTGGCCCAGTCCATGCAGTAACCTACAAAAGCGGGGTCAAATGAAAATCTAGTAGGTCACACTGGGGCATGAATCGCCCATGAACTCGACGAGTTTGGCACCTCCTACAATCATCGCACCTGCCACGAGGTTGTTTTCATCGAGTTGACGTTTTTTGAAGCAGGGGGAGCAAACATAAATTTTCCCACCTGCGTTCACAAAGTTGGTCATGAGGTCCTTCAGGGGGGAAAAGCCCGCCTCGGCAATATCGTCGGCGTAGCCTTTGACCGCGAGTCGAACCCCTTCGATACTCAAGAAAACGATCGCTTCCTTATCTGAGGCCGCAGCGGCATTGGCCACGACAAAGCCAACCGTAGCTTTATCCGGATTATCCTTAGCGGAAGTAATACTCACGCAGAATTTACCAGCCATGTTTATTCTCCTCTGCGACGAATCCAATAATTCGGGTGATGGTGTGCGATCAACTGGTGTCCTGTCATTCGGCACCAAGCCGGAATGTCCTCGATTGCACCTTCATCTTGTGCAATTAATTTCAAGACGGCGCTGGGACGCATATTATTCAGACGAATTCTTAGGAGCATGACTAATTCTCCGCATCCCATCATACCGGCATCCCAAATTTCGTCTGGATTGATAATCGATTCGTTCATACAGGTCCGTATGGTGTGGTGTTGTGGATTTCATTAAAGTCCGTGTGGTTTAAAAACACGGGCGGGAATTTATTCGGAGGGTGATTGTTGGCGATCTTTTGGAGAGTCTAGGGCTTCATCTTGCTTTTTATTTCGAGAGTATTTACAAAGGATTTATGAAAACTCTCGCTGAATTTCAATCGGTTTATAATCTCCCGTTGATGGAATTGATCCTCAAAGCGGCCGAGGTCCACAAAGCGAATCGGCAGGCTAATGATATTCAACGCTGTGCCCTTTTGAGTATCAAAACGGGGGGATGTCCCGAAGATTGCAAATACTGCTCGCAGTCGGCCCATTACGATACCCCTGTGGAACGCCAACCTTTGATGAGCGTCGAAGAAGTGAAGCTCCGTGCAAAGGAAGCACGCGATCGGGGGGCAACCCGTTTTTGTATGGGGGCAGCGTGGCGGTCTCCCAAGGATGGTCCGCAGTTCGATGAAGTCTTGCAGATGGTCCGCGAGGTTCGTCAACTAGGTATGGAGGCCTGTGTGACCTTGGGGATGCTGACCGAGGAACAATCGCTGCGCCTCAAAGAAGCGGGGCTAACTGCCTACAACCATAACCTTGACACCTCTAGGCGATTTTATCCCGAAATTATTACGACCCGAACCTTCGATGATCGCATCCAGACACTCAAAGCGGTTGCGAAAGCGGGTATCTCGGTCTGTAGTGGCGGCATCATTGGGATGGGGGAAACCGTCGAAGATCGTTTAATGATGCTTGTCGAGTTAGCGAACTTGGAAACCCCGCCCGAGAGCGTGCCGATCAACGTGCTGATGCCACAACAGGGAACACCCCTCCAAATGGCGCCGACGGTCGATTCCTTGGAATTAATTCGCCTGATTGCCACAACACGGATTGCGTTTCCAAAAGCCCGTGTTCGACTGAGTGCCGGACGCGATAAAATGTCTCGGGAAACTCAAATTCTCTGTTTCCTAGCGGGGGCCGATTCGGTCTTCTATGGTGAAAAACTCCTCACGGCACCAAACCCCGATAGCGATGCCGATGCCCAGCTTTTCCGCGAGTTAGGGCTTCCGATTCCGAGCAGTTGTTAGCCTGCGATCTCTGAACTGTGGAAAGTTTCGCGCCGGCCATCATCTTCTCTTTTGGAAAATGACAATTTCTCTAGAATGCCCCTAAGATTTTGGATGCTTCGAGAAAAACATGTCTTCATTTGGCTTCTATCGTGTTGCGGCCGCTTGTCCACAACTTAAACTTGCTGATCCAGCTTTCAACGCAGGGGTCACGTTAGACCTCATGCAACAAGCCTCGGAAAACGAGACCGACATTCTGGTTTTTCCAGAGCTTTCTTTAACCGGTTACACCTGTCAGGATCTCTTTTTTCAAAAGGTCTTGCTTTCGAGTGTTTTGGAATCGTTAAAGGTCGTGGTCTCGGCATCGGGGACCTTATTTTCTGGGCTGGTTTTCGTTGGGGTTCCATTAATCGTAGACGATCAGATTTTTAATTGTGCGGTGGCCATTCAAAAGGGAACCATTCTGGGAATCGTTCCAAAATCTTATCTTCCCAATTACAAGGAATTTTATGATGCTCGTTTCTTCGCTCCGGCAGCAACGGCACAATCGAACTCGGTGAACCTTTGGGGGCAAAATATCCCCTTTGGGACCGATCTCCTTTTCGTGAGTCCCGATCATAAAGGGGTCGGCATTGGTGTGGAAATCTGCGAAGATTTATGGGTGCCCATTCCGCCAAGTTGTGTGCAGGCCATACACGGTGCCCATATTCTGCTGAATCTCTCGGCAAGTAACGAAACGGTTGCAAAAGCCAACTATCGGCGGCAATTGGTTCTGAATCAATCGGCTCGATGTATCGCGGCGTATGTATACGCTGCGGCGGGGAGTGGGGAATCTTCCAACGATTTGGTTTTTGGGGGGCATTGTTTGATCGCCGAGAATGGGTCCTTATTGGCCGAGGGGAAGCGGTTTCAACGCGAGTCGAGTTGTCTTTATGCCGATGTCGATGTCGAGCATCTGATTTTTGAAAGAACACTAAAAACGAGTTTCGGCGATGGGGTTTTATACTCGGGGGCGGGGGGCAAGCAATCGTTCCGCCGCATTCCTTGTACTTTCTCGAAGAGAAATCCTAAGGGCAAATTATTTCGCTCTATCGATCCACATCCGTTTGTACCATCGCAATCTCATCAACTCCAAGAACGCTGCGAGGAGATATTCCAAATTCAAACAGCCGCTTTAGTGAGAAGATTGGAAACGGTGAACCCCCCAAAAGTAGCAATTGGAGTTTCGGGAGGATTAGATTCGACGTTGGCACTTTTAGTGTTGTGCAAAGCATTCGATCAATTGGGATGGCCACGCGAGCGGATTTGTGCCTTGACGATGCCCGGTTTCGGGACCAGTTCTCGGACCAAAAATAATGCAACCTTGCTCATGGAAAAGCTGCGAACCCCCTACAAGACGATTGATATTCGCCCGCTGGCCTTCGAGGAAATGCGAGCTTTGGGCCATTCCCCTTTTGGAATTCCGCTGGAATCCCATACGGTGGAAAGCCTGAGCGAAGAGTTCCGAAACGTGCCCCCAGAACGCTTAAATGATTTGGTTTTTGAAAATATCCAAGCTCGACTCCGAACCAACTTATTGATGAATAGTGGCTTTGTGATTGGCACGGGCGACCTAAGCGAGTTAGCCTTGGGGTGGTGTACCTACAATGCCGACCACATGAGTATGTATAACCCGAATGTCAGTATTCCAAAAACATTGGTCAAGTTCCTTGTACGCTGGGCAGCGGAAAATGAATTTGAAGAACCCGTTCGATCGATTCTCCTTGATATTGTCGCGACAGAAATTTCGCCCGAACTGTTGCCCACCAATCATACCGGCCAAATCCAATCCACCGAGGCAACCGTCGGGCCGTATGAATTGCATGATTTCTTTTTGTACCATCTCATGAGGTACGGTACTTCCCCTCGGAAAATTTTCTTCTTGGCTTTACAAACGCAATTCGACCGAAAGTATTCTCCTGAAGAAATCCAAAAATGGTTACAGGTATTTCTCAAACGCTTTTTTAACAATCAATTCAAGCGATCCTGTTTACCGGATGGGCCGAAGGTAGGTTCGGTCAGCCTTTCTCCAAGGGGGGATTGGCGTATGCCTTCGGATGCTTCTTCGGCAGCTTGGCTGAATGATTTGGCCCAATTCCCTATCGAGCCGATGAATGAACTATGACGAATCCCGTGTATTTCTTAGCTCTAGAATCCTCCTGCGATGAAACGGCCGCCGCAGTCTTTACCGACGATCGCCGGATACTATCGAATGTGGTGGCCTCCCAAACGGAACTGCATGCCCGTTTTGGCGGCGTCGTACCGGAAATTGCCTCGCGCGCCCATTTGCGAAATCTTTTACCGGTCATCGATGAATCGTTGCGGCAAGCCAACATCAGGCTCGAACAGATTGGCTGTGTGGTCGTCCACAATATGCCCGGTTTGGTGGGTTCGCTGATGATGGGGGTCAGTGCCGCGAAAATACTTTCCTTGGCTTTGAATGTCCCTCTCATTGCCGTGAATCATATTCTGGGGCATATCTATGCTTGCCAAATCCCTGACTCTAGACCAATGTATCCTTGCATCGGTTTTGTGGTGAGTGGTGGGCATACCGCGTTATTTCATTGTCAAGACCCCTTAACAGTGCAGTTTCTGGGGGGCACTCGGGATGATGCTGCCGGTGAAGCCTTCGATAAAGTGGCCGCGATTCTGGGACTTGGCTTTCCGGGTGGGCCAAATCTCGAAAAAGAGGCCCAGAAAGGGGACCCCAATGCGTACCAATTTCCCAGAACGTTTCTTAAGGAAGATCGTTTAGAATTCAGTTTCTCGGGCATTAAAACGGCCGTCCTGTACACCGCACAAGGACAAGATGCCAAAATCAGTGAAAAGATTGGCTCCGGTCCAACTCGGGCCAATATCGCAGCGAGTTTTCAACGGGCCGTCGTAGAGGTTTTAGTCAGCAAGGCTATTCAAGCCGTGAAAAAATTTCGGGTCAATCGACTAGCAGTTGGTGGAGGTGTGATTGCCAATCAGGCTTTTCGGCAATTATTAATTCAGGAATGCAACAAATATGGAATTGAACTTTTTATTCCCCCTCGCGATTTATGTACCGACAATGCTGCAATGGCAGCGTTAGCCATTGAAAAATATAAACAGGGGGATTTTGCTAATTTAAGTCTCGATGCCGAAGCCAATTTTATTTAACAAATCGATCGCCAAATTAGATTAAATCATTCGATGTCAGCAAAGACGAAGAAACTCAGAGAGGAGGCTTAAAATCTCTAATTTTCAAAAAAGACTTCCCCGCCTGCGCGTGTGCCCATCGCTCGCCAAGTTGCTTGGCTGATCGAGTTCCGAATAAATCGAACCGATCCATCGAGAAATAACGAATTCACACCCCCAGTGTGGTAGCTTCTTGAAGTCACAACCAAATAGGTTTGTAGCGTGGTGGAAAAACCTAATCGTTGGGCAGTAAAATCGATATCGTAGGTACGCCCCCCCGTAGTATATGGAATTACTGTATTGGGGGGAAACGCCGTGGTAAAACCAGTTTGAAGCACTTCACCATTCACCCAAGCAACGTGACTCCAGTTATCCGCAAAACCTCCGCCAAAACTCGCGATCTGTGACGGATGACTAGGGGGGGGGACATCATGCCCGTTGGGCTGGCCTCCGTTGCGTAATGCAGGCTGGTACGCTTTGACCTCGGAGCAACCCAAGGTGTTGGATAATCCATCACTGATGCTTTCAAAATTTAACTTCGCGTTGACACCAAAAGCTCCATCTCCATGAAGATGACGAGTGGGATCAAATGCTAACCAAGTCCCAACATTCGTACCGTAGTTCACGGGGTAAGTCGTTGGGGTGCCAATGTTAGGTTGATCTCGAATCTCACTTGGACAGATGTAGGTTGCAATTCGTTGCTGAGTTACCAAGGGTTGAGATGAATGAGGGGCATTCAGGTCCACGAACTGATAAAGGTTAGCCTGCTCAAGATAAGGTAAAATCCGAGCGTGAGGCGAGTAGGAAAAAAATGGATTCCCAACCGTAAAAACTCCTTGCGGGGGAATCTCTTGATTTGAGTCATGATAGTTATGAAGTGCGATGCCGATTTGTTTGAGGTTATTACTGCATTTGGCTCGATTCGCTGCACTGCGAACCTTTTGCACCGCAGGGAGTAATAAACCAATCAGAATGGCTATGATCGCGATCACCACCAGTAATTCAATAAGTGTAAACGCTCTTCGATGAAACATGATTAAACATTCTCGATTATGTATGTATAATTCTCGTTTATACATTATATAAATACGAATCAAAAAAGGGAAGCAGATAAATCGATTTGATTATTGTGAAGAAATCTACAATCAGATCGATTTCACGATTTCGTCAAAATCGAGATACGGAAGATCGGAATAAAAATCACTTAGAGGAATTAATGAGCAGAATCATTTGTTGAGTTGTTATTCCTTTCGGTATGGCTTACAGAATTCTTGTAAATCATCCAATAGATCACGGGAATGAGAATTAGGGTAAAGGCAGTCGATACCGTTAAACCAAAAATTAAGGACCACGCTAAACCACTGAAAACCGGATCAAGCGTAATCGGCCACGCACCCAGCATCGCAGCACCCGCAGTGAGCAAAATCGGCCGGAATCGCACAGCCCCACTCTCGATTAATGCTTCTTTCAGTGAGCTACCTCGTTCTTGAACATGGTGAATAAAATCAAGAAGCAAGATGGCATTTCGGTCCGCAATTCCAGCTAAGGCAATCATCCCGATCATCGCTGTAGCCGTGAAGTAGACGGGATTCGCATAGCCACCAACCGTACTAGCTGTGACTTCATTTAATAACCAAAAGCCCGGCATGATACCTATGATGGTCAGCGGAATCGATACCATTTGTACTAACGGGATGAGATAACTGTTGGTTTGGTAGACCATCAGGATGTAAATCAGTAGCAAAGCGCCACCAAACGCCAGACCTAAATCACGGAATACATCCAGCGTAATTTTCCATTCTCCCTCACCGGTCCAAACGACTTCCGAACCATTGGGGGGGGGATTATCTCGAATTTGAAATAGCAGATCGATAATCGCTTCACCAGGGGTTCGACCAGCGGTGTCCCCATAAACATAAGCGACTCTTCGTAGATTCTTATGATAAATGGTTTGCTCTGCAGGGGCTTTGACAAAACGACCGAGTTCCCCAATTTGAATAATTTCGCCACGAGGAGATTTCACCCCCAAACGAAGCAAATCGTGAAGTCGTCCCCGTTCTTTCAATGGTAATTGCATGACGATACTCAAAGGGTTGAGTTCCCTCGGGAGATGTGCCGCACCGGCCCGAAAATCCTGAACATTTCCTTCACCCGGTTGCATCCCTTGTAAGCCAATCCGAATGGTATTGGAAATTTGCTCGGCCGAGATACCCGTTAAAGAGGCCTTTTCTTTATCGATCTGGAAAATGTATCGATCCCGTTGCGCTTCAAAAGTGTCGTCAACATCGACCACATTTTTCGTCTTCGCAAATAGATTTCTGACATGGAGAGTATCTTGGCGATGACTTTCCTCACTTTGTAATTGATGGGGGTAAACCTCGGCAACTAATGTGCTCAAAACAGGGGGGCCGGGTGGGACTTCCACAATTTTCATGCGGGCATTGTGTTTGTCCACTATCGCTTGAAGTTCATTCCTCAGTCGAAGAACGATTGCATGACTTTGTTGTTCACGTTCTTCTTTCGCAATCAAATTGACCCGTAAATCCCCACGATTCGATTCTTGACGGAGATAATAATGTCGTACCATTCCATTAAAATCAATCGGTGATGAGGTCCCCGCATAACTAATCACTTCTTTCACTTCGGAAAGCGATCGAACATGATTCGCTAATTCACTCAACACACTGTCGGTTTGTTCGACGGTTGAGCCTTCTGGTAAATCAATTAGAATTTGAAATTCGTTTTTATTATCAAAGGGGAGCATTTTCAGAGGAACTTTCCCTAATAAGGGTAGGGTCATCGAAGCAAGCAATAATAGACCTGTGAAACCAATGAGACCCCAAGCAGCTAATTTCGATTCTAAAAATGGGGAAAGAATAAAGCGATAGATTCGATACGTTGCGGTTTCTTGAATTGTTACTTCTGGATGATGATTTTTCCCATAAACCCCTTTAAGCACTTGATAACTTAGCCATGGAGTTACAGTAAATGCCACAACCATCGACATAAACATGGCGATGGGAACATTCAATGCCATGGGACGCATGTAGGGACCCATCATCCCTGTGATAAATAACATGGGTAGGAACGAAACCATCACTACTAAAGTAGCCACAATAATAGGTGGACGCACTTCGTTGACCGCTTCTAATACCGCTTCTCGCGGAGGCTTTCTTCTCAATCCAAAGTGACGGAAGATATTTTCTACATCCACAATGGGATCATCCACGACAAGACCTAAAGCTAAAATAAGTGCAAATAATGTGACTCGATTGATGGAATATCCTGCCAGATAGTTGATGAGTAATGTGAGAGCAAATGTTAACGGGACCGCCGTCACCACAATAATGGCTTCCCGCCACCCTAAGGAGAACATGATTAACGCAGAAACGATAATAATGGCTAATCCCAGTTCTCGGATTAATTCTGTGACTTTTTCATCTGCGGTTTCACCATTATTTCGAGTGATACTAACCTGAATATCATGAGGGATTAAATTTTTTTTCAATTCGTTAATTTTCTTTTCTAAATTATGGGCAACATCAACGGCATTGCTTCCTTTTCTTTTGGCCACGCCGACCGTAACGGCAGGAAAATCTCCCCGAGGGGCATCTTTGATAGCGGAGCCGAAACTAATTCGGGTGTAATGATTTGGTTCTTCAGGACCATCGGTAATCGTGGACACATCTCGCAGATAGACCGGACGATCTTCAAACACCCCGAGGATTAAATTTTCAGCATCCTTGGGGGACCTGAGAAAAGAGCCACTTTCGATGGTGACTTCACGATTATTAACCCTTAATTTCCCAGCATGAACATTGATATTGGCCCCCCGAATCACACGATCGACATCCAATGGAGTCAAAGATCGAGAAGCTAATTTTTCAGGATCGAGTTCGATCCGAAATTGCCTTTTTCTTCCACCGATAATTTCGGTGCGCCCTGTGTTTTCGACACCTTGTAAACTCACTTCGACTTGTTCTGCCACACGTCGTATAGTAAAATCATCCGCCGTTTGGCTCCATAATGTGACATTGAAAAACGGAACATCATCGATTTCAATCGGTTTGACGACCCAACTGGTGACACCGGGGGGAACCTGATCGGTGTTCATGGATATTTTGTTGTAAATCTTGACGAGGCTATCTTCCCGATTTTCACCGACATAAAATCGAACAGTGATAATCGCCTCACCGGCACGAGACATGGAATAGACATATTCCACGCCATCAATTTGATATAAAAGCCGTTCTAATTTCGATGAAACTAATTGTTCCACCTCTTCTGCACTAGCTCCGGGCATCCTCACGAAAATATCGGCCAAAGGAACCACAATCTGCGGCTCTTCTTCCCGTGGAGTGAGGACTAATGCCGCTACACCAGCAGCGAGCATAACTAAAATAATGAGGACCGATAAATTTCCATAGAGAAATGCCTCGATTATTTTTGATACCGGTCCAGAAGATTGATTTTGATTCATAGGGTTGGTCACAGTCTAATAATTTTGACAATAGAATAGTTATTCAATCTGCTTTGATTGAGAATCACATCTCTATGAGATTTTCGTTACAATTATTTATTGATTAGGGCTATTTTCTCACCCACTTTTAAGCCACTTAAAATTTCTGCTTGTCCATTTTCAATTTTGCCGATCCTGACAAATCTTCGATTCAAATAGCCTTGTTCATCAACGACATCGACCATTTCTAATTGCCCTTGTTGACGGATTGCTTCAATCGGGACAACAATTGGGGCCGTTTCGTTGAGTGGGATCATAGCTCGACCGAACATGCCCGGTTTCAGATTGATTCCAGCACTAGAGGGGATCGAAAGTTTCATCAAAACCGAACGAGAATTCGGTAGGGCTTGCGGGGCAATTTCTTTAACGACCAAGTTCGATTCCCAATCATTCGATTCAATTTTCACAGGGATCGATTTTCCAACGCTCAACGTCCAAGCAATACTTTCGGGAACATAAATATGCAATTCCAGATCGTTCGGGTCGTAAATGGTGAGCAACGGGCGACCCGGACTAGCTAAATAACCCGGTTCCACTAATCTTTCTGCGACCACTCCGGAACTAGGGGCTAAAATTTTGGCATACGATAGTTGAACTTCAATGCGATTGACCGTTTCTTTCGACCGTTTCACCAGTGCCTCGGTCACGCGATAGGCGGTTTCAATTCGGGTAAATTCATCTGCAGAAATTCCGCTGGCGCGCGGCCCTTCGGCTACGCGATCATAGTTTGCTTTTCGACCAACGAGATCGGCTTCGGCGGAGCTTAATGCTGCAAGTGCTTCACGTTGTTGAGCAATTAATTCTCGATCGTCAAGAATAATCACCAACTCTCCTTCTTTGATTCGATCCCCGACTCGAGGTTTCACTTCGCGAATCACGGCAAGGAGCTGACTGGAAATTTCGGTTTTCCGAGAAGGTTGGATGGTACCGACCACCGGTAAATAGCTTTGTTTTCCTTCTTGTTTCGCTTCGATTACCTTGCGGTTTCCTACTTTTTCTTTCGCAAGCTCTTTTTGTTCGGGCGGGATTTTCTCATGAAACATACCCCCCATCCATGCCATAAACAAACCCAAAACAGCAAGGGCAACCACAGTGAGAGTTACCGATTTTGCAATGTTGAAGATACGTTTGAGAAGACTTGGTTTGGTTGGTGTGATCATGGTAAGTTCCGGTTAGGTCCATCCTGATTCGGATGATTTTCGAGTTTCTTTTTAAACGATTCATTAGATTGAGTGTCATCTTCCAAACGCGACCGCGTTTCGCAAGCACCTGACATTCAAGTTCTAATACCCATTTTGGGAAGTACCCAAAGTTGTAGGAAGAACCAGAAAACGAAAAAGCCTATCATGAAAATCAATTCCATGGGAATACCTCTTTTAACGGGGTTGGGTTCACTTTTTTGGTTCATTGTTATTATCCTACCTCTGTTATTACTTGTTGTGAACCTATCTAACCTTCCTTATAAATCTATTGTTAATTGACTGCTCGATCCGCTTTAAGGATGAGCCACACACCAGCAACGATAATCAAAGACGCAAACCAAGGACTTACAAAATACATCAAAGCACTACCTAACACTGCCAGAGACCCCGCCACAACTACGGTCCTTCGGTGGGCCGCTCGGGAGGAACATTCCGAATTCGTTTGATTGTTGGTCATCATCCTTCTGATCCCTTTTGAGATATTTGATCTTTTTAGTCAGATTCCGAATCGACGATTTCGTTACAAGTTTTTCTGAGCTATTTCGGTGCCAACTCGGACATCACTCTTTCGGAAGAAATTTTGTAACCAGAATGAGGTTGAAGTATCAAACAACTGTCGCCTTTTTTTAGGGGTTTAACCTAATGCAACGATTCCTTTACTTAGGTGCCGTTATGTTTCTGGCCGGTTCGAGTTTGTCCATCTTGATGAGTGCGGAGCATACAACCGATCCGCTCCCCGCAGTGCGAAAAGCAATCTCTGAAGATAAAGCAGTCCTGATCGATGTTCGCGAAAAAGATGAATGGAACCAAGGCCACGTCGAAGGGGCCATAAATATCCCTTTGTCCGAACTCAAGGCAGGGATCAACAGTGAAAAACTCAAAAAACTTATTCCTGCCGGTAAGATTGTTTATGTTCACTGTGCAGCAGGGGGGCGTTGTTTGAAAGCGGCCGATTTGTTCAAAGAAGCCGGTATCGAAACCCGACCCCTGAAACCTGGATACAACCAGTTGATCGAGAATAATTTCCCCAAAGCCAAATAGTTTTTCCACCGTTTTCGGGCTTTCGCATCTTGCGAGAAACTGACCTCAGAGACTTTGCTAAAGCACGGAAATTGATATTCTTTCCGAATGCTCTCACCAACGCATGTTTCTGCTGTGGATTCCGGCCCTGTAAACGAAAGTCACCTCGTCCAGTTAGCTCAACAAGGTGACTTCTCGGCCTTTGAGAAATTGGTTCAACAACTGCAACCTCGGGTCCTTCGGTTGGCGTATCGGATCCTTGGACAAACACAAGATGCCGAAGATGTCATGCAACAGACCTTCCTCACTGTCATCGAAAAAATCGATACCTTCCGAGGGGAATCGCTCTTTTCAACTTGGGTCCTTCGGATTGCGACGAATTTTGCTCTCAAGATTTTGAGAACAAAATCTCACGAGAAGATTCTGGATCGATCCTCCGATGAAGATTCCTACGAATCGATTCCCTTTCCCGAGTTTATTTCTCAATGGAAAGAACAACCCAGTCAACTTGTTGAGAATCAAGAACTCAAGGATTTCTTGGACAAGGCCATTTCTCAACTCGATGAGAAGTATCGAGTCGTGTTTGTTCTCCGAGATATTGAAGGTTTGAATACGGAAGAAACTGCGAACACCTTGGGAATTACAGAATCGAATGTGAAGATTCGCCTGTTACGGGCGAGGCTTGAACTTCGTGAAAAACTCACACGCTATCTTGGGGATGAATCCAAGAAAATTCCTTTGGATCATCCCCATCGTCCGAAATAATGCGAGAATCAAAAATTGTATCATTGTAGGATAGATCAATCACTCTTTATTGCGGATACCTCCTATGACAAGTGAAGAATTACTTCAAGCTCTGAACCATGTTATCGATGATGAAACCGCGATGGCCCTTTACGAGGAATTCGCACAGGAATTTGATGAATGTAACCCCTGTCATCTCGTGGTGGACAATATCCGGAAGACGATCCAACTTTTCAAGGCAGGGCAACCTTACCAAATGCCCGATAAATTTTATCAACAATTTCGGATGATTCTCACTCAGAAATGGAAAGAGAAATTCCCAAATGCCGTCATCGATTCCTAAAGTCTGATGGTGGATGATTCGCTTATCGAGCAGGGTTGGGAATTGAAAAAATTTTGGGGTTGAATTTTATTTGGCAAAGGAGCGGAGAGGGGGGGATTCGAACCCCCGGTACAGTTTCCTGTACACAGCATTTCCAGTGCTGCACAATCGGCCGCTCTGTCACCTCTCCTTGAAAATAAAATCTTATAGGTTGATCATTCTCTTTTCAAGGGACGAACCGGCTCTCTCAATCCCGATTATTTGAATCGCCAAATTTTTCTTTTCTCGATACCCAATTCCTCGGCTTTCTGAGCGATATCCTCCCAAAATCGGGCGGCATCAACAGGGTAGCCTGCTGTTGGTTCAAGTTCGGGTATGTGATGTTTCCAGAATTGATTGAATTGCTCCATACAAATTTCCCTTAGGTATTTTGCCAGCATCGAGGCAACCGCCACCGGAAGAAATTGTGCATCGGCTTTAGCTTGGACGAGAAGAGTGACCGGCCGATCCTGAACCACAAACTGATAGCGGGACTCGGCCTCAGTTTCTTGGATCACTTCGATTTTGGTATTTGGAAAAGTGTGTTCCAAAAGCCCTAAATAATGAGTTCGTCCCCCGAGTCGATCGGCGATTATCATCACCGGTTCTTGAGTGGGCAGTTGGGTTGCTTTCTGCCAAAGGTAGGTATCGGCAAAAGTTAAAATCCGAGCTTTGTTGTCCCAAGCATCAAGAAGATTGTTGAACAAGAGGGCGGGAAAGATTTTTGCTTCTACAGGGGGGACCCGAATTTTCTTTTCGAGTAGTAAGGATTGCAACCGGCGTCGAGAAAATTCCGTATCGCTGGGGGTACAGTAATGGGGTAGGGTGAAATCCTTTTGGTACCAAGGTTCCTCTGCTAAAAAATCGCGGGAACTCTCTGCTACTTGAAGAAGAAATTCGTCGAAATTCCCTGACGGGGGTTGCTCGAACAGAGAAAAAATACCTCGCTCTAATCGGGTGTTTCCGGAAACTCCCGCGTGAACTTTTTTCGAGTCGTCAATCAGAATTCGGCCATCGTCGCGACCCGTTTTTTTTCGCACTACCTCTTTCAAACTGGTCCACAAATCGACGGGAAATTCAGGGACGAACCAAGCAGACATGGCAACAACCAAAGGGCCTAGATTGGGACCATAACCGGCTTCATCGATTCCCACTAGCCAAGGCATGTCTCACCTGCTCCTTTTAGGTCGCGAAAAAATCCTCTTCTAATTTATAGAACTTGGACCCAGATTCTTGCGATCGTCAGCGAAAGGCTCAATCGCTGGGAATACCTAAATGCGGTCATTCTGGCACGCATCTTGGAGATGTGAAGTTTTCTTCAATAGGCATTTCCCGTAACACCCCTACCCCAATAGTCCTTTTAGGACTATCATTCACCTACCAACCCAAAAACGAGATCGAGGCCGTTTCTTGTTTTTTTGGGTGTTTATTCGACCCCGCAGCAATTAGAACAGATGGACTCCTTGACTTTAGACTTCGATCGAATTTCCAAAGAATTTCGTCTTCAGAAATCGCAGGTAGAAAATGTGGTTTCGCTTTTGGATGAAGGCAACACCATCCCCTTTATCACTCGCTACCGAAAGGAACGCACTGGCGGTCTGGATGAAGATGTTTTGCGACGTTTGCAAAACTATGTGAACGACCTTCGTGCCTTGAATGAGAAGAAGAAAACTTATCTCAAATCGATCGATCTTCAAGGCAAATTGACCGACGAACTCAAAGCCAAAATTTTAGCGGCCCCCTCCTTGAAGCGGTTGGAAGACCTTTATCTGCCGTTCCGACCCAAGAGGAAAACACGGGCCAGCGACGCGCGGGAAAAGGGCCTCGAACCTTTGGCCACGGCCATTTGGACGGCCGATCCCGTTGTGGCTGATTTAGCCACATTCGTTCAAGGGATGATTGCCCCCGAAAAAGGTCTCAACACGGTCGAGGAAATCTTGGCGGGTGCCTCGGATATTCTCGCCGAAGATTTTTCGGAGATGGTCGAAGTTCGCTCGGCCGTCCGCAATTCGATTTGGGCCACCGGTTCCATCATCTCAAGGCGTGCTAACAGTGAAAAACCCGCCACAACCGAAAACACCGAAGAACCAGCTTCGGCACCCGCGACATCAGCCGCCACAACGACGGCCACACCGCCTAAGAAAGGCAAAAAGGATGAAAAAGGTCCACATGAATTTCGGGATTATTTCAATTTCACCGAGGGGCTCAAAGAAATCCCCCCCCACCGGATATTGGCTTTGAATCGGGGTGAGCGAGAGGGGATACTCAAAGTTTCTATTATTTGGGATGAGGAGACCGTTGCGGCGGCCGCGAGGACGGGGCTTCCTCAACTCGAGAATCACCCCCATCGAGAATTCGTGGAGAAGGCCCTAGAGGATGGCCTAAAACGCTTGCTCTATCCTTCGTTAGAACGAGAAATCCGCCAAGAACTCACTGACGAAGCACTGCAATATGCGGTCGAAATTTTTGCCCGTAATCTGCGAAGTTTACTCTTGCAACCCCCGCTTCGTGGGAAACGAGTTTTGGCGATCGATCCGGGAATCCGCACCGGTTGCAAAATCGCCGCACTCGATGAGCAGGGCGTTCTCCTCGAAGATACCGTAGTTTATCCTTATGAACCGAAGAACGAAGTCGCCGAAGCGAAAGCCACCCTCGCGAGTCTGATCCGAAAACATAACCTCGCCGTGATTGCCATTGGTAACGGAACCGCTTGCCGCGAGACCGAAACTCTTGTTTCTGAGTTGATTGCCGATCTTGAGAAAGGGGCCGACGGCCAACCACCTTTGACCGATTTGGCCTACATTGTGGTGAACGAGGCTGGGGCTTCGGATTATTCGGCCAGCCCTATCGCTAAGGAAGAATTTCCCGATAAGGATGCCACCGTCCGTGGTACCGTCTCGATTGGCCGACGTTTACAGGACCCCTTGGCAGAATTGGTCAAGATCGATCCGCAACATGTGGGGGTCGGACTGTATCAACATGATGTGAAAGCCACTCAGCTGAAGAATTCACTCGATGAGGTCGTGGAATCCTGCGTCAACCAAGTCGGCGTCGAACTCAATACCGCATCGGCTCCGTTGCTGCGTTACGTTGCTGGTTTGAATGCTGCTGTCGCTTCGGATATTGTGAAATATCGTCAAGAGAATGGTCCCTTTCAGTCTCGTGAGGACCTGAAGAAAGTCAAAGGAATCGGCGAAGCCCGATTTATCCAAGCCGCAGGCTTCCTTCGACTTCCCAATGGAGTGGAACCGCTGGACAATACCGCGGTTCACCCAGAAAGCTACGATCTGGCCCGCAAGATTTTGGCAGAAATTTCGGTTCAACCAAGCGATCTCTCGAAGCCCGAACTGCTCCCCTCGATCCAAGAAAAACTGAGCCAATTGAATCCCGAAGAGTTGGCCAATCGTTTCGGAGCAGGGGTTCCCACGATCAAGGACATTATCGAAGCACTCGGCAAGCCGGGACGCGATCCCCGCGATGAACGGCCTGCCCCCATCTTCAAAAAAGGGATTTTGAAACTCGAAGACCTCACCCCAGGCATGCAACTTCGGGGAACAGTTTTGAATGTGGTTCCGTTTGGTGCCTTCGTTGATATCGGCCTGAAAGAAACGGGTCTAGTACACATTAGCCGTTTAGCAAACCGCTATCTGCGAAGCCCCCACGAGGTGGTTTCGGTGGGTGATGTGGTGACTGTTTGGGTCGTTGGTGTGGACAAAGAACTGAACCGCGCGACGTTGACGATGATCGAACCCGGAACGGAGCAAAAGCCCGAACCGCGAGCCGATCGAGCGTCTCGTGGCTCACGTCCTCCGCGAGGGGGCGATCGACCGCCACGCGGAGAGCGTCCACCGCGTGGTGACCGGCCGCCACGCGGGGATCGTCCACCGCGAGACACTCGCCCCGAAGGAGAAGCGGTATCGGCTCCACAAGGGGGGGGGCAATCTACCGAACAACGTGATCGTTCGCCACGCGGAGAGCGTCCGCCCCGTGGTGACCGACCGCCGCGTGGGGAGCGGCCGCCACGCGGTGAGCGTGGCCCGCGATCAGAAGGGGGAGCTTCCCAAAGCGAGGGGGGGGCACGATCTTCCGGAAGCAGCAGTGCATCGTCAAGCGGTTCACGCCCGTCGCGGGAGAGTCGAGACGGGGCACGAAAAGGGCCGAAACGTCCCAACCCCAATTGGCGAAGTGGTAAGAAACCCGAAACCCCGAAAGCTCCTGAGGAGACCACCCCTACCGCTGAAGAAACTCCGACCGAACCGACCAAGCCCAAACCGACTAAAAAGCTCAATAGTGGCTTACCTACCTTGGATTCTGCAGCTCTGAAAGGGGCTCGCCCTTTGAACTCTTTCGATGAACTTGCTGCATTCTTCAAACAACGGGGCGGAGATCAACCTCCTGACGAAGGGAAATAGGCGGGATGACAGAAGAAGTTATTCCGCCTTCTCAACTGCGTTTAAGTTATTAGTGCTGGGGTGATGTTGTTACCCCTTAGTTTACTTCATGGAAACAAACAATGCCCCCAACCGGGCCTTTACCAAAAAAGAACGAATCCCCTCTTAAAGCATCACCCCTGATGGTCTTGCTGTTACTATTTGGGTTAGTCGGCTCCATCCTTTTTTTGGGTTTGGTCTACCTTTCGGGAACCCCCAAAGGAATCGGCTATACCGACCTGCTCGATCTCTCCAAAAATGGGGAAATTGCTCGGCTCACGCTGAGCGGAAGGAATAAAGTTTACGGAGAGGTGCGCGACCCCAATTCTCCGGTGGCGTCCAAGTTGGAACTGCCTCGGGGGCGTTTCTCGGTGATTTTGCCGCAGATCGAAAATCAGGCCAATTTCTTTGCCGAGCTTCTTCAAGAAGATGCGATGGCCAATAAGGAAGCCTTGGAAAGTAAGAGTATCGAACCGCTCAAAATTTATACCGAAGAAGATCAAGGTCTGTGGGTCAATACTTTTCTTACCACGATCCTACCGATTGCATTGATCTTGCTGTTTTTCTTTGTGCTGCTTCCCCGAATGCGTGACCCAATGGGGGGGGGCTTTGCCTCGAACTTTATCAAATCCAATGCCAAGCGATTCGATAAAACCATGGCCAAAACCCTCTTCAAAGATGTCGCGGGGATGGAGAATGCCAAAAAAGAGTTGGAAGAAATCGTTGAGTTCCTTCGAGAACCTAAGAAATTTGAACGATTAGGTGCACAAGTTCCTCGAGGGGTTTTATTAGTTGGCCCTCCCGGTACGGGGAAAACGCTTTTGGCGCGGGCAGTCGCAGGGGAAGCAGGGGTGGCCTTTTTCAGCATCAACGGCTCCGAATTCATTCAAATGTATGTTGGTGTGGGTGCTAGTCGGGTTCGGGACCTCTTCCGGACAGCTCGCGAAAATGCCCCCTGTCTGATTTTCATCGACGAAATCGATGCCGTTGGCCGAATGCGCGGTGCCGGCGTGGGGGGGGGGTCGGATGAACGAGAGCAGACCCTTAATCAGATTCTCAGCGAGATGGATGGTTTTAGCTCTTCTGAAACGGTGATTGTTATTGCTGCGACCAACCGGCCTGATGTGATTGATGCCGCACTCCTTAGACCTGGCCGATTTGATCGACAAGTCACGATCGATCGACCCACTTGGCAAGGGCGTACCGAGATTCTCGTGGTTCATACCCGAAATAAACCTCTGGCTCCCGATGTCGATCTGGAGAAAATCGCGAAACGCTCCGTCGGGATGAGCGGGGCCGAATTGCGGAATCTCTGTAATGAAGCTGCGATTCATGCTGCTCGAAAGGGGAAAGAAAAGCTCGATGCCAGTGATTTTGACGCGGCAGCGGAACGAATTTTATTAGGTGTCCAGCGTGATAATAAATTCGCACCCGAGGAACAAAAACGCACGGCCTACCACGAAGCAGGTCATGCCTTGTGTGCGTGGTTTGAGCCAAAAGCTCATCCCCTTTGGAAAGTGTCGATCCTTCCCCGAGGTCGGGCCGCCGGTGTGACCGCCTATCAACTCGATGATGATAAAATCGACTCCAGCCAAAGTGAACTCATGGCTTGGCTCGTAACGATCATGGGGGGGCGAGCCGCCGACAAAATTATAAGTGGTGAACCCATGTCGGGCGAATCGGGCGACCTGAAGCAAGCGACTCGGATTGCTCGGACAATGGTGACCCAATTTGGTATGTCGGAACGGTTAGGACCCGTGGCGTTTCGTCAAGGAGAGGAGCATGTGTTCCTCGGAAAGGAGATTCACGAATCCCGTGATTTTTCCGAAGGGACCGCACAGATCATTGATCAAGAGGTACAACGGATTCTCCGCGAGGCCGAAGAGCGAGCCAAAAATCTCGTCATTAAATATCGTCACCAACTGGAGCTTTTGACTCAAGCCCTTCTCGAACGCGAGGAACTCAACCGCGACGAGATCGAACAACTCTGGGGCGCTCGACCCAAACTCGACGATGCCGAATCGACCTCATCAAACTCATCGACTTCATCGACCTCTCAAGGGGAGTAATCCTTCTACGAAAAACCTTTGCCATTCAACCCCAATCGAAAATACGATTCGCTCTCGCTTAACCCTCGATGACGACCTTCCCTTGAAACATCTCAATTTGCTCTCCTCGAGTAACGGCATATTGAAACTGGGCCGAGTGTGTGGTGACGGCCGCCCCAACCGATCCCTCCCGATCAATCGCAATAAAGGCCACTGAAACCGGCGTTTTGCCCCGTCGCTTTGCCGTGATATGATGACGTTTCGCCGCTAATTCACAGGCTTCTTGGGCTGTTTTCCCCTGACGCATTTGCTCGACCATGAATTGTGCCCCGACAATCCGAATGATCTCTTCCCCCACACCCGTAGCACCGGCGGCACCGGCTTCATTATCAACATACAACCCCGAGCCAATAATGGGACTATCCCCGACACGTCCGGGCAATTTGTAGGATAACCCGGAGGTGGTACAGGCCCCTGCTAAATTTCCTTGAGCATCGCGACCCAGAACCGTTACGGTGTCATGCGTCCAAGGTTCAGCGACCTTCATTTGATGGGCATTTTTCTCCCATAAAGCGACCGTCTCAGGGGTCAACAAGGTTTGCAAAGGATAACCGTTTTGTAAGGCAAACCATTCGGCCCCTTTCCCCACGAGCAAAATATGAGGGGTTTTTTCTGCAACGAGTTTCGCTAAGGAAGCCACATGCCGGATATTTTCGACTCCTGCCACAGCTCCGCAATCCAAAGTCTTACCATCCATCACTGCGGCATCCAGTGAGACCGTACCGATACTATTTCCTAAACCCCCGTAACCGACCGAGGTCACTGAGGGATCATCTTCTACGGCTTGTGCCCCTGCTATCACCGCATCGAGAACGCTTTTGCCTTCCCGAAACGCTTTGACCACGGCACGGGCCGCGATGATTCCAAAGGACCAAGTGGAAATCGAAATCGGTTCATTCATAGGGTTTTTGCTTCAGGTTTCTGGATCGAGTTTTATTTGTGCAATTGTTTTCCTTGTTCAGCCCACTCGTTATTTCTTCGTGCAAAACGAGATCATTAAGATATGTCCTACGAAAGAGCAACACAAGTATTCTGGATTACCTCAACATCACTTTCTGCCCGAATCCTCTTGCTTTTCAGGCATTCGATTGGGAAAAGACTCGAACCAAGATGGGCCGTAATTTTACGATGGCGCGGGCACGATGACTGAGGGCTTGTTTAACCCGTAGCGATAATTCACCGAAGGTTTTGTGAAATTCGATGACTTCAAAAAGTGGGTCGTATCCAAATCCTCCTGTTCCCCGAGGCTCACGAACAATCCTGCCCCAACAACGGCCTTCGGTGGTGGCAACGATTTCACCATTGGGAGCCGCTAAACTGGCAACACAAACGTAGTAGGCTTCTCTTTGAGGATCGGGAGTATCGCCTAGTCGTTCCAATAACTTCCTATTATTGGCCTGATCATCGCCATGAGTCCCCGCATATCTTGCAGAAAAAACCCCCGGTTCGCCGTTCAGTATCGGGACGACCAGTCCACTATCTTCCG
This sequence comes from Gemmataceae bacterium, assembly GCA_026419115.1. GTDB lineage: Bacteria > Planctomycetota > Planctomycetia > Gemmatales > Gemmataceae > SKW135. The sequence continues at coordinate 41,713 of JAOAAA010000016.1, forward strand.
CCAAAACATACTCGTTCACTTGTTTGGCGTATTGCGATGCTTTCAGATTGGCATTCTCAACGAAAGTGGTACCGGTTTCATCGACCTCTTTGATCGAGGGATACCCCGAAAGATTGACAAGTTCTATTCCAAGGTCTCCCAAAAGATCGTGCAATTCGACGAGCTTTTTATTGTTGAAAGAACCCACAACTAATTTTGGCATACAGACCCCAACCAAGATAACAACGAAAATCACCCTTTTAACATACGATTTATCGCTTTTAAGATACGATTTATCGTTCTGATCTCGATCAGAAAAATCTTGTGCGGAAACCTTCTCAATCCTCAATCAAGGTTGGGCTTATTGCTTCTTGTCCTTCTCTTTTGCTTTAGGAGCTGGAGCCGGCGCGGGAGGATTGGCTTTCGGGGCCGGAGCGGGCGCTGGTGCGGGTGCAGGATTCGCTTTAGGTGCGGGTGCAGGTGAAGGATTCACTTTTGGGGTGGGAGCTGGTGTCGGCGCAGGTGCAGGCGCAGGAGCCGGAGCGGGATTCGCTTTAGGAGCAGGCGCAGGCGCAGGAGCCGGAGCGGGATTCGCTTTAGGAGCAGGCGCTGGCGCTGGATTGGGCGCGGGCGCTGGAGCCGGATTCGTTTTGGGCGCCGGAGAAGGCGCAGGTGCGGGCGCTGGAGCCGGATTCGTTTTGGGCGCCGGATTCGTTTTGGGCGCCGGAGCGGGATTCGCTTTAGGAGCAGGCGCTGGCGCTGGATTGGGAGCGGGCGCCGGAGCCGGATTCGTTTTGGGCGCCGGAGCCGGTGCAGGATTGATTTTCGGTGCTGGAGCCGGAGCGGGCGTGGGGTCGCTCTTGGGAGGAACAACCGCTGGGGGACCCGATTGAGGAATGATCCGTCCCGAGGGATCAAGACGTGGCCCCGGCGCTGGGAGAATCGGTCGGGGTTCCGGTTTCGTTTCCGCAGGAGGATTGACCTTCGGAGAAGGCGCTCCGGCCGAAGGGTTGTTCTTCGGAG
>JAOAAA010000170.1 GCA_026419115.1 Gemmataceae bacterium
GTGAAGAAGCGGCAATGTGCATGCACACATCCTTCAAGAGGTCAGGGTTGGCATTGGCACCGGTGACTTGAACGAGAACCCCGAGGGAACCATCATGGTGAACATACGAGCCAAACGAACCCCCCGTCAAACGAGTGAAGCGTTGCACCTTCATGTTCTCGCGAAGCAGACCAATCGCTTCGTTAATCCGATCGGTGACGGTACCAGAACCGAAGGGAGAACTCAACAAGGCTTCGACGTTGGCCGGATTATTTTGGGCAATGTGTTTCGCTAGATCGTTGGCCAAGGCAACGAATTGATCGCTTTTGGCAACGGGGGCCGATTCACAACGTAATTCAACAACTGCGGCGATTCCTGCGGCGGAATCGAAATAAATACCAATTCTTCCTTCTGCGGTTTCGTTCTCGGCCCGTTTGCCAGCGACCTTGCTGAAGCGGGTGCGGAGCAGCACCACGGCTTTTTCGAGATCGCCTCCGGTTTCGACGAGGGCGTTTTTGCATTCCATCATCGGTAAGTCGGTTCGCTTCCGAAGTTCGTTGACCGCAGCGGCAGTGATGTTAGACATAGTACTCTCCTGTTAGGAACTCCTTTATCGACCTTCCGGAGCAGAATTGGGTTCATTTTGGTCGCGATTCTCGCGGCCATCCCGATTGCGGTTGTCGCGACGGTCACGGCGTCCCCGTCCTTGGCCCTCTTCGTTCGATTGTTCTGCTTTCGAGGCCGAGGCAGCGGCTCGACCTTCGAGAATCGCATCGGCTGCTTTACCGAGGACCACTTCGATCGAGCGGATCGAGTCATCGTTGCCGGGGATCGGAAGATCAATCGTATCGGGATCGCTATCGGTGTCGATCAAAGCGACCGTGGGGACGCCCATACGTTTGGCTTCTTTCACGGCAATATGTTCTTTTTTCGGATCGATGACCACGAGGGCATCGGGGAGGCGTTTCATTTCACGAATCCCTTGCAGGTTTCGACGAATTTTGGCCAATTCCCGAGACAGCGAGGAGACCATCTTTTTCGAGAAGGTATGGATGTTGGCGCTAGGAGGTGCTTTGTGAATATCGAGGCGGCCGTTTTCCCCCATCAGGCTGTTCATGTAAGCGTCCATGTCGATCCGGTTGGGATTATCGCCGGCGGCCAGCCACATCGCTTCGAGTTCTTCGAGTCGTTTGAGGCGGTTGCGAATGGTTCGGTAATTGGTCAGGGTGCCACCTAACCAGCGTTCCGAGACGTAGGGCATACCGGCCCGTTTGGCTTCACGCTCGATGATTTCTTTGGCTTGACGTTTCGTTCCGACAAACAGAACCAAGCCGCCCCGAGCTGCGACTTGCGAGAGATAGCGGTGAGCGCGAAGCAGGCCGCGAACCGTTTCTCGCAGATCAATAATGTGGATGAGATTGCGTTTCCCGTAGATATACGGACGCATTTTGGGATTCCATCGCGAGGCACGGTGTCCGTATTGAACACCGGCATCGAGTAGTTCTTTCACTTGAACAACGGCCACGCCGGACCTCCTAAGTCGTTACGCAACAACCAAATACATAATTGCACCCCTCAAGGGTGAAAGATGCCCACCTAATCTGGTGAGAGAAGTAAGAAAAGGTAATCTACGAATCGATACGAATTTTGCTAGTGGCGTGTGGCCTGAATTTGACGATTTTTTTCCGGAAGGGAATGCGGGGAAGAAAAAACGCCCAAAAAAAGAAAAAGGGTCTGAGATAACCCGAGACCTTGGCAATTTTTGTAAAAATTCCATTGTTCCTGTTGACTGGCTTTGCTCGTTTTGTTACAGAAAGGTAAATTTTGAAGAAACTTACTCAAATCTATTTTGTATGGTCGCTCTCAAATCATCCTTCTCGATTTCCCTTCTCCTTTTAGGAATCGTTACGGTTTGTGCGATCTGGGTGGAAGTCCATGAACAAAACCGCACCTCTCGCTCTCAATCAATCAATCAATCAATCAAGTGGTACCTTCGTTTGAACATCACATAACTACACCGATTCTCGTAGAATCGGAGATCGAAACTATCGAATTTGAGTATCAGAATCGGGTTCAGAAAGCTGTCAATTCACTTAACGAAGCCTATGAAGTCTCGAATAATGAGATTCGAGACCGAATTGAAAGAGCAGATTACGATAGCTGTAACGGCACCATAAAACCTTACTTATTAGGAGAAAACATCATGAGAAGGTTGGTGAGTCTATGGCTACTACTGCTACTGGTGATTCTTTTCACCTATATGAGTACCCAACCCCTTGTCAAACCCGTGCAAGCTAAAATGTTGCCTAATTGGGTTGAGTATTCAGGAAAAAGCAAAATGGAAGACAAAAACTGCCGTAAAACCAATCTGAAATGTTACAATTTACCGCTTTTTGATTGTGTGAAAGCGGCTGATCATCCAACTGTTTGTCAATATATGCCTTTACCACCAAATGGGATTAGAATGTGGGAGCAACTCCCTATTGGTTTTTTGTGGTGTACCAGACCCAATTGGAGAAGTAACGGAAGGATGTGTTAGATATGATTCAATCACGATCGCGCTTGCAGAATGTTACTTAGTATACCGCCTTGTATTTGGGAAAACACAGCCGGATTGTTTAATACCACTTGCAGAAGTCAAGTGTTTTTATAACTCGATGTCTGGTTCTATTTGGACTTGCGTTCCGGGTTACAATTGATTTTCTTGTAATTTATCAAATGGATTATTTCATCATTTATAGGAGATTTATCAATGAATAAATTTTGGATGATCTTGGCGATTGTAATTTTTCAATTTTATATGAAAATTGGAGCTAGTTTTGCAGCAGAACCGAAAACTCCAGAAGAGGCAATTCAGCTCTTAATAGAACAACAGAACAAATGGTTTCCCAAATACACATGCGAATTTGAAGTCAGCAGTTCCGTAGTTCCTAACGGGAGAGAAGCTCTCACTCGGGAAACTTTCCCAAAATCGATGAAGATGAAAGCCAGTAAAAAAAAGGATGATTACGTGCTCAAATCGATCGAAGAAATCACGGATTCAGTACCAGGTCATCGGGGTAACTATGTCCGCACTAAAAATGCATGTTTTTTTTTCACGAACAAATTGGGAATAGCAGGTTATGCCCGAGTATCCGGAGTCTCAGGTATCCCACGCCGTATGGAAGGTATCCCTCAACCCGATCGTTATTACACAGCCTTTTCAAATGAGTACCATTGTGATCCGGAAGAGTATCTAAAATGGTTAAAGAATAATAATGCAGTAGCTTCTCTTCAAAAAGTTCAACTGGAATGGCCTGCCGTGCAACAGGCTATTCATCTTCGACTAATTGCTGATTCCTTAGAATTAGATATTTTCATGGACCCTGCACAAGGATATTTACCTGTTAAAGTTTCCACAAAATTGAAACTAGGTGCCGATGCTTACGGTCCATTCGATCCATCAAATCCCAGATTAGCTATTACCACCGTTCTTCTTGAATCTAAGGAATTTTCAAATGGACGTTTTTTCCCAACAAAAGTAATGACCCTTGGGTTGATAGATCGAGCTTCTGACGAATCGGGACGTTGTCTTGTTATGCTTCACAAAACAATAAAATTAGAAGTGGACAAAGACCCGAGTGAGGAAGACCTTTCGATACCGGTACCCGCAGGATGTTTGATCGGGACCGATTCGGGCACAGAAGGCCCCTACATCAAGTTTCGTCGTCCCGAGAACGTCAAACCTTCTGATTTGCCTCAGATTATATCTATGCTCGAAAAAGAAAGAGACTCTCTCGAGAAGACCGGTCGATCGGCCATCCAAGATACTGCTCTTATTCCGCCGAAGCCCAAGTGGTCTCGATACTTGTGGTGGGGAGTCGCAGCCTTGGCTTTACTCACACTACTCAACTTGGTTTTCTACCTCTTACGCAAACGCACCAAGGAGAAAACATCATGAGAAGGTTGGTGAGTGTGAACTTAATTACGTTGGTTGTAATCATCCTTGCCAGTTCAGATGAATCTCTCAGAATGAAGCGTGTGTATGCTGGCAAGGAAAAACGTCACGACTGGACTTCCCCAGAGGGAGTAGGTTCTTACTACGGCTACAAAAATTGTCAACGTACTAATTTCAAATGTTTCGCTCTTCCTAACGATATCTGCATAGAGGCAAAGCTGCATCCAACCGTATGTGGAGGGGTTGGAGGAATTAAGTTGATTCAACAACTCGCAGTTGGTTATTGCAAGACCTTTCAACCGTCATCACCAATTGAGATACCTGATGGATGTACTCAGTTTCAGTCAATCAACGTAGCAAAAGCCGAATGCTATACAATTTATGATGGTGAGATGAAGGGGGCCGAATGCCGTGGAAAGGTAACTGTGGTCTACTGTAATGTCAATGCTGCTGCATTGGGACCAGGTTATGTTTGTCTTCCCGATTATGATTAATCACAGTTATTTATTCACTCTATTTTTGAAATTTTCTCATATTAAAGGTCGGTCTCATGAACAAGTTTCTTTTGGGTTTTGCAATGTTTACCATACTGACATTGAGTCAGAATAAAAATATCTTTGCAAAAGAACCGAAAACTATTGAAGATTTTGTTGATCTTCTGATCGAACAACAGACAAATTTTTTCCCTCGTTATACCTGTGAATATGAGGTGGGCCAAGGAGCAATCTCGAATGGCAGAGAGATTCTGATGCAAGAATCGATTACACCTAAAGTGAAAATAAAAGCCTCGAAAAAATCTGATGAATTCGCTTATCACAAAGTCAATCCATCTCAAATACTGAATTGGGGGTTTCCTGACAATTATGTTCGGTCGAATCAAGGTTCAATGGATTTTGATGCCAATTTGGGTTTGAGGGGGTACGCTTGTGTTTCCGGCCTGAAAGGTATTGAAAAACGAGATAAAAAATACCCTTGCCCAGATAATCTTTTTGGAGCTTTGACTCAGGGAAGAAATGGTGACCCTCATTATTTGAAGAAATCGCTTTCAGAAAAAAAGATGATAGGAACAATCGAAAAAGTTCCATTAGAATGGCCACCGTTAAACGAGTCGATCCACCTCCATCTCGAATCCAATTTTAAACGATATGATATTTATTTTGATCCCGCTCAAGGTTATTTACCCATCAAACTCATTATTCATCTCAAAGTGGGGCATGATGCTGTTGGTTCTTTCGATCCCAATAATCCAAGACTTGGCACCGTCACGGCTGTCTTGGAATCAAAGAAAGTTGCAAAAGGGAAGTATTTCCCGATGAAAGTTGTTATCCTTGAACCAGAAAATCGAAGTCCCGATGAGACCGGAGCCTGTGGTTTTCTGTTGTTCCATGTCACGAAACTTGAATATGACAAAGACCCGAGTGAGGAAGACCTTTCGATACCGGTACCCGCAGGATGTTTGATCGGGACCGATTCGGGAACAGAAGGCCCTCGCATCAAGTTTCGTCGTCCCGAGAACGTCAAACCTTCTGATTTGCCCAAAATCATTTCAATGTTAGAGAAAGAGCTTGAATCTCAAATAACAACAGGACAACATGCAATTCAAGACACGGCACTGAAAGAACCCAAATCTCGTTGGTCTCGATACTTGTGGTGGGGAGTCGCAGCCTTGGCTTTACTCACACTGTTCAACTTGGTTTTCTACCTTTTACGCAAACGCACCAAGGATAAAACATCATGAACCCTTTTCGACGACAGGCCTTCTCTTTGATCGAAATTTTAGTTTCGATTGCCATCATTGCGGTGTTACTGGGGCTACTCTTGCCTGCGATCGGTAAGATACGCGATCGGGCGAATCGCACGGCTTGCTCCAACAATTTAAGGCAAATTGGTTTGGCCTTGCATGGGTATCACCAACAACACGGAGTCTTGCCTGCTGGAACACGTTCTTCTATCAAGGCTGATCCGTATCCTTACATGACTTGGACGTGCCAAATTCTTCCTTGGTTAGAACATCACGAACTTTATCAACAGGCGGTTGACCATTTCAAAGTCAACAAAGATTTTGACGAAGAGGTTCATGCTCAAACGCGCACAACGATTGTGCCCGCCTTTTTGTGCCCAAGCGAAACTGTGAAAGTGATCACATGGTTTGGGAAAAAGTATTCCATCACTTCTTATATTGGTGTTGGGGGCGATTTTTACGAGGACGGGGTTTTGTTTTACGATTCCAAAATCAGTTTCTCTGCCATCACCGACGGGCTAAGTCACACCCTTGCCGTAGGCGAGCGCCCTCCCGATCCCGAAGGAGAATTCGCTTGGTGGTATGCGGGTGTGGGTGCCGATTTTTATGGAGCACTCGAAGGTTGGTTAGCGATTCGGCAAATTAATCGGGGGTTTTTCTATCCGATGTGTCCACGAGGCCCTTTCCCCTATCAGAAAGGGCAACGGGACAACAAATGCGATACCTTCCATTTTTGGAGCGAACATTTAAGCGGTTCTAACTTCTTGGCTGCCGACGGCGCCGTTCATTTTATCCCCTATCGAGCGGCCGCTTTGCTTCAGACTCTTGCCACCCGTGCGGGGAACGAAGTTTCGGACTGGCCCGACTGATCGACTTTCTCTCTCCAGATCGCTTTTCCGGTTTCCGGAAGACCCTCCGTTGTTCTTAATGTGGACGTTTTGGACGTTTTATGCAAATTTTTAGCTCAGATGGAATAATTCTGCCCGATCTGAGGATTCGGAGGTTGTAACAAAGCATGTGATTTTGTATACTAGATGGGGAAGTTCGTCCACTCATAATTAACAACAACCCAAATTCCATACTTGGGCAATCTGAAATGGTTGCCGTAGGTCAAGGAAATGCCGAGCATTAAGATTCGCCGGATTGATTGTTCGGGAGCGAATGCAGCCAAGCAGTTGGCGGCTCTCCAAGCTCAATCAGAAAATCTCGCCAATGTCGTTACTCCTGCTGCCAAAAAACTCACTCAAGCAGTTTTCAAAGAAGCGTTAACTCCAACCCAAGTGGTTGAGCGCGTTTGCAACGACGTTAAAAACAAGGGTTTAGCTTCGGTACTTCATTATACCGAGGCATTCGATAAGGTCAAACTGACCGCAAAAAACATACGGGTCACCCCCGAGGAAATGGCCCAAGCCTATGCCGAGGCGGATCCGAATTTCCTTTCGATGATCCGTCGGATTCGAGACAACATCTTTGAATTTCAAGTGGGTTTGCTCAACAAGGATGCTCTCTTGCCCGTCTCGGAGCATTACGAATTACAGGTGCGACACCGACCTTTGCGACGGGTCGGCGTTCATAGCCCTGGTGGGGCGGCCGCTTATCCTTCGAGTCTTTTGATGACGGTGATTCCTGCTCAGGCCGCCGAAGTTCCCGAAATTGTTGTGGTGATGCCCCCCACCCCCAATGGAGCTTACAACAAGGATATGCTGGCGATCTGTCACATGCTGGGGGTCAAAGAAGTCTACCGCATGGGGGGGGCACAAGCGATCGCTGCTTTGGCCTACGGGGTTGAAGGAATCCCCAATGTGGATATGATTGTCGGCCCCGGAAATTCGTATGTGGCCTTGGCGAAGAAACACGTCTTTGGGACTGTGGCTATCGATTGTATTGCCGGCCCCAGCGAGGTGATGGTCATTGCCGATGAATCCGCTCAACCGAGCTTTGTTGCCTTGGATATGATTGCTCAGGCAGAGCATGCCCCTGGTATCTCCATCTTGGTCACTTGGCACCACAACCTTTGCAACGAAGTCGAAGATGCCTTAAATAAACAGCTCCCCAATCTTGATCGGGGGAATTTAGCCCGTCAATGTCTGGAAGATTTTGGCGCCTTTATTC
>JAOAAA010000171.1 GCA_026419115.1 Gemmataceae bacterium
AGATTGCTTTGGATGTGGGATTCAAAGATCATCCGATATACTTGCTGGTGATCACTCCCGCGCAAGCCAAAGGACCCGTACCCACATTCGTGGGAGCCGCCTTTTGTGGGAATCATGCCATCGTCGATGATCCGAAAGTTCGCTTATCGGATGTTTGGCAATATCCCGGACGAAAGGGAGTGAAGGATAACAAGGCATCGGAAGAGAATCGGGGAACAGAAAAAGCCACATGGAATCCCGATCTGATTGTTGAACGGGGCTACGGCTTGGCCGTCTTTTATAACGGGGATATTGACCCCGATCGAAACGATGTTCGAGGAGGCATCCGACCTTTTTTGGACCCGAAACTCCAAACCGCGACCATCGCTTGCTGGGCGTGGGGGATTCATCGGGCGGTGGATTATCTCGTTACGGATAAAGCGATCGATGCGAAGAAAATCATTGTCGTAGGCCATTCTCGATTAGGGAAAACGGCATTGCTCGCGGCCGCCACCGATGATCGGATTGCAGCGGCGATTCCTCATCAAGCTGGTTGTGGTGGCACGGCACCCAGTCGCGGTACCGTCGGGGAAAGTGTCAAGCAAATCAACGATCGTTTCCCCCATTGGTTCAACCAGAATTTCAAACAGTTTAACAATGATCCGACCAAGCTCCCGTTTGATCAGAACGGTCTTGTCGCTTTGTGTGCCCCGCGACCGGTTTTGTTCTCGAATGCGGTCGAAGATACTTGGGCGAATCCGAATGGCCAATTCGAGGTTTTGCGGGGGGCCAATTCAGTTTATGAATTTTTGAAAGTCGAAGGGATCAAAGCGGAAAAGCCCCCCGAGTTGGGTCAATTGATCAACACACGTTTAGGCTATTTCCTTCGGGCAGGGAAACATTCTATGAATCGGGAAGATTGGCAAGCCTTTCTCGATTGGGCCGATAAGCAAGTCAAGTAAGGGGCATTCCTTAAATGCCAACGGCCCACCCGCCCACCCAGATCGATTCGATTTCGTTCTGATTGTCCCTTTGATAATTCCGTCAAAATTTGTAGACAATAGTAGACCGTGACCTTTTTCTGTTGTGGTGTTTATGTACGAACACGACTTAATCCTGATGTCCGCATTGATATTCGCCCCCGCGGCCTTTGGGTTGGGTTGCCTACTCCTTCCCAAAAGTTGGCTCGAATTCACTCGCTGGTTTGCCCTGACCGGTTCGGTGGTGACTCTCATTCTGAGCCTGATTCTTTTGGTGGATTACTACAATCGGCTCGATTTTCATCGGGGGCCAAAAACCCTGAACGATCATTCGAGTTTGTTAGAAGCTCGGGTTGATGAGGCTGCTCGCAGGGCTTCGCTGGAATTGCCCGGTTCTCGGGAAGGATACGATTGTTATGCTTCGGTCCCTTGGGTGGAAAAGTTTAACATCAACTACGAAATCGGGGTCGATGGTCTCAGCTTGCCTTTGATTGTTTTAACGACGATTATTTTCGTGGTTTCGGTTCTTGCGAGTTGGTCGATCCAAGAGAACATCCGAGTTTATTTTGCCTTTCTGCTGATTTTGGAAACAGGGGTGCTCGGGGTTTTTCATGCCCTCGATTTATTCTTGTTTTACGTCTTCTATGAAGTGATGCTGATCCCCATGTATTTCCTCATTGGCTTATGGGGGGGGGCAAGGCGGAAATATGCCGCCATGAAATTTGTGATTTACACCCTTGTGGGGAGTGTCTTGCTCTTAGTGGCTATTATTCTGCTCTCCTTTGTCGAGGTGCGAGATTATTTCGATAAATCGATGGTAGACACCACGGCAGCGATTCGCAAACGAGAATCGCCAAATCTGGTGGAAAGCGATGCCCGATCGATGCGGACCTTCAGTATCCCCGTGCTGCAACGGGTCGGCCAAGTGGCGATGTTAGAATTGACGGGGCAGGCCCATCGGATTGCAGCGAAACCCAAATCGGAAGGTGCGAGAACCCCTCGTTGGGACCCCAAACCTCGACCTGATGGACAGATTGAACTCCTCGGCAGAGAGGTCTCCACTGGGGAGGCGAAATCTCGCCGAGCAGATGATCCAATCTATAAATCATCGTATCAATATCTAATCTTTATCTTGTTGTTTGTCGGTTTTGCGATTAAGGTACCTTTAATCCCTTTACATTCTTGGTTGCCGGATGCTCACGTTGAAGCTCCCACCCCTATTAGTATGATCCTCGCCGGTGTCCTGCTCAAATTAGGTGGCTATGGGATTTTCCGGATTGCTTATCCTATTTGTCCTTATGCTGCTCACGAACTTTCGGGGTGGATTGCTGGCCTTGGAGCGTTTGCCATCATCTATGGCGCCTTGGTTTGCCTTGGACAAACCGATTTCAAACGATTGTTGGCATATTCTTCGATTAGTCACATGGGGTATGTGATTTTAGGGCTGGGAGCGTGGACTGGGGGGGGGGCATGGCAGTATTGGGCTTGGGCCATGAATGGGGCCGTCTATCAAATGATTGCCCATGGCATTACCTCCGCGGCGATGTTCTTCATCGTGGGGGTGGTTTACGAACGCGCTCATCATCGTGACCTTAATGGTTTAGGGGGATTATGGGCATCAATGCCCTTTTTCGGGGGAGTGGCCCTGTTGCTGTTCTTTGCCAGCATGGGGTTACCGGGATTGTGTGGCTTCGTAGGGGAATTGCTGGTGGTTTTGGGTGCGTGGAAATTTTCCCCTCTTCTGACCATCTTGGCAATTTTGTCTACGGTTCTCACTGCGGGATATTTGCTCTGGGCTTGGCAACGAGTTTTCTTGGGAACCAATCCCAATACCGCCCATTATCCCGACCTTTCACTACGCGAGGCGATTATCCTACTGACCTTGTTGCTCCTTGCGATTGCTTTGGGGGTGTTCCCTCAAACTTTGGTGTTGAATTGGTCGGAAGGGAGTATTACAGGTCTTGCAGAAAGCCTTTCTTTGCTCACTCGCTGAATGGAGATTCCTGCCGAGAATCCCCGTCTGATCATTGAAAAGCTCATTTCTTCTTTTTCATTATGATGCCGTCAATCGGAAGGGAGAAGCCCCTACGATTTGATGGGAACCAGTGCTTGAAGAAGTTCTTCCCCATGATTCATTATCAATCGGGCAGACAGCCCCACCCACCTACGATTTGATGGGAACCAGTGCTTGAAGAAGTTGGTCGGTGCATCGTTCCCAAGTGAATTTTCGGCCATGTTCGATGCAGGCGTTGCGGTCGGCCGTGGCTAGTGTTTGTTGGATCGCTTCGTGAAGGTTATTGTGGAGAACGCCGATTTTGGGTTCGGTAATGATGTCAATCGGTCCAACAACGGGATAGGCCGCTACGGGAACCCCACAGGCTAACGCCTCGATCATGACCAAACCAAAGGTATCAGTTTTACTGGGAAAAACAAACACATCGGCCGATTGATAAACCTCTGCCAATTGCTTCCCTTTCCGATACCCGAGAAAGACCGCTTGAGGATATTTTTTTTCCAGAGAAGCTCGTGCTGGTCCGTCCCCTACGATGACTTTGGTCCCTGCAATGTCGAGCTTGAGAAAATCTTCGATCCCCTTCTCGATCGAGACGCGACCGACATACAAAAGCACCGGTTTGGGAAAACGAAAAGGGCCGATGCTCGGTTGAAAAAGATCGAGATCGACCCCGCGTGACCAACGCTTGAGATTGGTAAATTGTTGTGCGATAAGTTCCTTTTCGAGGGAAGGGGTCGCGACACAGGTGGCCGAAGCCCCCCTGTGGAACCAGCGCAAATATCGATAACTCCACGAGGTCGGGATTCGGAGGAACTGGTAAAGGTATTCGGGAAATTTAGTATGATACGAGGTCGAAAATCGATACCGATTGCGCGTGCAATGAAACCGCGTGGCCAACCCGATGGGGCCTTCGGTGGCGATGTGGATCGCATCGGGTTGAAAGTCGCCAACGTATTGAGTAATCGCAGAGGAACCCACGCAAGCAAGGCGAATTTCCGGATAAAACGGGGTGGGAAAGCCCCGAAAAAGCTGCGGGTGAATGACAAAGGTTTCGATGCCGCGTTTGTGGAATTGCTTCAGGGTCGTATCCCAAGTGCGAACCACCCCATTCACTTGTGGGAACCAAGCATCGGTTGCGAGAAGGAATCGCTTCATGTTGTGATTTTACAGGCCATGCGAGGCCAAAAGTTCTCGCATTTCCGAATGAATACGTCGCCGCACTAAATACTCATCCTCGTCCAGCCAGCGTTTTCCACCTTCCCCTAAGGTCATATTTTCTCCCACAAGAGAGGTGACAACCGCTTCGATCACTTGCAAATGAAATCGAGAGAAGTGGCTGTTGGTGGTGTAACGATTGGGTACTTTCTCAAGGATTTTGAACAGTTCCTCGATGCGACCCAAGGCTTCATCTACCGGAGCATTGATCAATGCCGAAGCGTAGGCTGCGGCAATATCGCAAATTTTCTGGGCAGGAATCGCTTGGGCAGGTTGTTGAATTTTCTTCTTAGCGTTTTGGAGGATAACCCCACGAGCCAAATTGAGGTAGGGGGTTGCTTTTTGCATTTCTCCAAAGTACATCCACCCTTCGGCGAGGTTGACCAGCGAAACAATCGTTGCTGGCCAGTCGCTCCCCTCTTTGAGACTCAGCGTTTCTAAAGAATGTCCTTGAAGAATCAGGTGAGTTACTTGGCTAAGGAAACGATCGATCTCTGACTTAAGGTCTAAACGACGTAAACTTCGCAAACATTTGCGGGCGACTTTGGAGATCGCGTCGGCTCGTTGTTGACCAGAGCGGAGAGTGATATATTCCAAGAATCGTTCAAAGATATCTGCCGTCAGTTCCCGCGCATCGTAATGGCCACTATAGAAGAGGGCCTTTTCAAATAAGGTAATTTGTTTTTCGGAATGCTTCAATACTTCGACATCGGTTAATTTGGTGTTAAGTTCTTTGAGCAGCGGGGGAACTTTTTCAATCAGACTTATGGCAAAATCTCGACCACACAAACTAGACAAGGGAATACACTCCGCGAGAACTAACATCCGATTTTCGGGTGTTTTTTGCTGATCATAGATCGCTTTGATCTCAAGCTCACGAGTTAGGGGATTTTTAATTTTACCAATTTCGACCAAGGCTTTTTGCAAAGGGTTGCCCGATTTTTTCCATTCAGAATAGGGGTCATATTTCTCATGGGGATCAAGCACTTCGGAGATACTTCGGAAACGATCGATAATGTATTTCCAGCTGGCGTTGTTATTGCGGGTGGAATCCATGGTTTCCAATTTCGCTAACAACTCTTGAGGAAATGGCCCATCATGAGGTTTCCCCTCGATGGCTTTTTCGATGCGGAAAGTAAATGCTTTCAAAAGCCAATCATGAGCAGGGTCCACTTTATTGCCCAGCCGAGGCATACTTTCGCTCGCCTTATGTATCAGTTCCCGAGCAAGGTTGACTTCGCCTAATTTGGCCAGAGCGAAAGCAAACATCAGATCGACATAAGGGAGATTCACGCGGGCATCATCTTTCTTCTCATCGATGTTGTTGAGATTCCACTCGCGAGCGAGGCTATGGATTCGTTGTACTTGATGGCGAATCTGGCGAAGCCGTTCCGAATTGCGGTCACCATCGAAACGAAGAAAACCAATCAATTCCTTCTCGTGATTCAGGCCTTTCTCCAGAATGCGTTGCAAAATTCGGTCACGCACCCGAGCCAGCCCCAGAACATCCTCGCTTCCTCCGAGGCGTACAAGAGCCGTCCATGTCAACCAAACGGCTCGGATGGGCAAGTTCTCTTCGGATGCTTCAATGGCGGCCCGTAATTGGGGAAGCCGTTGTTTCAATGCCTCTGGAACGGGATTTAGCAGGCTGGCATAAAGAATTCGAGCCGCCAAGGCACGGGAATCTTCAAAGGAGCGATTCGGATGATTCAATAAAGTATCAAACTCCGCAAGGGTGGGAATCTCACTGGCGTTGGGGTCTTCGTTTTTCAACCAATTCCAAGCGGCCTCACGGAAATGGGTTTGAGTGTTCCAGAGATAGTTTAACCAGCAGATCGTCGCTTCGCTGCGTTCCTTGAGTGCTGCATTCACAAGGGCCAGTTGAGGCCAGTAGCTCAGTCGGGTGGGATGATCTAACCCACCCTCAAGGGCCAAGAATTCATTTTCGAGCTTCTGACGTTGAGCCAACAATTCTGCTGACTTCGCAGGGATCGGGGCCACGAATGGGTTCTCGTTGGGTGTATCGATCTTGATACGAGATTTGGTTTTTTTCGTGGTTTCGCCATTCTCCTCTTCGCCAGAGCGTTTTTTGGGAGACCGTTGATCGGGGGGGGGGCTTTTCGGACCACTTCCCGAGCTACGAAGTTCTCGGCAGTCGAAGGTATCGAATTGGAATTGGGTCGCCTGCACCCAAGCCGAAAGGACTTTATGATCTCGATCGATCACATAATCCACCCAATCTTCCAAAGGTCGAAAACTCGATTCCGATATGGATTGTGGGATAAATTCTCCCTGACCTTTACGAAAATCCCCCTTGGGTAATAACCAAACGATCTTGTCAACATCCTCGGCCAGTAGTTGCCGAACGGTATCTCGTCGCAGGGTGGGCATCAATCTTGAGGCAACTGGTAGATAAAGGTTCTCGATCTTCCAGAAAGGTCGAAACCCCACGGCCCCTTCAAATTCGAGCTGCAATCGCGAGCTAATTTTTCCTTTACGAGTTCGCAAAACCACTTGGGAAGAATTGGGACCGGAATCGATGATGGCGAACATCAATTGGGACAGGAATTTTTCATCGGTATCCCGAACAAAGGCATCCAGTTGATCGACGCCATTTTTGCCAAGAACCCACAATTCAGGGGTATCGGTGGCATTTCCTGCCACCAGACGAAGTGGAACCCGAATTTTTTCGGCAGGAGGGGAATCTTGCCAATCGATTTTCTCGTTGGGCAACTGGAACTGCAATGTCTCATAGACATCGGCCAAAGGTCCGTCTTTGAGAACCTCCCAGTCCTTTTCCGGACGAAGCAACAGCATTTGACCTTCCGCCGGCTGGAGTTGCTTGGCCAAGGGATGTTCAAAGCCATATTGAATCCAGACACGCGGAGCTACCTCGGTATAGGCCGTGATGCGGGGACTATCTGCGTTGCGATCCACCGCCCGTAAAAGAGTGTAATAGGGGGGGCCATAAACTTTGAGGAAGACCCGCTGAGGGTCATTCTCGTTACGGCCTTTGACCGAGAGATAAGATTGTCGATCGTTCCCTAGGCGGATCATCTCGGTGACCAACAAAGGGAACGTCTCGTGGGACATTTCAAATAAGATCGGCGAGTTGGAATTCGATTCCGGAATAGCCTTCGATTTGACAACGGGAAGAATTTGAAACCAAGACAAATACTTCTGAGGATTGTCGCCATGAGTACGGACGGTTTTGACATCGAATAGTTTGAGCGCGGCATTGGTGGAACGAGAAAGCTCTCCTTCAACCAATAAGGTTCCGTTCAGGCCGATTGATACGGTGGTTTCCTTAGTGGCAACCTCAGCAGGGATTGTCCCATTCATGAGGGTCAATCGGAGCGTATCCAAATCAGGAAAGGCAACAATCATGGAAGATTCAAATAATGAT
>JAOAAA010000172.1 GCA_026419115.1 Gemmataceae bacterium
TGCCATGACTGGGGTCCACGAAAATGGGGAGGTGACTGACCGTTTTGAGAGGAGGGATGATCGACAAATCGAGAGTATTGCGGCTGTGATCCGAGAAGGTTCGGACACCCCGTTCGCACAAAATCACCTGATAATTCCCACCGGACATAATGTACTCTGCGGACATGAGCAACTCTTCCAAGGTGGCGCTGAGACCCCGTTTGAGCAAAACCGGCTTACGGGTTTTGCTGACCCGTTTCAGCAGCGAAAAGTTCTGCATGTTCCTCGCACCGATTTGAATAATATCGACCGCATCGACCAGCGCTTCGGTGTATTCGGTATCCATGAGTTCCGAAACGATGCCGATCCCCGTTTTGGCTCGGACCCGCTTGAAAATTTCAAGCCCTTCGAGTCCCATCCCTTGAAACGAATAAGGACTGGTTCTGGGTTTGAAGGCACCTGCTCGAAGATATTTCACTCCGTTGGCTAGCAAAAATTCGGCAGTCTGTTGAATTTGCGATTCACTTTCGACCGAACAGGGACCGGCAATCAAAGTGAAATGACCCGAACCAATGGTCCCTTGAGGTAGGGAGATCAGGGTATCGGCCGGATGCATTTCGCGGCTGGCCAGCTTATAGGGTTTCGTCACGCGGATACATTCTTTCACGCCGTCTAAAACTTCCAACCGACGTGAATCGACTGCCCCTGTATTGCCGGTGATTCCAATCGCGGTTCGCGTTGCGCCCGGTAACGGATGCGGGGTCAAAGATAATGCTTTGATGGCCTCGATCACACGATTGATCTGATCCGGAGTCGCGCCCGCCTGCATGACCACTAACATTGTAAGCCTTTCCCAAGAGGATATTGCCCTAAAGTCGATTATATCAAATCGAATTCCTTTGCTGAATGAATCTCAAAGGGATCGACGGGAGTTGCCCTGTTCGGTTGCTGTTTGAATAGAAGAATGGCACGGGCCAAAGAGCGAGAAAGAGTGAGAAACTCATCAATTTCTTCGGGGGAAGTATGCTGAATCAAGTTGGAGTAATGGGCAAGCGAAGTGCAGCCTTTGAGGTTTCTCAAATGTTCCCTAGTTCAACGGGTTATGAATCGGGAAGTTTTCTTACTTGAGAGCGGCATTTTTGTAATATAACGAAATTGAAACCATCATTTTGCGTAGTCACCTGAGAGGTTCCATGCAGCTACCTGACGAATCAATCGAGTTTAATTATCAGGGGAGTCTTTGCCCCCTGATCGATGCGTTTACTCCCTTGGCGGAACTGCAGGCTCAAAATTTTCTCAGCCAAGAAGCCATCGATGGATTGAAGAAAAGGCTCATGGAAGTACGGCAACAGGTTGCCAGCGAAAGAGAATTGCCTAATCCCCCTGCGAAGATGCTGCCGTTGGATGCCGGCTTTATCGATTTGCCAGCGAAATTGCTCGATAAACATCGGCGGAAAGGGGATGACAGCGAGCTTGGGCGGATTCTCAAAGCGGCAGAAAAATTGCGTGCCGAGGCGGGGCGTGTGGTGGTCCTTGGGATTGGGGGGTCTTATCTCGGTGCGAAAGCCCTATTCGATGCGCTCTGCCATACCTACCACAACGAATTGCCCGAGAAAATGCGGATGGGCAAACCCCGATTGTATTTTGAAGGCAACAATGTTGATAACGATGCCCTGCAAGACCTGTTAGAACTATTGGAAAACACTTGCATTGACCCCGACATCCAAGATGAACGCTGGGCCGCCGTGGTGATTTCTAAATCCGGAGGGACCATCGAAACGGCTGCGGCCTACCGAATCATTCGGGCGGAACTATCTCGCTTTTATGGAAATGGCTCGGAAAAACTGCGGAAGCGAATCGTTCCCATTACTGGCAAATCGGGCAAACTTTACGAACTGTGCAAGGCAGACGGATTCGCCGATGAGGAAATTTTGAATGTCCCCGACGGGGTCGGCGGACGATTTAGCGTCTTCTCGGCCGTTGGATTGCTCCCCGCTGCCATTGTCGGTATCGATGTGCGGGCCCTGCTGTTGGGGGCATCGACCATGACTCGACGTTTCTTAGAAGAACCTTTTGAGCGTAACCCCGTCCTCCAATATGCTGCCGTGAATCACCTGCTTGCTACGGAGAAAAAGAAGAATACCCGCGTCTTGGCCGTTTGGTCGAAAAAACTCGAATCACTCGGTTTGTGGTACGATCAACTTTTGGCAGAATCCCTCGGGAAACAAGGGATCGGCCCCACCCCTTTGACGGTTGTGCAAACTCGTGATCTGCACTCACGCGGGCAACAACATCAGGAAGGGGTTCGAGATAAAGTGGTGAACAATCTGATCGTGAAATCCCCACGCCATGCCCCGATTCCCATCGGCATGGCCGATAATAATCAAGATGATCTGAACAGTCTCGCTCGCAAGACCATTTCCGACGTTCTCTATGCTGCCTGTGTGGGCACGAATCAGGCCTATTGGGAAGCCGCTCGACCGACGACCAACCTGATCCTCCCCGTTCTTTCCGAGCATACTATGGGGCAACTCATGCAAATGCTCATGTTGGCGACCGTGGTCGAAGGACGATTGTTAGGGATTAACCCTTACGGTCAACCGGGGGTGGAAGCCTATAAGAAAAACATGCTCTCGATCCTCAAATCCCCCCCCCCTGAGGGCAAGCCCTCATAATTGTCAAGAGATAAAAAAAGGGGGCGGGCATCATCAAGCACCTGAAGAGAGGGGCATCATCAAGCACCTGAAGAGAGGGGCACATGGAATCCATCAGTTAAAGAGGGAGAGAATTCCCCTTTGTCAAAGTTGGTTCCCCTTAGATGGGTCATTTTCTACAATACTTGCCATGATTCTAGAACTTTATGGTCTGCGGTTTGACGCTCCGGGGGTGACCATCTCGCTGGCATCACCTTGGCGAGCCACCACTTTGGAGCAAAAACTATTTGATTCAATTCGTGTACTCCCACGGGTCGAATTTGTCAAAGAACCCGACGAACTGCATTGCCACATTACTGATTCCAAAGGCTTTCAAGATGCCCTGACGATGGCCGAACGAATCCTCAAAGGCTGGCAAGAAGAGGCCTCGGATACAGACACCGGCGATCGGCGTTCGTGGCGGTGGCTCATCGAAGCCGATGTCGATTCTCGAGGGCAAGATCATTCGGGAGAATCGGCCTGTATCTGGGCGTTTTTGCGGTTGACCATCGAACGAGAAAATGATGACAAATTGAAAGAAGATGTGGACCTCAACGGGCTGAATATCCGTTTTTGGCGTGCCGATGAACACGATGAATGAGTTTGTATGCCTTCCCCTGATTCTTTTTCCCAGTTACTCGATTACACACTTCCCCCCGAGTTGATCGCCCAAGAACCCTTGGCCCAACGCGATGAATCTCGGTTGATGGTGCTCGATCGTCGAAAAAAATCAATCGAGCATCGCCATTTTTATGATCTGCCCGAATTACTGCAACCGGAAGATTTAATCGTCCGCAATATCTCCAAAGTATTGCCGGCTCGCGTTGTGGGGACACGAGCCACAACCGGTGGCCGTTGGGAAGGGCTTTTTCTCGCCGAGGAAAAACCCGATTTATGGCGAATGCTCACCCGTACCAAAGGGAAACCCTTGCCGGATGAAACCATCACGATTGTCCCACAGGAATTTGAGCTTGTTTTGAGAGAAAAAGGAGATGGTTACTGGTTAGTGGAACCGATCCCGAGGGGGTCTCCGTTTGTGTTGCTCGAAAAATATGGGCAAATTCCGCTACCTCCCTATATCCGGAAAGGTCAAGCCAATGAAGCCGATCGCCATCGTTACCAAACGGTTTACGCTCAAAAACAAGGTTCTGTGGCGGCCCCCACTGCCGGTTTGCATTTCACACCCGAACTGATCCAAAAACTCGAACAAAGCGGAATCACTTTTGCCGATGTCACGTTGCACGTCGGGCAAGGGACTTTCGAGACCATGCGTTCTGCCGATCCGCGTGAACATCAAATGCACTCGGAATTTGGTCAGCTCCCTGCCGAAACGGTTCAGGCCATTCTTCAAACGAAAGCCAAAGGGAAACGGGTCGTTGCAGTGGGGACCACCTCCACGCGAACGTTGGAATCCGCTGCTCGCATTCAACCTTTACAACCTTGGGAAGGAGAAACCGATCTATTTATCTATCCTCCCTATTCCTTCCAAGTTGTCGATGCCTTGATTACAAATTTCCATTTGCCCCAAACTACGCTTCTTCTCCTTGTTGCGGCTTTTGCCGATCCTCAATTCATTCGCGAAGCCTATCAGGAGGCGATTCGGCAGCGGTATCGCTTTTTTAGCTACGGAGACGCAATGCTCATTCTGTGAAGGTGTGATGTTCATTTTGTGGAAGTCAAAGGCGGTGCAATGCTCATTCTGTGAAAGGCGAGACGTGGCTCCATGTGGAAAAAGATCGCCCTAGGGGCCGTAAAAAACAAGGTTGACACAGGTTAGGAAGTTTTGGTAAATGCCCCTGAATTGAGATATGTTGACACGGGCCAAGGAAGGTCCAATGACTGCGCTGAATACACGATTTGCACCGATTCCCCAACATGTGATCCCCTTTCGGGGGTTGTCCGAACCTCATTCTCCTGAGGTTTCTGTCTGCATCCCGAATTGGAATTGTGTGGATTATCTCCGGCTGTGCTTACAATCCCTGTTCGAGAATCCGCAAGGCATCCCGTTTGAAGTGATCGTGGTCGATAATGCCTCGACGGACGATTCCTGCCGGATGATTCGCGAAGAGTTTCCCAGCGTTCGTTTAATTCAGAACGAAACGAATCGAGGATTCTCGAAGGCATCGAATCAGGCCGCCGAGGTGGCTCGCGGACGGTACCTGTTCTTTTTGAATAACGATACGGTGGTTCCTGCGTTTGCTCTCGCAGACCTTGTGGAATTTGCGGATAGCCAACCGAATGTGGGATTGGTCGGCCCGCGCTTGAATGATCCGGATGGAACGCCGCAAATTTCGGTGCGACGTTCACCCACATTGGCAGCATTGCTGCACAAAACGATTTTGTTTCGTTGGACGCGGATTTTCCGCCGAGCGAACAAAACCTATCGGCGGGATCGCTTCGATCCCAATCAAACCCATCAAGCCCAAGTGCTCATGGGGGCAGCTTTGTTGATGCCACGAAGTTTGTTCCGAACCGGTGGCCGTTGGGATGAAGAATTCCGCTTCGGGGTCGAAGATGTCGAGCTATCGCATCGGGTCGGTCGCAATCGAAGTTTATGGTACTATCCCGAGGTGCAAATTTTGCACTTCGGTCGGGTCAGTTCTCGGCAAAATGTCGGCTTTAGTTCACCGAATTTGCTCACCGGTTATGCCCGATACCTGCGCCTTGCGGGGCTTTCCGGTTGGAAACGCTTTACCTACAAACTGACCCTCACGATTGATGCCCCCTTACAAATGGTGGGCAAAAGCATTCAAACCCTCGTGCGAAGAAGTGTCGGCAATCGAAAAGGGGCTTACAAAAGTTGGCTGGCCGTCAAAGGATCGTGGTATTTTCTTCGGAATGAATTAAAACGATTTTGGCAAGCCTAACCCGTTCCACTCCAGTCTCTCCCCTCAAAGACTTTTTTATTCTTCAGTCCAAAGGACATTGTTCCGAACGAACTGTATGAAGAAATATCGGACCATATCTTGACATATCGTAACCTCCCGATATATAGATACATAAACCCTATGGCTACCTCACCGAAAATCGACCTTTTACCGTTCAAAGCATTAGAGCAAGCCGCCGAATGCTTGCGAACGCTGGCGCATCCTTGTCGGCTTCGCATTGTTCAAATGCTTTTGCAAGGTGAATATACCGTAGGGGAACTCGCCGAAGCCTGCGAAATTCCCTCCCATATGGCTTCGGAACATTTACGACTCATGCAGCATTGTGGCCTACTTCGAAGTGAAAAAGACGGCCGAAAAACTTATTACCAAATTGCCGAACCTCACTTATCGAAAATCATGGCCTGTATTGAAAAACGATTTAGTAGCGAATGATAATTTTTTGATCCGTTATATCGTACTGTCACGATATATAGACCTATCAAGGAGAAGATAACGATGCCAACCACCATTACGCCTCAAGAACTTTGGGCTCTTCGTAATCAAGGAAAAAACATTGAGTTGATTGATGTGCGAACGCCGGTCGAGTTTCGCGAAGTTCATGTGGAATTTGCTCGGAATATCCCGCTCGATCGGCTTGATCCCCAGCGATTTCTTCAAGAACGTGGCAGCAATAAAGACGAGCCTTTGTATTTGATTTGTAAATCGGGTTCCCGAGGCCAACGGGCTTGCGATCTTTTTGAAAAGGTGGGCTTTGTTAATGTTATTAATGTCGAAGGGGGAACCCAAAACTGCGAGAAGGCGGGGTTACCGGTTGTTCGCGGAAAAAAGGCCATATCCTTGGAACGTCAGGTGCGGATTGCTGCGGGGAGTTTGGTTTTCCTCGGGGGATTATTGAGTTTACTCGTCTCGGAATGGTTTGCGATTCTCCCTGCCATGGTGGGCTGCGGCTTGGTCTTTGCGGGGATTACCAACACCTGCGGGATGGGAATGTTACTTGCTCGCATGCCGTGGAATCAGTGTAATCCCCAGCCCACTTGTGGGACAGCACCCAGCGAGAGTACCAATAACGGCAACAGCAGTGACAGCAATAGCAATAGCAGCAATCACAGCAACAACGGGGCGAACATATGAAGATCATCATTGTCGGTGGTGTTGCTGGGGGAGCCTCGGCCGCAACTCGTCTTCGGCGATTATCGGAAGATGCCCAGATCATTATGTTTGAACGCGGTCCCGACGTTTCTTTTGCCAACTGTGGCATGCCCTACCATATTGGCAACGAAATTCCCGATCGCAATAAACTGTTGGTCGTCACCCCTGAACGGTTGAAAGAGCGTTTTAACTTAGATGTTCGCGTTCATACCGAAATTACCCAGATCGACCCCCAAGCTAAGAAGGTCATCGCCCGTAATGTTCTCACGGGGGAAACCTCGACCGAAACCTACGATAAACTCATTTTGGCCACCGGTGCCGCTCCGTTTCGCCCTCAAATCGAAGGGATCGATCATCCCCGTATTCATACCCTTCGGAATTTGGTCGATATGGATCGAATCAAAAAGACCATTGATTCGGGAACGAAAAATGCGGTCGTGATCGGCGCGGGTTTCATCGGGCTGGAACTGATCGAGAACTTTTTACACCGGGGTTTGAATGTGACCTTGGTGGAATTCCAGAACCAGATTCTTCCGATTTTTGATCCTGAGATGACAACTCCTGTTTTGGAATCGCTTCAGAAAAAAGGGGTATCTGTCCTTCTGGGAGATGCGGCTGAGAAATTTACCCCCACGGAGAAAGGGGTGGCAGTTCAGCTCAAATCGGGAAAAATTATCGAGACGGAATTGGTGGTGCTCGGCGTCGGGGTTCGTCCGGAAAATCATTTGGCCATTCAAGCAGGTTTAGAGGTCGGCCCACGCGGGGGAGTGCGGGTCAATCGGCACATGCAGACCAGTCACCCCGACATCTACGCCGTGGGAGATGTTGTCGAAGTTTTCGATTTGGTTTTATCACAGAATAAACAAGTTCCCTTGGC
>JAOAAA010000173.1 GCA_026419115.1 Gemmataceae bacterium
GGTTCAATTTATCCCACGCTTACCCGTTGGTTACGCACTGATATGGGAAGATGCTACGGGTCTTACCAACCAACGAATGTTTGATGTTCGATTATTCCCCGATCCCAGCCCGAATGTCCTTTTAGAAAGGCCCTCGGCCCAAACCGATATTCTGCGGACCACCCCGAATGGAATGATTCCCATTAAGGGGAAAATGCTCGACAAGCTCTATGCAATTCGGAACATCTGGATTGAATATCGGGTCAACAATCAACCCATTCAGAAAATACCACTGTTCGATAATGATCAGATCGATCAAATTTCTCGCATCGGGGCCGTGTTGGGTTCGATTCATGGCTTGCCCATGTGGGGGGGGGCATTCCGTCAACAACAAGCTATTCAAGATTTGCGAATCCCTGTCTCGCGGTTTACTAAGGTGGGGAATATGCCCCTCAAAGCAGGGGATGTTCTGACTCTTTCACTTGTTTCCGACGATCATGATAACGTCACACTCTTTAAGAGCGCCGGCCGTTCCCACGAAGTGGAGATTACCATCACTACGGCAGACGAAATCGAGGTGGCTCGTCAACAAGCACAAGCCGAGATCAGGGAAGAGTTACAAGCACTGTACAACAAGCAACTCGAAGCGCAAAAGAAAGTTCAAGACGTTCTCAAAAAGCTCCCTCCTCAATCGCCTCTTCCCGCTGATAATGCAGAGCAAGTGGGTCAGGCCGAGCAGGATCAAATTCAACTTCGCATGAAATTACTCTCTGAAGAGGGAGTATTGAACCAACTTCAAAAATGGAAACACGCTGCCGAAAATGCTCCTCTGGTAAAAACGGAAGCAGGCACACGGCTCGAAGAATCTCTCAATGAACTCAATCGTTTGCTTCGGGAGGAGCTTGAACCTCTCGAAGCAAACTTGAGCGAAGCTCGCAGAAATCCCGATGCGAAAAGCTCGTTAGCAAAAGCCGAGAAAAGACAGGCCGAAATTTCCGGAACCCTAAAAAGTCTCATCGATCGTCTCGAGGTGGGGAGTGCGACCGGCGAAATTCGAGGCGAGATTCGCGGGCTTTTAGGTGACCTTCTGCGAGCGATTGAACGAGGCGAAAACCTGAACCAAAAACTCCCTGCCGGTCCACCTCAGAAACTCACTCCGGAACAACAAGCCGAGATCGAAAAGGCCGCTTCTGCCGATGATCGTATTGCAGAAAAAAGCCGACAAATCATCGAGAAACTCGAAGCTCAAGCGACGGCTCGCGATCAGTCTCTGGAGCAAAAACTCTCCCAAGCAGCCAACAAAGAAAACGAGGCCAAGGCCAAATTGGACCAAGCCAAGAAATTTCCCCCCCAATCTCCCGAGGCTATGAAATGGAGGCAAGAAGCCGAGCTGCTACTTGAGGAAGCGGCTGAACTTCGAGATGCCGCCGCGGAATTAAGAAAAGAAATCGAACAACTCCGACAGGCAGCCCAATCGGGTGACGTGGTTCAATTGAAACAGAACCTCAGGGATGCTGCCACGAAAACCCGCGAAAACCAAAACGAACAAGCGAACCTTCTCAAGAAGAAGGCCGCCAACGAACTCCAGAAAATCCTCGAAGGCCTAGAAAAAAATAAAGCCGATTCTTTCGAGGGTTTGACAAAGAAGCCACGCAATAGCGAGCGGGCCATTCAGAACCTCATCGAAAAGCAAGAACAACTTCAAAAGAAGGTAGATCAAGCCCTCAGCCGAGAGGACCCGCAAGAACAAAAACTCGAACTGGAAAAACTCGCACGAGAACAACGAGACCTAGAAAGGCAAACTCGTGAAGAGGCCCAGAAACTCATTCGCGAAGGGGCCAACCAATCCGCCGAGACGCTTCGCAGAGCAGCACGCCAAATGAATGATGCAGCGGAAACTCTCGAACGGGGGGAAAACCCTCTTGAGAAACAAGATGATATTCTGGATACTTTGGACTCGGTTGAAAATGCACGCAAGCAGGAACAAAAGGAAGAGGAAGCTCGGCTACAAAGAGAAAATCGGGCCAAAGAAGTCGATGAAATCAAACAGCTTCGAGAGAAACAATCCCGATTGATCGAAGAAATCAAGCGACTTCATCAGAATGCCCAGCAGGAGAAAAAATGGGACCGGCCTTTGCAAACTAGTCTTAATGATGTCCAAAAATTACAGCAGGATTTAGCCGCCAAACTCCAAGAGACGATACCTCAGAGATTCACCGAAGTCCCCGTTTATGAACGTATGTCCAAACAGGCAGCGGAGGCCATGCAACTGGCAGCAAAAAGGATCGAAATTCGTCTAGATGATGTGGAAACTCGTCCTTTCGATCCCGAGGTGGAACAGCTTGGAGAAAAGGCAATACGTCGTCAACAAGAATTGGCACTCAAACGGCTCGATCAACTTATCGAAGCTCTCAAACCAGACACAGAAGGAGTGGCAAAAACCGATCCCCCCCCCATGGGTATGGGAGGTATGCCTGATCCCATGGGAATGGCAGGAATGCTCGGAATGATGGGGATGAATCCACCACTCCCCCCCTTGGCGCAGCTCAAGGCTCTGCGTTCTTTACAGACCGATTTGGCAGAACGAACCGCTGAGTTTGATAAAGCCTATCCCGATCGATCGAAACTTAATGAAGACGAACTCCAAGAGTTGAACGCTCTACAAAAAGCACAGGCCGATGTTGCCGAATTGCTTCGGAACATCAATCCCGAGGGGATGCCTAAAGAGAATCCCAAGAATCCCAACTGAGTTGGCCATCATTGATAAAATAGAATAAGAGGTCACAATGAATCTATTTCACTATCTGCTGGGTCTTCTCATTCTCAGTTGGGGAACAATTCTCCTGTCTCAAGAGGAACCGATCGGCAAACCGAAACAATCGGAATTGCCAGACCCCCAAAAGTTAGCTCTAGAGGCCCAAAAAGCAGCTGACTTATTGAAGAAGAAGGATACCGGCAGCGGAACCCAAAATATCCAAAAAGAAGTTGCCAAAGCCATCGACGATTTGATTAAGCAATTGCAAAATCCTCCGATGTCCCCCCCCCCGATGATGCCCCCTCCCGATATGAACAAAATGCGTCCCCCTGATATGAACAAAATGCCTCCCCCCGATATGAACATGGGGGGCGGAGGAATGGGGGGGATGTCGGGTATGTCCGGCATGTCGGGTATGTCGATGGGGGGTGGAGGAATGAATAGCTCCAGTAAAAGCGGAATGAGCAATCCCAGCGGTGGAGGTGGTTCAACCAAAAATCCCCCAATGGGAATGGGAGGAATGTCCGGAATGAACCCATCGCCAAGTGAAAAAGGTGGCTCTTCGCGGCGAGAAAAGCGTCTTCAAGAAAAAGAAAAAGAACAAGGCATGAGTGCAGGTAACGATCCCAAGAAGAAAGAGCAGGGGATGAACGAGAAAAAAGAACCAATGGGTGTGGGCATGCTACCGAAAGAGAAAAATGGCATGACCGGTATGAATATGGGGATGAAGGATAAAGGAATGACGGGCGAGATGGCAATGAATGAAAAGGGTATGGGAGGCCAACCGGAAAAAGCCCCCCCCCCTAAGGAGAATCCTCCACGAAAGTCGGATCGGTTATCGGAACTGTATCGGGATTTATGGGGGACGCTGCCGGATCGTGCCCGCCAAGAGTTAGACGTTTATGATCGGGAGCGCTACATGCCCCGATATGCCGATCTTTTATCCCGATACTTTAGTAACATCGCAGAAGCCAAGAAAAAGGGGAGCGACAAGTGAACCGTCGTCAATTCTGCAATCGAACTTTAGGGATCGGTGCTGGGCTGGGGCTAACCCTTCCATCCTTTGCCCAATTGAATCCCAATACAGACAATTCCACCGAAGAAAAGATCGATTTTCTCAGTGCCGAGGTTCGTAATGCCACGGAGAAGGGGTTGGCTTATTTGGCACGGACTCAACTTCGAGATGGGGGTTTCGGCGACAGTTTCAACTACTCGGGAAATTTGGCCATTACTGCACTTTCTGCAATGGCGTTCATGGCAGGGGGCCACGTTCCGAATCGCGGAGCCTACGGCGATAATGTTCTGCGTGCCATGAACTACATCCTATCGAAAGAGTCCACGAAAATTCCGGGCTTTCTCCATTATGATGCTGGCAGAGGTGACCGCGCTCCCATGTATTCGCATGGTTTTGCCACATTGTTTCTCGCAGAGTTGTACGGTATGGTTCCCGATAAAATTCTGCAACGCAAGCTCAAAGGAACCATCGAACGCGCCGTCCAAGTGATTATTAGTTCGCAAAACTCCGAGGGGGGCTGGCGATATGAACCCCAAAAAACATTAGCCGATTCCTCGGCCACGATCTGCCAAATCATGGCCCTTCGATCTGCCAAGAATGCGGGGTTTTTTGTACCCGCCGAAGTGGCAGCGAAAACAATCAAATACATCCGATCTTGCCAAACCAGCGATGGGGGCTTTAGCTACTTCGCAGGAAATGGGGGCAGTCTTTTTCCCCGTTCTGCTGCAGGAGTTGTCGCTCTGAATTGTGCGGGGGTTTACTCGGGGCCTGAGATTGATCGAGGCTTGGCCTATTTACTTCGATTTAAACCGGGCAAAGAAACAGACTTCCAATTGAGAGGGGGGGGGCTAGAAGGCCAGTACTACTACGGCCAGTATTATGCTGCTCAAGCCATGTGGACCGCCGGTCCGAAGTATTGGAATGTCTGGTTTCCTGCGATTCGCGATGACCTTCTCAAACCGACGCGCCACCGCAATGATGGTGCTTGGAGTGACCCCGCTGTGGGTTCGCATTATGCCACGGCCATGGCATGCATTATTTTTCAAATCCCCAATAACTATTTGCCCATTCTCCAAAAATGACAGCCGATCCTAACGAAATTGAACCGTTTATTTTGGGAAAAGTTATCTCGGGTTCGTTTCATCCCGCTTTGTGGAAAACGGAACAAGGGGCACTTGCGGTCACACTCTTTTTATCCCGTGAATCGGCACTCCAATACAAGAGCCTATTCGAGGATGAGAATTGGCTGATCCTGCAACCGCAAAAATCCGTTTTGCGGGATATTTTGGCTTTAGCCAGTCAATCTCAAATCCATCTGGCTGTTCTGGAACCATCCCAAAGCACTGCGAAACGAATATTCTCGATCCCCCAACTTTTAGAGAGCTACGACCGAATCAGAGTTGCTCCCCACTAAAAATTTGGTGAAGGAAAGAATCAACGGATCAAATAATTTTTATTAGTTATTAGGTATCGAGACAGCAGTTTAGACCTATCAGTTGGGAATATTTAATTGTCGTTTATCCCACGCAATCGTTGAGCGGCATCCTCGGGTAGGACGGTTGTGATGATCGTTTCAGTGGCCCATTCCCAGCCGCCGCCGTTGACAATTCTGGGGAGAATTTCGAGGCGCCAATGAAAAGGATGCTCCCAAGTCTGAGGGGTCGTGACGAGAATCAAATTATAATCGGGTTGGTCGGCCGCTTTTTGAATCCGTACCAAAAGAATCCGAAGAATCTCCGCTAATGTGAGGAGTTCTTTGCTGTGAAGGGTCTCAAAATGTCCCGAACAACGTTTAGGGATAATCCACGTCTCAAAGGCTTGTCGCGGTGCGATAGGGCAAATCGCCACAAAATCGGAGTTCTCGAAAATCCATCGGGATTGTGTTTCCTGTTGCCGAATCTCTTGACACAGGGGACATTGACCGAACTTTTTGAATTGTTCCCAATGGTGTTTCAATTCTCGTTGAACGAAGTCCGGAATTTTCTGAGAGGCAATTAATTGGCTATGGCAATGCGCCACGGAAGCCCCTGCCTGAGGCCCCTGATTCTTAAATAACTGAACGAAAGGATATTTCCCCTGCAGCCGATACCATGCCAGCCGATCTCGCCACGCCATGAGCGTTAAGGCAATATGTTCGCTGGGTAATTGATGGAACTGGGTTTCATGATGTGGGCAATCCACAATCACTTCCGCTTGACCCAGAGGAGGGCGGATCGCCGCATATTTATTCGGAAAAACTCGAACCATCCAGCCTGTGGAATTGGGCGTAAAACTCTCGGGTCGATACGCCAAAACTTCGGGTTCCGTTTCCGATTCGTGGTTTTGACAAAACGGGCAATTGTGCTGGTCAATACAATCGGGCTTGGCTTCACGTTCTGGGGATAACAGCACCAGCCGACCACAACGGGGATCGAATCTCCATTCAGGGGGTCGGGGCATTAAGCACACTCCGCATAACATTCAGGGAATCGGGGCATTAGGCACTCTCCGCATAACGGGGCAATCGTCCTTGATATTCCGCGATCAAATGATGATAGAGATCCGAATACGATTTTGCTGCCCGATGCCAAGACCAATCGGCTTCCATTCCATTTCGGATGATCCTGAGAAAATCATCGGGTTGATCTCGATAAATCCGGACCGCCCAATCCACTGTGGCCGCAAGCGCCTGAGGAGTATAACTCCCGAACTGAAAACCGTTGGGCTTGCCCGATTTGAGGCTCTCCATTGTGGTGGGAATTACGGTATCGGCTAGCCCTCCGACGGCACGAACAATTGGCGGCGAGCCATATTTCAAGCTATACAATTGGTTCAGGCCCGAGGGTTCATACAGGCTTGGCATCAAGAATAAATCGATCCCTGCTTCGATGCGGTGGGCCAAACTTTCGTCGAAACCTAAGAAGAGTCCAACTTGCTCGGGGCATTTTGATTTGATTTCCATCAGCGCGTTTTGATAACGCTTTTCCCCATCGCCTAGGATCACCAGTTGAGTTTCCAAAGCCAAAATATCGTCGGCTGCTTTGATGATAAGATCGATACCTTTTTGCTCCACCAGTCTGGCCACAAGGCCAAGGAGCGGAGTCCGAGCTTTGAGAGGAAGTTTGAAGTATTTCTGGAGGTCGGCTTTGCAAATGGCCTTCCCTTCTAACACATTGTCGATGTTGTAATTGCCTGCCAAATGAGGATCGGTTTCGGGGTCCCAGCTCTTGTAATCGACCCCGTTGACGATCCCCGTCAGGCGATCCCTACGCTCGTTCAAGACGCCTTCGAGTCCGCATCCCCACATACTGGTCCGAATCTCTTGGGCATAAGTCGGGCTGACGGTGTTAATCCAATCCGAAAACACAATTCCCGACTTCAGGAAGTTGAGCTTGCCATAAAACTCAACCTGATGATGGTTGAACAATCTCGTATCCAATCCGATTAATTGGAAATCACTGTACGGAAACACGCCCTGATAGGCTAAATTGTGAATGGTGAAAAGAGAGCGTGTGCGTCGGAAATTGGGTCGATTGCGATAGAACTCCCGAAGGTAAACAGGAACAAGCCCCGTTTGCCAGTCGTTACAATGTAAAATGTCGGTGCTTAAATTCAATTGGTTAATGGCCTCTAACACCGCACGGGAGAAAAAGGCAAAGCGAAGGGCATTATCCGGATAATCGACCTTTTCCCCATCGGACGAGGTGTATTGGTAAAGAGACTTTCCGTTGTTCGGATCATCCCGTTCAAAGAGTTCGGCCTGCTCGATGAAATAAATAGGTACGTTCTGAGCTAAACTTCC
>JAOAAA010000174.1 GCA_026419115.1 Gemmataceae bacterium
GCCCTTCGCTTCTTGGATTCCTTTGGTGGCCGTTTCGACCACCCATTTGGCTTCGTGAAGGAATTGGTTGGCATTTACGGGCCCCGCCACAACGTGCAAGACTCGTCCATCGGGGGCACAAAAATAAGCTGCCACATTCCCACCTTGTTTATTCCCACCAACAATTTTGAAGGTTGCCACTTTTTGGAAAGAGGCACAAAAATGCTCGTTGACAAACTTGCCAACTTCCGCATTTGCGAGAGCGTTCACACGGAGCGCTTCAGCGTTGTTTCAGGTCAACTTCGGGTCTTCAAAGTGCCCCGAAACGTGAAGGACCAAAACTAACTTTTCTTCCTTACGGGCTTGCTGAGCGGCCTCTTGAGGCGAATCGTAAAACTGGACTGCGGTGCCATGAGTGGCGCAACCCGNTTCGCTGGCGGGTTTCAAATAATCGCGGGCCTGTGCTGTTGCCACGAAGGTCAGGCCAAGGGCCAATGTCCCTAGTAAGGTTCGCATTGTAACCTCTGTCTCATTCAAGGCGATCTGATGTTACTATAAACGCCCTCAACCCCTATGAGGATTCTCGAAAGCTCAGAAAGTTACGTAACCGATACAGAAATGAAGGTTCGATTCAACAACCTCAATGGGAGTTGCATCCAACGATTAATGTTCAGGTATGGGATTCAAATTGTTTTCGTTGGCTTTGGGTTCCGGTTTTGAATCGTTCGTTCTCTCAGGATTTTTTGGTTAGCGGCTCTTCCACCATTGGCGGAGCCGCTCGACCGAACCGGGATTCATATTAGCGGGGCCTTGATCCCAACTCTTTTCAATATCTTGCTTATCCGATTCACTGAGATACCAGCTCATCCCCACATCGGTATAGCGTTCAAAAACAACGGTCGTGAAAAAGCTATTGATGCCCGTGGTGGGGGAATACCATCGGTTCGCGCCAAAGTATTCGGAAAAATACTCGCTCAAAGATTGGAGCATGGCATCGTTCCGGTAACTGGCCGAAGCACTGCGAGCATGATCAATGGCCGAGAGCACTCCGGTTAAACCCGGCAAAAACGGGGTTCCTTGAGCCGTCGGTAAAGAAAGGTGTCGATTCTCACGATGGCTTGTGAAATCCCGTATTTGAACGACCATCACCCCCGAAGTATTTTTGGCAATCCATGCCCGATGATGATAAATCCATCCCGCGGCAATGCTGACCCCTGTGTTATCGTAGTAGCCGGCATCAACTACCCGTCGGGGGCTATCCA
Organism: Gemmataceae bacterium; assembly: GCA_026419115.1. Taxonomy (GTDB): domain Bacteria; phylum Planctomycetota; class Planctomycetia; order Gemmatales; family Gemmataceae; genus SKW135. Next base: position 1,242 of record JAOAAA010000174.1, read on the forward strand.
CAGGGAGGCTCACGGCAGGAGAAACAAAGGGGAACGTGGCATTCATTCGGGCAGCGGTCGAAATATGAAATCGATTTCGTGCCTCGGGAAACAGACGAAAGAATTCGATGCCACTTCGCGCGTAAACGGTTTCTCCTTCGTCGCCCCCCTTGCCTCGCTTGGAAGATCGGGCTTTGGTCTGATTCTCGTCCAGACGTTTGCTCACTTCTTCCACTCCCGAAACTAAGCTCCCTTGGGGGCGATTGGGCAACAAAAAATCCCCCCGACTGACTGTGAGGAAAGGAACATGTCGATTAGAAATCAGCAAGCGACGTCCATCTTCCACCAGCATAGGGGAAAAGATCATACTGGGCCGCCAACCTGCATTTTCACCGGCCGCCCAATCTTGAAACGTTCTGGCAAAAACGTGATTCAACCGGCTCTTAATATCGGCACGAATTCCGGGTACATTCCCTTCCATGGCACGGTCGAGCATTTCTCCTCGATCCAAATCGTAATAACTGGAAGGCCAAGCTAATAAGGGAACCTCCCGAAACACAAGGGTATTCACAATTGGGGTGAGAAAATCCTGAGCAATATCACGCGGTTCAAACCCTTCTTGCAAATTCCCATTTTCATCAAGCGAACCCACATAATACGCAGCGCCGACCATCCCGCCGGAAGCCCCACTGATGATTCGCACATGTTTCGGGAAATCTTTCAAAACGGGGTCCGTATGTAACTTATGGAGAACATGCGCCGTCCAAAGACCCGAACGGTTGGCCCCTCCCGTAGCTGTGACCAAGACCATTTTCGGTTTGAAGTTTTTATTCTGGGGTGTGGCGAATTGTTTTTTCCAATTATTCAGGGCCTGCAGCTCATCCCGCTCGATAGCGGCATTTTCGGCATAGTACAAGCGTAACAATTCTTGGTAGCGATTCAAAGCGGTTAGGCCTCGATCGGTTAATTGTGTGTATCGTTCCGCCACCGTCTTCGAGGGGTCCCGCTGGGTTTGCAGCGAGGCCACCATCAAGGCCACCCGTTCGACTTCTTCTTGTTTTTCTTGCTCGGCTTTAACGGGGTCTTTCGGATCGGTAATCACATCTTCAAGGGCCACTGCGGGTTCCTCGAAATCTTCGAGCTTGATAGGATGAGCATATTCCGGCCCCATATGAGGGAAGCGAAGTTTATAAACGGGTGAATCGGAAAAACAAATCCAGCCGATCAACAAAAGAAAAACCGGAATCGCCCACTGACGTAGGTGAAACCAAATGGCACCAATGACCCCTGCCAACAAACCAATGAGCATACAAACTGCCACCACCGGCGGGGGATGATAAATGTTGAGATTCACCAAAATCGCCAGCACGGTATAAAGCAGAAACAAGAATAAGAACAAAATGGTCGCTACCACATGAGGCCAACGCCGACTCCCCCAGACTTGTGATTTTTCATTCTTGAGTAATCGCGTTCGGAGAAAGTAGGCCGTCATGCCGATCAAACGCAAGGCAACAAAAGTCAGCCCCACCCCGAGAACAAAAGGCCAGCATTGTTGGATATGGTACACCGGTTTTTGTGGGGTCGATTCCGGTGCCGTAAACTCGATGAACGGAGGACGTGCGACGGGTCGGCCATCGGGCGTTTGGGTATCGAGATCGCGGTTGAGGTGAATGCTAAAAAAGGCAGGCAAAATCAAAAGCAAACAACAAGGCAAAAAGGTGACCCCGAGATACCAACGCAGAGCGTCTCCTTCACTCCGATTCAGTACCGGTTCCGGTCGATTCGGATCGGGGGGAATGACTGGTTGCGTGAACTGCACTTCAGAAACTTTCTGGGTCGGAGGAATGATCCACCCCATGATTCGGGCAATCCAGCGATGCCCCCGCGATTTTCCTAAATCGACAATTTCTCGTTGGAATCGGGTATCTAACAAGAATGAAACTAGCCACAAATACGCAAAGAGGGAAGAAATGCTAAACCCAGCCAGAACTTGAAGAATGACATCGTCATGCCAAATCAATGCAGGGATATTGATTCCAGAACCGACATCGAACCAGACCACTCCCAAGAAAAAAGCAACACCAACCAAGGCAAAGATTCGATGAGCAAAAGCCACAAAGCCCCGAAAATACGGAGCCGTTACGTTGACCATAGGGAGTTCCTCTCCGAAGAAAAATCCGTCTTCTAATGCTTTATTCAAAAGTGAATCCGATTCAACCATCCTTGGGAAAGAAGTCGATCCCCAATTATTTCGATTTGGCGAATCCGATTCAACCATGATTGGAAAAGAAATTGCCCCCCCCCACGAAGTAAGGGAGCCTCGCTTCTTGAGGCAGTAAAATAAAATCCATTCGTTGAAATCAAGCTCGGACTCACAAATAGAGAGCGAGCTACCGAGCAATTAGTAAGAACGTGCAAACAACACTCGTCCCTCGGACGGTTTCCCTGTGACCATGCACTGACCAGCTTCTTTAACCCGATTGAAGGGGATACATCGGATCGTGGCTTTCGTGTCCTCTTGGATACGATCCTCGGTCTCACGGGTGCCATCCCAATGTGCCCAGATAAATCCAGGTTGCTCAATCAGCTCTTTGAATTCATCGTAAGTGTTGGCAGTCCTTAGGTGCGAATCTCGGAAGGCTTTGGCCCGCTCGAATAAGCTCTGTTGAATGCTTCGCAGCAGATTTTCAACAAACGAGGCGGCTCCGCTCAAAGGAATTCCCATTTGTTTGCCTTCTTTACCGGGAATATCTCGTCGAGCGATGACGCAGGCCCCTTTCTCAATATCCTTCGGGCCGATTTCCACTCGCACGGGTGTCCCCCGAACCTCCCATTCGGCGAAACGATAACCGGGCATGTTGTTGAAATCGAGATCGACCACCACCTTAATGGGTTGATAGCCAAAAAACTCGTTGCGTGGCAGAGCGGTGATTTCGGCCGCTAATTTTTGGGCAGCTTCGATACAAGGTCGGCGTTCCTCATCGTTTCGCCCTAGTGGGCAGATCACCACATGAGTGGCGGCCAATCGGGGAGGAACCACAAGACCATTATCATCGGAATGGGTCATGATCAGGCCGCCAATCAATCGGGTTGAGACTCCCCAACTGGTGGCCCAAGCATAGTCTCGGGTTCCCTTCTCGGTGGTGAAATCCACATCAAATGCCTTGGCAAAGTTTTGGCCCAAAAAATGCGAAGTCCCTGCCTGCAGGGCTTTGCCATCTTGCATCAGGGCTTCGATGCACAGGGTGTAAATGGCACCAGGGAATTTTTGGCCTTCGCTTTTCGGACCGACCATCACCGGCATGGCCATCCATTCTTCGGCAAAGCGACGATACACTTCCACCATCCGATGGGTTTCTTCTTCTGCTTCTTGAGCCGTGGCGTNTGCCGTGTGCCCTTCTTGCCAAAGGAATTCGGCCGTGCGTAAAAACAATCGGGTTCGCATTTCCCAACGGACCACATTGGCCCATTGATTCACCAAGATGGGCAAATCGCGATAGCTTTCAATCCATTTTTTGTAGGTATTCCAGATGATCGTTTCCGAGGTTGGGCGAACAATCAACGGTTCCTCTAATTCAGCCTCGGGATCAACGACGATGACCCCTTTATCCGATTTCAAGCGATAGTGAGTGACGATGGCACATTCTTTCGCGAAGCCTTCGGCCATTTGTTCTTCTTTTTGGAAGAAACTCTTCGGAATGAACAAGGGAAAGTAGGCATTCACATGGCCTGTCTCTTTGAACAGACCATCTAGGGCCTGTTGCATTTTTTCCCAAATGGCATACCCATTCGGTTTGATTACCATGCAGCCTCGGACCCCACTTTCCGAAGCCAAACCGGCTGCCTTGATAATGTCCTGATACCATTCGGAATAATTGCTTGCACGCGGTGTAATCTTTTCAGCCATAATTCATCCAAAGAGAAACGAGGTTATAACTACAGGATATATTTACCCAATGCCGGTTTGACAAATGGAAGTTGCCAACGGTTCAATCTGCGATAGGAAGGGAAGTTTGCAAAACACGTTTGGGGAAAGGGAATGGGTCTTACTTGGAACGGTGCCGACTAGGCCTAGCCCGTTTGCTTGGTGGCTATCCGCCGTTCGAAAGGTTCACTTCAAGCAGCTTTGAAAAAATTTAGGACTGCCCCGTTTGCTCGGTCGCTTCCCGCAAAAGGTCTAATGCTTCTTCAAATTCCGTTTCTTGAAGGGTTTTACCTCGTTTTTCCAAGGCCTCTTCAAATTTGATGGCAGTTTCTTGCATGCGTTCGTGGGTTTCTTTTGAACCGCCATAAATCAAAAAATCTTCGGTGCGGGTGATCCGTTGATGACCGTCCTCGCCATCCAAACCCAATCCCAAAAATCCGGCAATCCGTAGGCGTACTTCTTGTTCTCGGTCGGACATAGATATTCTCACAGAAACTTTACATAAATTATAGACACAGAATGACCCCAAAGGGGTGCTAAAAAATCTCTCACTTTTCTATTTTTCGAGATTATTTCAGGTCCAATCGGTTAGGTATTTCTCTGGTCAATACCCCTCCCAAGCGTACAAAAGGGTTATCACAACACTCAACGGGAGTTTATCCATGAGAAGCTCGATGTTCATCCTTTTGTTCGGTTTTGCCTTTTTGCAAAGCCCCAGCATTGCCGATGACGAGGCCGATAGAAACCTCAAGGCATTCCCTGCTGCCTCGGAAGGGATGGTCCGTTATGTCATCAAACTCCCTCATAAAGATCGAAAAGAAGAAGGGGATTATCGAGTCGAAATCGTCGTCGGGCAAGAAATGTTAACCGACGGAGTTAATTCGATTGGTCTCGGTGGCAAAATGGAACAAAAGGACCTGAAGGGTTGGGGATTTACTTACTACGAAGTGACCAAACTCGGACCTGCCCGATCTACCCTGATTGGCGTCCCGCCGGGCACACCGATGGTGAAAAAATTTGTGGCAGGCCCCAGTTCGATTATCAACTACAACAGTCGGTTGCCCATCGTGGTTTATGTTCCCAAGGATGCCGAAGTCCGCTATCGAGTTTGGAAAGCCCCCACGGAGTTTGAAAAAGCCAAAACCGATACCCCCCCTGCCAAGGAAAAATAATATCGGCTACAACGAATTCCTAAATCATTCCGTTCTCGATTACGCATCTTTCCCCATTTAAATCGTTTCGGCAAGGTGTGAACTCAGCGATCTTCACCCTTACCCTTACAAGTACCGATACTCGAAAAAATTCGCTCTTCAGCCTTCTCGTAATTCCTACCCAGAGCTGGTAAAACATCCTTATTCTTCTCGTGAGGTGGTGCATGGCGATTCCCCTAACAACAATCAAAGGTGCTTGCCCGCTCGATTGTCCCGATACCTGTGGTTTCATTACCACCATCGAAGGAGATCGAGCCATCCAATTGAAAGGCGATCCGGATCATCCTTTCACTCAGGGGGCTTTATGTGCCAAGGTAAACCATTATCTGGAACGAGTTTACCACAAAGAACGGATTTTGTACCCACTGAAGCGAATTGGTCGCAAGGGTTCAGGGCAATTTCAACGGGTCAGCTGGGAACAAGCCCTTCGCGAAATTGGTGTGCGATTTCGAGAGATTATTGCCCAATATGGTCCCCAAGCGATCCTTCCTTATAGTTATGCCGGCACACTAGGGAAGGTTCAGGGATCGAGTTTAGATCGACGTTTTTTTCATCGGCTAGGGGCATCGCTTTTGGATCGGACCATTTGTGCCACCGCCGGCGCTTTTGGGTGCGATATTACCCTAGGAACCCGTGCGGTGATGGACCCCGAAAGTGTCATTCATGCCAAATACATCATCAATTGGGGTTCCAACACATCCGTAACCAATATGCACTTTTGGGCCTTGATTCACCAAGCGAAGAAACGAGGAGCCAAAGTCGTCACGATCGATCCGCATAAAAGCCCCACGGCCGAGAAAAGCGATTGGTGGCTAGGCATACGCCCAGGCACGGATGCTGCCCTAGCCTTAGGGATGATGCACATCATCTTTCGTGAAGGTTGGGAGGATCACGATTATTTGGAACGCTATTGCCTTGGAACCGAAGCTCTTAAAGAGCGAGTTCTGCGGGAATATCCCCCAAGCCGAGTGGCGAGTATCACCGGTTTAAGTATCGATTCGATCGAAACCCTGACTCGGGAATATGCCCAATCGCAAAAGGAAAGGGGGGGGCCGGCGTTGATTCGGCTGAATTATGGGATGCAAAGG
>JAOAAA010000175.1 GCA_026419115.1 Gemmataceae bacterium
GTTGGAATGGTGCAAGCGTTGCTTAACGAACAGAACGATTGTGGTTTGATTCAGAACATTGGTGTGGTGCCGACCTATCGGGGCTACGGGTTCGGGAGAATGTTACTGCTGAAAGTCTTACATGCCTTTCGCTGCCAAGGGATGGTCCAAGCTCAACTCGAAGTGACCATGAAAAATCATATTGCTTTGAACTTGTATTATTCCTTGGGCTTTCGGCAGCATAAAATAGTCTATCGGGAAGTGACCCCTGTTCAGGGAGAGCAACTCTCGATTTGAGAAATTAGAAAAGAGAACATCGTGCTACAAGAAATTTACTCGCACACGTTTGAGAATGGCTTGACACTCGTGGCGGACCGAATGACTTCGGTTCGTTCGGCTGCGTTCAACTTTCTGATCCCTGCCGGTGCCGTGTACGAGCCGGAGGATCGTCTGGGGTTAGCCTCGTTGACCTGCGAACTGATCCCACGCGGAGCCGGTTCCCGAAATAGCCGCGAACTTTCCGACGCGCTCGATTCGCTGGGCGTCGATCGAGGCGAAAGTGTCGGCTTGATGAATATGATTTTTTCGGGTTCGTGTTTATCTCGTGAACTTCTGGCGGCCCTGAAAATTTACGGAGATATGCTGCAAAGGCCCCATCTCCCTGAAGAAGAATTGGCAGCCGCTCAGGCGTTGGTCCTGCAGGATATACACTCGTTGGCAGATGATCCACAACGTCAAACCCTGATTGCCCTGAAGAAAAATTATTACCCCCCCCCCATCAACCGAGATACTCATGGTACCGAATCGGGAGTTCAATCCAGCACGATTGCCGATGTTCGCAATATGGTAGCGCAGTTTGTGCAACCTCAGGATGTGATTCTCTCCGTGGCGGGAGATTTTGAATGGCAGGCGTTGCGAGATACCGTTGGGGAAATTTTTAAGGATTGGAAACCGAAACCCCGCCCCCCTTATCAACCGCAACCTTCTGAGCCGCGGTCGGTTCATATCCCGCGTGAGATCGATCAAACCCAGATCACTTTTGCGGTTCCCAGTGTGCCGATGAATGATCCGGATTTTTACAATGCTCGCGGCATTGTGGGGGTTTTATCTCTGGATATGAGTTCTCGCTTGTTCATGAATGTCCGCGAGAAATACGGCCTATGCTATTCTGTTTACGCAACCCATGAGACGATCCGCGATCGGGGAACCTTTCTCGGTTATGCAGGGGCACGCCCCGAATTAGCGCAGGAAACTTTGGATCGGACTTTGGCGGAGTTTCGACTTTTGAAAAATGGGATCGAGATGGAAGAACTCGATCGGGTCAAAGTGGGGCTGAAATCGGCCTTGATTATGCGTCAAGAATCGACTGCAGTACGGGCGGCCAGTATTAGTTCCGATTGGTATTATCTGAAGCGGGTGCGACCGATTTCCGAATTGCAAACCGCTATCGATTCGCTTTCGATTGATTCGTTATTGGGATATTTAGAACGCCACCCCCCGATCCATTTTACTGTCGTCACTTTAGGCCCCCAACCTCTGACGATCCCTGTATAAGAATCAATATTTCGTTACATAAAAATAATCAAACAACCTTTGATGTGAAGAACGCAACTTTACCGCTTCCTTGTTTTTCAAAATGGAACCCCATTCAATAAATCAGTAAAGCAAACGATTTGTCTACGAGAAAATATGCCACCCGCCGTACCCGACCTGAGTGAACAGATATTGCAGACCTGCCTTCGTCTTTCTCCAGAAGCATGGTATCCCCATAAAAAACCTCTCTCCCCAGAGATTCCTACCGAAGAAGTGGATCGCACGCTCAACGATCTACGGATGCTCGGCTTGATAAAACTAACGGATTGGAAAGCGGGTGTGGGTCAAGGGTATCAGATCACTCCTTTAGGAATCGAGATTGCGCAAAATCCGCTTTTTCTCAAAAGGCTCCGCGAAGAATCGACCCTCGCGCTTCCGAACTCCGACGAACCGACCAGCGATCCTGCAACGAACTCTTTCGAGCAAGGGGAACAGGCCCGCGAAGGGTTGTACAACACCCGAACCGGCCCGATCGTCCTTTTGTTACTCGTCATCAACATTGTGATGTATTTGATAACCTTTGGAGTGGGGTTGAGCAAAGGGGTCCCCTTTCAGAAATTGATGCTGGGCGATGGCGCTACTTTACACCAACTGGGTTCGGTCTCGGCATCGGGAATCGCTCGGGGGGAGTATTGGCGATTAGTGAGTTCTGCCTTTTTACATTTGGGGCCTTTTCATCTCATCGTCAACATGATTGCCCTGTTTTCGTTGCGAAATTCCGAATCGTTTTGGGGGAGTCGGCGTTTCTTGTTGATCTACCTGATTTCGGCCTTGTGTGGTTCGTGTTTAGCAGTGATTTTCGATCCGGGCACACCCGATCGGGTCATGAATACTGTGGGGGCCAGCGGTGCGTTATGTGGTATTTTTACCGCTTGGGCCGTTGCTTTTTATCTCAACCGCGATCACTACGATCCAGATATTTATCAAGCCCGCATGACCAACATTGTCATCAATGGGGTTTTGATTTTTGGCATCAGCTTCATTCCGGGTGTGAGTTTAGGAGGTCACCTCGGTGGGGCCTTAGCAGGGGTCTTGCTCGGGGTGTTGATGCGGGCCCATATGTTGAGTCCGGCCTCGCGCCGTTCGTTTATTGGCATTCAAATCGCGCTGATCCCCACCACGGCTATGATGCTCCTTGCCGGAGTCATGGAAAGTGATCCCCGATTGAAACCTTTTATTACGGCAGAGAAACGAGAAAGAACGGCCAAAGTGCAAGCGAAACTTCTCGAAGTGATTCAACCTGTTGCCCAACAATGGCAAGAACTCACTGGCAAAATGCCCTTCGATCCTTTGTTCCCCTTCGTGAAGCAGTCTCCCGATTGGCCAAAGCAGCAAGAAGCTCTTCGACAATTTGAACAATCGATTCCGGAAAAAATCCAGCAGATTCGCAGCCTGAAATTACCAACAGAGGATCAGCCACTTCAGGATAAAGCGATTGAAATTCTCTCGCTTTATAAGGAACTTGCTAAGCTCACGGCCGATGATCCGGATGATCGAGAAGCCACACTCAAGGCCCGTTCCAAACTCATGGAAGCCACGCTCCGTTTTCAATCCCGATGAGCTGAGATTCTCTAAAACATCCCCGAAAACACCCCCGAGACCTTTATCTAACTTGTGCAAAAATTATGAATCTTCCGCGATTAACGATCCGTAATTCTGCTGTTTTGGTCATCGATATTCAGGAGAAACTTTTGGCAGCGATCCCCTCTTCGGAATCGCTTCTCCGCGAGGTGAGTTTTCTGCTCGATGTGGCCAACCACCTTGAAGTTCCTACCTTCGTGACGGAACAATATCCCAAAGGGCTGGGGCCTACTCATCCCGAAATTGCTCGACGACTCAAGGAAGATCGGCCTTCTAAATTAGCCTTTTCTTGCTGTGGTGCTGCAGGACTTTTGACGGAATTGAAACGATCTGACCGCCCGCATGTGATCTTGCTTGGGATGGAAACCCATGTTTGTGTGATGCAAACCGCTCTCGACCTTTTGACCGATGGCCTCAAAGTCTTTTTGCCTGTGGATGGGGTCGCTAGTCGCTTTGCCCTTGATCATGAAACGGCCATTCGACGGATGGAATGGTCAGGGGTTATCCCAACCACGGTAGAAAGCATTGCTTTTGAATGGCTCGGTGGGGCCGATCATCCCCAATTCAAACCCATTAGCCAGATGGTTCGTCAACGAGATCAACAGCGACGGGTTTGATCGACCTTGGTGATTCGCATCTTGCTCGTTCGATTCCTCGGGAGATTTCGGTACGAAAACTCTCGCTCATCCTAAAATGGGTGTATGTCACCATTATCTATTCCAGAAGTTCCCTTTCTCACCCAATTGATTTCGGGTTGCGGGGGAAAAATCAAGGTCGAACCTTCGGATTTTGAAGTTGAGGAAATTCCGGCTTATTCTCCTTCCGGTACGGGAGAGCATACCTTTCTTTGGGTTCAAAAAACCCGTTTATCGACCGAGCAACTTTTGGGGCATATCCGAAAAACATTAAACTTATCCTTCGATGAATGTGGAAGCGCCGGCCTAAAAGATTCTTTTGCGGTAACCCGTCAATGGCTGAGCATTCCTGCGCGCGTTGAGCCTGAGGTGCATAAAATCGAGAACGAACAAATTCAGGTTCTTCAAGTCACTCGGCATGGGAATAAATTGCGGAGCGGCCATTTGCGGGGGAATCGATTTCGGATTTTGATTCGTGGAGCCGACCCGAGCAAAGCTCCGGAAGTGTCCGAAATTCTTCAAACGATTTCTTCTCAGGGATTGCCCAATTTTTATGGGGCGCAACGCTTTGGTTACAACGGGAAAACACTCCAATTAGGGTTGGAATTATTCCAAGGGCATAAACTCCGTATTTCGGGTTTCCTAAGAAAATTAGCCTTATCTTCGGTACAATCCGCTTTGTTTAATTTTGCTTTGGCAGAACGAATTACCGACGGATATTTTCGTACCGTACTTCTTGGCGATGTTATGTGCAAATGGCCCACGGGGGGAATGTTCAACACGACGAACCCTGCTGTAGATCAGGGACGCTTAAATAATCGTGAGATTATTCCCGCGGGGCCTATTTTTGGCACGAAAATGTTTCCAGCCAAGGCACTCGCGGCAGAACGCGAAGAGGCCCTTTTGCAGCGTTTTGGCTTCACGCCTCGATCATTCAGCGGCTTTGGCAAACTGCTCCTAGGGACACGTCGGATGAATTTCGTTTATGTGGATGACCTGAAATCTGCATGGGAGCCTCACGGGCTTCGCCTTGAATTCACTCTCCCTGCCGGCTCGTATGCAACCGTTTTACTAGCAGAGGTGATGAAATCGCCGGTGGAGGAACCCGCGAATGAATCCCCCCCCCCGAATGCCGAGCAGGAACAAACCACCTCGCCGAATGAAATGGATAATCTCACTGAATGAAATGGATAGCCTCGTTGAATGAAACTCATGGAGAAGCCGACCCCTGTGAAGAATGAGTACTGGCTAACCCCGCGATCGGCCTATCTGCATATCCCATTTTGTGCCCATCACTGTGGATACTGCGATTTTGCCGTGACTGCAGGCAAAGATTATCTGATGGATTTGTACATCGAGGCGATCGTGGAAGAATTGAGGAGATTGTCGAATCCTCAGCCGGTCGAAACCATTTTTCTGGGGGGGGGGACCCCTTCCTATTTATCCCTGCCGCAACTTTCTCGGTTACTAGTAGAGGTGAATCGTTGGCTGCCACTGTTGGCGAATGGAGAATTCACAATCGAAGCCACTCCAGAAAGCCTCAGTGCCGACAAAATTGGCTTGTTACATCATCATGGGGTCAATCGTGTGAGTCTCGGTGTGCAGACTTTTCAGGCCCCGTTACTTCAATCGCTGGATCGCATTCACTCGCCAGAACATGTGGATAAAGCCATTGAGTGGCTTCAGCCGACGATACCGAACATCTCGATAGATTTAATTTTTGCGATTCCCAAAAGCACACTCGCTACTTGGCAAAGCGATCTTCAAACCGCGGTCCGTTACCCGATCCATCACATTTCCACTTATGGGCTGACCTACGAAAAAGGAACCCCCCTATGGAAACAACGCGAACGGGGCCAAATTGATTCCATCTCGGAAGAATTGGAATTAGAAATGTACCAGTACGGCATCCACTTTTTACGAGAACAAGGATTTGAGCATTACGAAATCTCGAACTTCGCCCATCCGGAGTATCGATGCCGACATAATGAAACGTACTGGGCCAACTGGGCCTACTGGGGGTTCGGGGTCGGTGCCGCCCGTTATGTGCAAGGTTCCCGAGAATTGAATACCCGCAACACGGAAGACTACATTCGGAAAGTTTTAGCAGGAGAAGACCCCACCTTTCAAAGAGAAACGCTTTCCCCCGAAGAACGAGCGAGAGAAACCCTTGCGATGCAGCTTCGTCGAGCCGATGGGATCGATTATGAACAATTTCAATTCCAAACGGGTTTCGATGCCCGCGTTATCCTTCAAGATAAAATCGAAACGTATTTGCAAGCCGATTTGATTCACTGTCACCCCAAAGGGTTAGCACTGACTGAAAAAGGTTTTTTTGTAGCAGATACTCTGGCCGTGAAACTCGCTTGGGATTCTTAGCATGAAGGGATGAAGAACCGTCTTCTCACACACTCATTCACTGACTCACATGGGATTCTGAGCCTGAAGGAATGACGAAGCCTCTTCACGGTCAAATGATTTTCAAATTTTAACGATTATCTCAAAAACGATTATATCGTTTGCAAGAACAAACAAATGTTTTAACGCTTATCTTTTTGACGATCATTCTCGGGGATAAATTTTTACCCAATCTATTTTTCTTGGCTTGGATCAAAAAATTCTTGAGATATTCAAGAAAATACCCCTGATATAAATCGGGGCATGCGATGCCCAAAATGGGGTCAATTCATTTGTAGATCTCTTCACTTCGAGAAATAAATTTCGGGGATTTTCCCTGTAATTTCAGGGTTATTGCCTCTGAGGGGATTTTTTGGCACGCTTTTCGCTTATTCAAATCATGAAGTTGGTACCCTCCCCCAGTACACACAAGCCCCACCTTGTGAATCTTGAGTCGGATTCATCTCCCATCCGAACTTATTTTGACCTGATTGGAGTAGTCACATGACTTTAACTGCACGATGGGTAACCATTGTTCTCACGCCCTTGGCCTTGGTGTCGCTGTTGTTTGCTGCCTTCCCGAGCTTTGCAACCGACATCGGTCTCGACTTTTGGAATCTTTCCGAGTTGGAACGTCAGATCGAAGAATGCAGCCAGAGCTGCGAGCGTTACACCCGTGAAACCAAACAAGCGGATAAACGGTCTGCCCTTCGTCGTGATATAACGAATCAACTGATTCGAGGGGAACGCGATTTTGCCTCTGCGGTGAACTTTTTCTACGAGCTGAACAATGAGGATGACAAGCTGGCTTTTCGGACGCAACTGATCTATCGGGCCGATAATCTGCGTGCAAGCAGTGCCCTGCAAGTTTTCTCCTATGCGAAGTATTCGCCCGAGAAAATTTCTCCAGAACGCTTGGCTGAATTGGAGAAAGACTGTCAGGCCTATCTTTCTGAACTGAAACAGAAATAATCTCAAACAAAGTGCTAGTGGCAATTCTTCTTTCTTCTCGTGCTGGTCCCTTGTTCTTGGTGAGTCTCGTCTTCGTTAGTAAGCTAACATCGAACGTTATTTCGAGACGAACGAATGAGTCCTACTTCCGATTTTTATTGGCCCCCTTTGGTTCGGCCCCGTCGTTTGCGTCGTCACCCTTGGTTGCGGCGCATGGTAGCGGAGCATAGTTTGACC
>JAOAAA010000176.1 GCA_026419115.1 Gemmataceae bacterium
CACCAAGGCCGAGGACATGAACCGTTGGTTCCAAATGGAAGGGATCACTGCGGCCGATTTTGCGGAAGGAATTGAACGGGATTTACTCGTCAGTAAGATGCGTCAGGCGATTACAGAACCGCAACTTCAAGCGACCTTCGACGCTCAGGCCGATCGGTTTGCTCGGGTCCGCGTCTCTCGGATTGCCTTGGCCAATCAAACCGATGCCGAAGAGTTGTATCGAAAACTGACGGTCGAAAAACTCCCGTTCGAGGAAGCCGCAAAGACCTACTCGCATGATAGCCATGCCAGAACAACCGGTGGCATGATCGGGCTACTTCGCCGCTGTGATTTCACCCCCGAGGTCGGACCGGCCGTCTTCGGCACGCCGATTGGAGAAGTTACCCCCCCCCTGCCGGCCCAACCCATTTGGTTGATCTTCAAAGTTCATGAATTTCTTCCAGCGGTGTTAGACACGAATACGGCCAATTTACTGCGTGATGAAATTATGGATCGTTGGTTGCAATCTCAGATTGTCCCGAACGAACCGCCCCGAATTTTCGGTCAAACCTCGGGATCATAAACTCCGGTTTGAACCCAATGGTCCGCCACACGGGTTGCTCGATCCATTTCTTGCTGGAACCGATGGAGATAGTCGGGAAGTTGTTCAACGGTTGTTTCGGGGGGAATCGAAAAGCCGATTCCCAGAACGATTCGGGCACGGCTCAAAGGTTTCGGTAAAGCAAATCGATCCCACGATTTCAAACGCCACGCTTTGGCAAAACTCACGCCGACGGGGACCAATTCCAGTTGCGTTTTCCAAGCCAAGTAGACGGCACCAGCCTGAGCGACCCGTCGCGGGCCACGCGGGCCATCAGGAGTCAGTCCCAAATGTTTCATGGTTCCTGCCCGCAGCATGCCCATCAGTGCCGAGACGGCTTTCCGGCTTGTGGAACCGCGTACCACCGTGATACCGAATCTTTCTACAAGTTGGGCAATAATCTCTCCATCGCCATGTTCACTGGCTAGAACGGTCATATTTCGCGGACCAAAGCGAATGCTCGGCAACACCATGTATTCGTGCCACACACAATAAATGACACGTTTCCCATCTTGCATATAGGGGGTCTCGGGACGGTAATCGTTTTTCAAAGCTCGAATTTCCACCCGCAGAGTTCTGAGCCAATAATAAATCAATTTGTGTGCCAACCACGTTAAACGCTTCAGAGTTTTAGGATTTTTGATTTTGAGTCTCATCTGTTAGAATCCGATTTCGTGATTGCTCAGACGTTCAAATCCCGCTTCGGTGATGAGATAATTATGTTCAATCCGAACTCCACCGATGCCATCGATGTATAAACCCGGTTCCAAGGTCACCACATCGCCTGCCAATAACTGTTCCGACGAATGCAAAACAAAAAACGGGGCCTCGGGGTGGGTTAACCCCAACCCGTGACCGGCATGATGCGGGAAATGGGAAAGCAAGCCCTGCGAGCGGAATACCTCGGCAACGACATCGTAAATCGTCTGGCAGACTCCCCCTGCCCGCAGGAGATTTTCACCCGCTTGCATGGCTTGTTGGCAAACACGCATCAAATTCTGTTGATCCTTGGAAGGTTCCCCACCAACGCAGAGAGTATTCGTGAAATCGCTTCGATAGCCTTCAAGAACAACGGAATAATCCAAAATGAGAGTATCGCCTGTTTTCAAAACTTGGGTGGTTGCTGCCCCCCCCCTTCGGCTACTTCCGGGCGAAACAGCAAAATCCCCGTAGACAATCACAGCACGTTCCGCGGCTCGGTTACAAGCCTGAACAATCCCAGAATAAACCTCCAGTTCGGTCATGCCTGCCGATACATTTTGCCTTGCCCAGCGAAAGCCCGCCTCGGCCACTTGCATACAGCGCTTCAATTGAGCCACTTCGTCGGGGTATTTGGCTCGCCTTTGTTCTCCAACGATTGCTTGAATTTTATAACCTACGGGTAGGAAAGGATCGTCTCGTAAAGCGGCTCCTAAGGAAGAGACGGCCTCGGCGAGGGCATTGCGTCGGGTCCCTTTCCCTGCGGATTGACCATCATACCAGTTGACCACATCGATCTTCTCAGCGAAGGCGAGTTTGGCGCGGGCGGCTAATCGATTATCGCAAATCAAATGGGCTTCGCCCCCCGAACAGAGCAACAGCACCCCAGAAAATTCGGCATTGAGAGAAATCGGATCGGGTCCAAAATTCGCTAAATAACGCAGGGTAATCGGATCGGTAAACAGGAAACGATCGGCCCCTAACTCCCGATGCAAACGCTGAAAAAGGTCTTCGCGTCGTTGACGGCAACCGGCTGCAGTGATCATGAGAATGACTCTCCTTGTGGGAGGAATACAATGTGGCAGGATACGGTTTTTCTCAAGGTTGTACAAGTCGAGAGGTGAACATGCTCATTCGCGGACGAGACCCCTTCTCCCATGGTGTTTACGAAATCGATTACGAAAATGGGCAAATCCAACAATGCACACTGCAAAAACGGATTCGGGGGGAAGTCGATGCCTATCTCAGTGTGCCGTTTTTCGATATTCAAATCAATGGCGCGCAGGGAATATCGTTTAACTCTCACCAACTCGATGAAGCTCAAATTCACCAAGTGGTAGAAATCACAACGGCGCATGGCATTGGTTTATTCCTGCCGACCTTGATTACTGCCTCGTTTGAAGATTTAGCACATGGTTTCAGAACCTTGGCGCGGGCTTGTCGTCACTCATCGACTTTAGCCGCACGAATCGCGGGCTATCATCTCGAGGGGCCTTATATTTCCCCCGAAGAAGGCCCTCGTGGCGCTCATCCTTTAGCTCACACTCGTTCACCGAACTGGGAGGAGTTTCAACGCTGGCAGGACTGTGCCGACGGAAAAATTCGGATGATCACCCTCGCACCGGAACTGCCCAATGCCTTGCCGTTTATCGAACGGGCCACGCAATCGGGTGTGGTCGTGGCGATCGGGCATACGGCAGCCAATGCGGAACAAATTCAGGCAGCCATCCAAGCCGGAGCCAAAACGAGTACCCATTTAGGAAATGGCTCTCATGCGGTTTTGCCACGTCATCCGAACTACATTTGGGAGCAACTCGCCGCCGATGAACTGTATGCCAGCATCATCCCCGATGGTTTTCATCTGCCCCCCTCGGTGATCAAAACCATCATCCGCACCAAAGGGGCTTCCCGAACAATCCTCACTTGCGATGCCAGCAGTTTAGCAGGTTTACCTTCAGGGCGATATTCACAGTGGGGGGGGGAATTTGAAATTTTGCCCAATGGCAAGATCGTCGTTTCCGGAACTCCCTATCTCGCGGGGTCGAGTTTTTTTACCGATCAATGTGTGAATTACTTAGTGACAACGCTAGGTTACAGCTTGGCCGAGATTTTACCGATGGTAACACGCAATCCGTATGAGTTGTTCGGCTGGCCCGTACCCCAGATTGAGACGGGTTACCGCGGACCGTTATTGTTATTGAAACCATCGAATGATGGCTTGATGATCGATTGGGTGAACTGAAGACGTTAGGTTGAGTGATCTGTTGAATGACATTTAGATACGGTAAAATTAGTGATCTTTCTGATTGAGTCTTTGGAGCAATTCTTGGGTCAGGTCCATTCCGTCGTTCAGGTAAACCGGAATCATGGCAGTGGGTTGAAAGTAAAGATTCACTTTGTTAGGGTCTTCGGCGCCTTGTGGGAGATATTTGGGGGTCACGGGGCAAAAATAAACGACATCCAGCTTGTACTCTTTGGCGAGCAAGGCAATTTCTTTTTGGCATTGGGTATACATCAGGGCCAATTGCTTTTGCGAGAACGATTCGAGATAAGCTCGGTGTTTTCGGTCGGCATCTTCGAGTTTTCTTTGTGCTTCAATCAAATCCTTTTCGGCTTCCATTTTTTCTTTACCGGTTGCTCCTGCAAGATCGATTTTTTTCCGTTCGACGACCCTGAGGAGAGCGGCCATTTCCGCAGAACGAGATTCTCGTTCACGTTGTAATTCTTCATTGGCTTGTCTCCATTGCTTGAAATTCGAGATGATTTCGAGCATCGAGATATAGCCGGCCCTTTGGGGGAGAATTTCCTTTTTTTCCTCAGTCGGTTTCGCTTTAAGAAAAGTGGCACCGAGAAATAAGCCTAAAAGCGAGGCGGTAACGGTGAGGGCTAAAGTGGTTGATCGTTTCATCATTTCTCCGAGTTTGAAAATCAATTAACGTACAGGAGTGTAAGTACTGGGGGTGACCCGTTTGAGGGGGGGGGCAATGGCAGGACGAGTGGCCAAGGGGAGCCTTGCCCAAGCGGCTTTCCAGAAGCCCAGTCCAAAGCCAAGGTGAATCGCAATAAAGGCTTGTACAATAGGCCAAACACCCACATCCGGAAGGTGTCGGGCTTGTCGGAAGGCCTCTGCGAATAAGACCCCAAGATATAACGCCAAGCTGCCGGCACCTAGCCACAAAGCGGGTTCCCAAAATAGGCCGATGCAGGCAGTCCCCAACAGCCAAGCTAGCCACATCGGCGGCACCAATGCCGCTAACGTCAGTGAATCGTGATGTTTGCAACTGAGTCGATAGCGACCGATTCCGTAACGGCTCATTTGGTATAGCAATCCTTTCCACGAGGCTCGTGGTTCGTACTCCACTTGAATTTCTGGGGTAAAGTAACAGGTCAGCCCTGCTTGAGAGGCCCGAGTGTTAAAATCCACATCCTCACACGCATCGAAAGATTCATCAAACAGACCGATTTTCTCGAACACTTCCCGCCGGTAGGCCACGGCCACATTCGTTGGTTCAACCCATTTCGCTTGTGCGGAAAAGTTCGCCGAATCGGGATTGTGTCCCAACCAAGAATGTCTCGCAGCGGAAACAGCCTTTTGGAAAGGGGTCGGATTCGAGGTGCGCAAAGGTTGAGGGCGCCCCAAGGTATCGGCACCGGACGATTCAAAATTGGCAACAACCCGCTGCAGATAGTTTTCGTCGGGGATGGAGCAATGACCATCGACGATGATGATATATTTCCCCGTGGCTGCTTGGATGCCGATATTCCGCGCCGCACTCGAGAGCCGTTTGGGATTCTCGTACAACGAAATCACCGGATGTAGCTCAGCCAATGCGAGGACTTGTTCGACAGTGTTATCTTCCGACATCCCATCGACAACGATAATTTCATACTCATCTCGGGGATAACGCTGCCGCAATAAACATTCCAACGTCTGGCGGATAAAACGCCCTTCATTGCGAACCGGCACAATTACGCTTATGGTGACCATCGGCGGCATCCTTGCCTGTGGAAGATTTTTCGAGCGAGTCAAAGGGCTTTAGGATCGTTTCTGCGTTGTCATCGTTATCGATTGGGGGTTCAAAGTGCCCCGTTTTTTATTGGGGTTATTCAAACCCAAAACCTTCTGGGCAGTGCGGACCAAAGTGAGCAGATCGAACCAGAACGAGAGCCGATGAATATAGTCCCGATCGAGCTGAACCTTCGCTGCCACATCCGCCAATTCCACATCGGGCGGCAGATGAACTTGAGCATGCCCCGAAACTCCAGGGCGAAGAATCAGGCGATCATTGTAATGAGTGATGGCATCGACCAACCGTGAAGCAATTTCGGGTCGTTCGGGACGCGGACCGAGCAAACTCATTTCGCCCCGCAGAACATTAATTAACTGCGGAAGTTCATCCAAGTGCGACGCTCGTAAAAATTTCCCGAAGGAGGTCACACGGGGATCGCCCGGTTTACTCCATTGCGGTCCCGAAATTAATTCACACCGATGGTGCATCGTTCGCAGTTTATAAATCGTGAAGACGCGGCCAAATCTTCCCACCCGTTCTTGAGTGTAAAAGGCCGGTCCCCGCGAGGTCAATTTCACGAGGATCGCACAAATGGCGACCACAACAAGGGCCGGCACCAAGATCAAGATGGAGAGGGAATAGTCAAGAATTTTGCGGAACAAAAGGGTTCTCCGCAACGATTCTAAAGAGCGTTGTGGAACCAAACTTGGGGTTGTCCCCGTGGTTCGAGGAAACAATCGTGGGTGGATTGCGTGGTTCCGATTTCGAGTTGCAGGTTCTGTCATGTGCATCCATGCAGGTAAGAGTGGGGCGGTTCCTTCCAAAAAAATTGCGAACGGGTTTTGCCTGCTCGCAAACGAACACGTTCCAATCTATTTCACGAGTTGACCCAATTCCTGAGCCAAACCTCCTACGAAAGTACGATAGGGATCGTTTTTGGTCAAGTCCTCCTCTTCCTCTAAGGGATGGACGACGTAAAGTTTATACAACAGGGGACTTCGGCCAAAATACCAACGCGGAAAATCGGGGGCTTCCCAAGTTCCATTTGCGGACCAAGCCCAACGGACGCGAATGCGTTCTACCCCCGTGGGAGATTGTTTCTCGAAATCCGCGACGTAGAAACTGGCTTGATTGCCGTTGGGCAGAAGGATCGTTTGTTTCGAGGTCGGTGTTTTCACGCGGTACCCTGTGCCGAGATAGCACACATCCGGTGTGTGAATCGCCACCTCGGCAGGTAGCCCCGAGGTCACCGCAGCCACACAAGCTCGGCCGGCCCCTTGGGGAAGGAATTGGCGGGACACGGTTTTGGTTTTCGGCGGCATGTCTTTCGGATCGACCGGTAACATCGCGCCGGGGATAAAACCACTAATCGGTTTATTCAGGCCGCTGAGCAAATCGATCCCCATTTCTTGAGCCGAGGCCGGCGCCCAACGATGAGTTAACATTCCATGGACGACGCCAGAAAGGCCGAGCATCAGCAAGGTTAAAAAAATGTATTTCGGTTGCAGTCTCATGATTTTGAAATCCTTTTCCTGTTCGGATCAAAGGCCCGATTCCGAAACGGAAGTTCCTTCTTCCAACTCAATCGATTCCTAGGGGCGAATTATTGCCCTATCCCTTTTTTCTTGTTATTTGCTAATTCCAGCATTCTTCCTTGTTCGCCCCGTGATACACCACGCCAACCACAGGGGGAGCCAAAGAAATAATCTTTTCTTGCGCTCGCATCATCATGGGTAATCGTGTTTCAAATTTCTCGACGCTGAGAATCACTGCATCGGCATGGCGAATCAAGGGAGCCGATTCGGCAACCATCAACACCGGATGCGTGTTCACAATAATCACCTCGAAATTTTGGCGAAGATGTTCGAGAAAAGAGGCAATCTCGTCGCTGGAGATTCGGGCACGAACACGATCGCTCCATTGACCTGCTGGCAACACGGCCAACCCTGCGGGAAGGATTTTGACGGTCTCGGGAAGATCGGCATCGGCCCCAAAAATTTCACAGACTCCCAGCTC
>JAOAAA010000177.1 GCA_026419115.1 Gemmataceae bacterium
GTTAACGGGTCGCTGGCGATTGTCACGGGCGAAACGTCGGTTACTCGCAGGGGATGCAGGCGATACCTTAGTGATTGAATTCCAGATGGTCGAACAACTTGCTGAAGGGGGATATTGTCTCCGTCGGCGTTACTTGGGGATGAGTCCCGTGGCGAATGTTATTCAGAATCCCCATTTATTGATGGAATTTCGCAAGCGGGCCGAAGAAGCCGGTCGGAGTGGCTGGTTCATTTCAATGGAAGGGGCCAAAGGAACCTATTTGCTAGAGTGTTTAGCGGGTTTTGTGGGCGATCGCTTGGGGAATTCGCCGCTGGATCATGATCTTTATGTGATGGTTCCCTGTCGTGACCCGCATCAATTGTCGCATTACAAATCGTTGAGTGTGATTTTGATCTCGAAAAAAGATTTAGAAATGTTCCTATCTTGGCAGACAGTGGAACGAATTCAAACGGAACGATCCACCGATGCGGTCCGCTTGTTAACATTGATGGAACTGGCAAACCGTTGGCAAAAGGAACAAAAGTTGATCAGTGAACATCGGGTCGAAGGGAAAAGTACCCGCCATCTCGAAACGATGTTTCTGTTGGATTTAGGAATAAATCGACGTTCGGCAGGGATTCCGACGCGACCAGTCCCGTGGGGACGGTATTTGCAAGAACTATCGGCACGGGGGCTCCCCTTAACCCCAGAGACACTGCGAATGAAAATGACCGGAGGGATTGACCATGTCGAAACCTGAGAATGATCGAGCAGAGAGTCAAAGGGTTAAGGAAGCCGCTCAGGACCCCTATGGCTGGAAATTATGGGGGCCATTTCTTTCCGAAAGGCAATGGGGAACCGTTCGGGAAGATTATTCGGAAAATGGGGATTGTTGGCGTTCGTTTCCGCACGATCAGGCCCGTAGTCGAGCCTATCGTTGGGGCGAGGATGGACTTTTGGGGATAACCGACCGAGAGTGCCGGTTGTGTTTTGCGTTGTCAGTGTGGAATGGAGTGGACCCGATTCTCAAAGAACGATTGTTCGGTTTAACGAATCCCGAGGGAAATCATGGGGAAGATGTTAAGGAACTCTATTACTATCTCGATGCGACCCCTACCGCAAGTTACCTCAAAGGATTGTACAAGTATCCATTGGGAGGGTTTCCCTATCTGGAATTGATCCGAAGAAATGCGGAAAGAGGTTTCCACGATCCCGAATTTGAAATCAGCGATACCGGTGTATTTGATGCAGGATTAGCGGATGTGTTTGTGGAATACGCAAAAGCGGGGCCAACCGATATTCTCATTCGAGTAACAGTAACGAATCACTCACCCAATCCGACGGTATTGCATCTGTTACCGACGTTATGGTTTCGGAATACTTGGAGTTGGGGGGGGGGATACGAAGCAGAATGGGAAAAACCTCACCTTTGGTTGGAAGGGGAAACTCTTCAGGCAGAACACAAAACTTTGGGCCGTTATCAATTCGCTGCGGAAGGGGCGCAAAATTGGCTTTTCACCGAGAACGAAACGAATAAGGAACGGCTTTATGGTTCAACGAACTCGTCGCGGTATGTTAAAGATGCGTTTCATGAATGGTTGATTCAAGGCAAGGCCGAGGCGGTCAACCCAGAAAATCATGGGACAAAGGTAGCAGCGGTGTACCGGCTGGAAATTTCACCGGGTCAGTCAGTAACGATTCGGTTGCGATTGCGTTCAACCGAGCAAACGGGACCCGCATTTGGAACAGAGTTTGACGAAAAGTTCACCGAACGAATGGCACAAGCCAACGAATTTTATGAAGAGCTGACCCCTCAATTGTCTGAGGCAGAAAAACAAGTATTTCGTCAAGCAAGTGCAGGGATCATTTGGTCGCAGCAATTTTATTACTATCACATTCGAGATTGGTTAAAAGGAGACCCAGCGCAACCGGCTCCGCCGGCACATCGGCAGCACCCCAATCAGGATTGGCCTCACTTGTTTGCACGGGATATACTTTCGATGCCAGACAAATGGGAATTTCCATGGTTTGCCGTTTGGGATACCGCGTTTCACATGATACCCCATGGAGATTTGGATGCACCGTTTGCGAAGGACCAGCTGCTAAGATTTTTAAGGGATTGGTACCAACACCCCAATGGACAGATTCCGGCCTATGAATTCAATTTTGCCGATGTGAACCCACCAGTGCATGCGTGGGCTTGTCGGCGTGTTTATGAACGAGAAGGAAGAAAAGACAAGAATTTTTTGAAAACCGCCTTTCACAAATTGAGTTTGAATTTCACTTGGTGGGTGAATCGCAAGGACCTGACAGGCCGACACCTTTTTTCGGGGGGATTTCTCGGTTTAGATAATATCGGGGTTTTTGATCGTTCCCATGCTTTGCCAACCGGGGGACATTTAGAACAAGCTGATGGGACGGCATGGATGGCGTTTTTCTGTGCTGAGATGCTCGCTATCGCGTTGGAATTGGCCTTAGATGATCCTGTATACGAGGATATGGCCAGCAAATTTCTGGAACATTATGTTTCGATCTGTCATGCGATCAATACGATCGACGGGACGGGACTTTGGGACGAACAAGACGGGTTTTATTACGATCATTTACATCTGGATGGGCAGTTGATTCCATTGAAAGTTCGATCGATGGTGGGGCTGATCCCGTTGTTTGCCGTCGAGATTCTCCCGCGAGAGGTTTTGGAAAAATTACCCCAGTTTCGCCGAAGGCTCGGCTGGTTTGTGCGAAATCGGCCTGATGTTTTGGGCCATTTGGAACTGCCGAGCTTAGACCAACCGCTTGAGCAAGAGAAGTATTTGCTCTCGTTACCTTCACGGCAACAACTAGAACGCTTGCTTCGGTATGTGTTTGACGAGAATGAGTTTCTTTCTCCTTTTGGGGTCCGCTCTCTTTCTCGATTTCATCAAGAACATCCGTATACATTCCAAACAGGTCACACCAACCATACCGTCGCTTATGTACCAGCAGAGGCCGATTCGGGTTTATTCGGGGGGAATTCAAATTGGCGAGGGCCGATTTGGTTTCCGGTGAATTTCCTACTGGTGGAAGCTCTCCGACGGTACGGGGCCTATTACGGGGAAACATTGAAGGTCGAATGTGCCACGGGTTCCGGACAAATGCAGACGTTAACGGAAGCGGCTCAAGCAATTTCGACTCGATTGGTTCGATTATTTACTCCAGATTCGCAGGGCCATCGGGCTTGTCATGGCGAAAATCGCCGTTATGCCGATGATCCCCATTGGAGTAATTTGATTCTATTTTACGAATACTATCACGGTGATACTGGTCGAGGTTGTGGAGCCAGTCACCAAACAGGTTGGTCCGCCCTTGTAGCAAGCCTACTTCGCGATAAACAGGAGTTCTAATGGCCAAGAAGAATGCCCCCCCCCCGCCGCGTGACCTGCCCGCTCCTCGGGGGAATCAGTGGTTAACCCCCGTCCGGAGCTTTCTCCAAATCGAATCTGCTAGTGGTATCGTCCTGCTGATTTGCACGATCGTGGCGTTGGTATTGGCGAACTCTTCTTTATCGGGCTGGTTTGCTTCGATTTGGAAAACGAAAGTCGAGTTGGCCGTTGCCGATTTCAAACTCACGGGAGATTTAGGCCATTTGGTCATCAACGATGGCTTAATGGCGATCTTCTTTTTCGTGATTGGTCTGGAAATCAAACGGGAAATCGTGGCAGGGGAGCTACGCGAGGTGCGGAAAGCGATGTTGCCCGTCTTCGCAGCGGTAGGAGGCATGATCATGCCGGCCTGCATTTTCACGATATTGCAATATGGTCAACCTGGTCAACGAGGGTGGGCCGTTCCTATGGCGACCGATATTGCCTTTGTGGTTGGGGTACTGGCCCTCTTCGGAAAAAAGGTTCCCTTTGGTCTGAAAATTTTGCTTTTGTCTTTAGCGATTGTGGATGATCTCGGGGCGGTACTCGTGATTGCCTTTGTCTTTACCGAGTCGCTGAAATGGGGCTGGATCGCTGCTGCGGCGGCGGGCTTTTGTGTTACTTATGGAATGAACCGTGCCGGGGTTCGTTCCGTGAGTGTTTATGTCATCGTCGGTGCCTTTATTTGGTTGGCTGTGTATAAATCGGGCGTCCATTCCACCATGGCCGGCGTGCTTCTGGGGTTGCTGACCCCTTCGAGTGCTTGGGTGGGGGATAAAACCTTTTTGGCCGTGGTCGATGAACTTTGGGAACGGTTGCGTGGGTATGATCCGAAGGATGAACAACGCTATGCCGATCTGAAGCATCTTCAATTTGCTGCTCGTGAAGCGATTTCTCCGTTACATCGGCTCGAAACGGCCCTGCATCCTTGGGTTGGCTTTGTGATTATGCCAGTGTTTGCTTTGGCCAATGCGGGCGTTCAACTGGAAGCCTCGGCCATTTCTAATTCCGTGGCCCATTCGGTGGCGGCGGGCTTAGCGCTCGGAAAGCCGATTGGGATTTTCTTTGCCTGTTGGCTTGCGGTCAAACTGGGTTTGGCTTCTTTGCCGAGGGGGGTGACTTGGCCCATGATCTTGGCAGGGGGATGCCTTGGCGGGATTGGCTTCACGATGGCCCTCTTTATCAACGGCTTGGCTTTCCCTGTGGCCAGTTTCCCTGAATACGAAGCGGCCGGGAAAATTGGTACCCTTCTCGGCTCGTTGATTTGTGGCTTTATTGGTTCGATTCTCCTGCTTTGGATTTTACGAAAACCCGCCCCCCAGAATCAGCATGATAGCAATGGGGAAAATGGCAGCGGAGAAAATGAGCTTGCGGAAAAAGAGCTGGTAGCAAATGAGCCTGCAAAAAGTCAAAACTAATCGATTCAAGAGTTGGAAAGCTCATCATTTAATCCGAACAATCCAAAACGGAATGGTCCTGATGGTAAAAATCGGGGCGATTTTTCTGTGAAATAATGGGCAGGCAAAAGAAAAAACGTCACAAGAAAACCCGTGACGTTTGTCTTAGTTCTGATTGGTAACCCATCCACATCAATATGGAGAGCCGCCCGTGGGATTCGAACCCACGACCCCCGCTTTACGAAAGCGGTGCACTACCGCTGTGCTAGGGCGGCATTTGTCTTGTTGGAACAGGGATTTTCTAAGGCATGATTCCCTCGCCTCCATTACAGATAACCCAGTCTACTGAGAATACCCTAGGGAGACTCTATAATCATAATAGGTTCACTGAACAGAGACAAGACGAGTCTAACAAGACTGTGAGAAAGAATCTCCAGCAAGCGTGAGAGAAAGAATCGGATGATTATAAAAATTGGGATCGTGACGATTTCCGATCGGGCCAGTGCCGGAGTTTATGAAGATCGGGGCGGGCCTGCCATTGTGGAATTTTTGAAGGAGGTTCTCACCTGCGATTGGCAACCGGTAAAACGGCTGATTCCGGATGAGCGACCTGTGATTGAATCGACTTTGATCGACCTGTGTGATCGCGAGCAATGTTGTTTGGTGGTAACAACGGGTGGGACCGGCCCCGCTCGACGAGATGTGACCCCAGAGGCCACGGAAGCGGTTTGTGAACGCATCCTCGATGGCTTCGGAGAGCAAATGCGGGCCGTCTCGTTAAAGGTTGTACCGACGGCCATTTTGTCGAGGCAAATCGCTGGCACACGGGGAAAGTCGCTGATCGTCAATCTGCCCGGAAAACCTTCCGCAATCCGCGATTGTCTGTTGGCGGTCTTTCCTGCAATTCCTTACTGCATCGATCTTCTTGAAGGCCCCTACCTAACAACCAACGAAAATCTGGTGAAAGCCTTCCGCCCCAAAAGCTAAATCGTTGCAACAGCTTGAATCACACGAAAAAAGAAGGCTCTTTTAATGGCTGGTCTTCGAGATTTCTCGATATTGTTGGATAATGATTGCGATCGCTTGTTCTTTGTTCAGATGAGTGGTATCTAATGGGGTGACCCCATCGGGGATTTTTAAGGCGCCGTATTTTCGTTTCGCGTCTCGTTCATCGCGGATGCGTAATTCCTCGATGATCTGAGCTTCGTTCCAGCCCGGAAAGCGATCGCGACCCCGTATCACGCGCGATTCATAACTGGCGGTGAGAAACACCTTCAATTGGGCGTGCGGAAACACCACCGTACCTTGATCGCGCCCTTCGGTCACTAATTTTCGTCCTTCGGCATACCGTCGTTGCAGGCTAATCAAATAAGCGCGAATATGAGGATGTTCTCCCACGAGACTGGCCTGCTGCGAATAGTTCTTCAACTGGTCGGAAACATCCTCAGAATTGATGCGGACTTGTCCCCCCGGTTCGTGCAGGCTTATGGCCGCTAGGCAAGCCATGCCCCGACCGAAATCATCGTAGGCAATTTTCTCACGTTCAAATAATAAAGCCACGGCACGATACATCGCTCCGGTGTTCAGGTGATCGAAACCCAGTGCGTGTGCTACTCCCTCGGCCACGGAGGATTTTCCGGTACAGGCAGGGCCATCAATTGTGATCAACATTTCTTTTCTAGCTCGTCAATTTTGAAGCACCTGAATTAATTTACGGTTCCAAATCGTGGTGACTACAAACCCCATTAGGAACAACAACAAAGGAATCGTCAACAGCGTTCCCAAGAGCAGATTTCGCCCACGAGATCGGCTCCGTCGGGACAAGCGGACCGCGAGCAGTGCCGAGGCCAAGCCGATGCCCCCCGTGAGTAACAATACCAATCGGGAATGTTGCAGCCCCCACCAAGAAAAACGCAACAAGGCAGCAGAAAAGGGGTCCACTTTGACTTTCCAAGTTTGAAACAAGGTATGAAATCGGGGCAGAATGAGAAAGTATTGCACCGCTACCAACAGCCAAGGTAAACCACAATACAAGCCCCAGCGGGCAGGCTTGAGACTCGATTTTGGTTCGTTTGGTGGAGGCATGCCGTTCCAACTGATAACTTGTGGTGAATAGTAATATGGTAGCGATTTTAGCGATTTTCCAAGTTAGATGTGCTGGGCTTGCGTTACCGGCAAAGTCTTCCGAGTCCTTTCAAAATTCGCATTTTATCCAAACTCACATTTGAGAATACAAGGCACATTATCCACAGGCTCTCTGCAAAAGGTTTGCAGAACCATCACCTATTCACCGTTTGAGACGGGGAGAAGAAATGAGAGGGATTTTTTATTGGCCTTGTGCCTTTCTCCTATTGGCAGGAGGAACAGAAGTCTGGGCGGGGCAGTTTTGCGGAGCGACTGCCTACTCAGGGACGGTGATTAGCTCCGACCAGTGTGTGATGCCCACGGTGAGCTATCGGGTTCGTTATCAACCCACCTACGAGACTCACACACGGGTTGCC
>JAOAAA010000178.1:0-540 GCA_026419115.1 Gemmataceae bacterium
GTGCCGGCCTGCGATTGCTCGATGTCGGTGGGGGGTTGGGAATCGACTACGATGGTTCGCAAACCGATTTTGAATCGAGCGTGAATTACAGCTTGCAAGAATACGCCAACGACGTGGTGTACCGGATTAAAATGGTTTGCGACGAAGCAAACGTCCCGCATCCGACGATCATTAGTGAATCGGGGCGAGCCGTCGTGGCCTATCACTCAGTCCTTGTGTTCGATGTCCTCGGTACCAGCAATTTCGATAAATGCGATGCGCCCGAATCGATCCCCGAAGATACCCCCCAACCGATCGCCGATCTATTCGCGATCCATCGGGACCTGAACAAAAGAAACTACCTCGAAGGTTATCACGATTCGGTTCAAGCAATGGAAGAGACGCTGAATCTCTTTAGCTTGGGCTATTTGTCGATCGAATTGCGGGCCCTTGCAGAACGACTCTTCTGGGCGGTGGGCCGAAAAGTGCAACGACTGGTGCGGGACCTCGGGGATGTTCCCGAAGAACTCAAAAATCTCGAAACCATGTTGTCGGACACCT
>JAOAAA010000178.1:550-7052 GCA_026419115.1 Gemmataceae bacterium
TCTTCCCCATCATGCCGATCCATCGCCTCGACGAGCAACCCACACGACGGGCCGTTCTCGGCGACATCACCTGCGATTCCGATGGAAAGATTGATCAATTTATCGATCGCCGAGATGTTCGCAGTACGTTGGACCTTCACCCGTATGACCCGAGTGAACCGTATTACCTCGGGGCGTTTTTAGTGGGGGCCTATCAAGAAATTTTGGGCGACCTGCACAACCTCTTTGGGGATACCAACGCCGTTCACATCAATATCGATGACGACGGCAGTTATCACATTGATGACTTTATTGAGGGTGACAAAGTCTCTGAAGTGCTCCACTACGTCCAATTCTCGGCAGAGAAACTCATCGAAAGGATGCGCAAGGATGTGGATCGGGCCGTTCGTGCAGGGAATGTATCTGCCAAGGAAGCGAAGCAATTCATGCGGTTCTATGAATCGGGGATGGATGGCTACACTTACCTAGAAGAGTCGTAACCCCCCGACTGAAATGCCTTTCTTCCTCCGTATTCCCAGCACATCCTTTGAATGAACAACACGATGTAAGAGTTCTCGTTGCAGGTACCATTCGGAAATCTGCCCACGGGATTCAGCTTATCGGTCATCGTTGTGGGAGTCAGGGTGAGTCTCCTCTCCCTTTTGGCAAATGTACCTACGGGATTCAGCTTATCGGTAGGACCAACCCAATACCCTAATGATTGTTCCAATAAGAATGGAACAATTTTAGAAAGGTAGGGTGAAGGTTGGTCAATTCTGAAACAGGAGCAAGAGTTCGGTTTTGAAAAAGCGAAAGAGGCAAAAGGATCAGACCCCAGAATTTTCCAAGGGAAATTATTTCTTGGCGGCCTTCTTATCTTTGGGTTCCTCTTCGGTTTTCTCTTTCTTAGCTTTCTTCAAAGAGATTTTTTGCACGCGGACCTTGGGTAAGCCAAAGGGGCTACGACCTTCGGTCCATTTTTCCGATTCCTTTAATTTCTGAATACGTTCGGCACGGGTCAAAACGCTACGGTTACTGGCAGAACCGCGTTTGCGTCGAAGCGATTTATCAATCGACATAAAATCTCTCGGTTTTCGACCGATCCTTTGAAAAAGCCTGTCTCGCAGGCACAATCTTTTTGTAAAAAGGGAGTGTACGATTTTAGGCCAATAATGGCAAGCACCTAAACAGGCAAGAAAATGTTATGCGTGTCAAATTAGAGTATGGACGTAGGGGGTTGGAAGTGGAGCTTCCCGATCGGAATGTGGTCGGACCACTCAATCTCCAAAAGACCGTTCCCCTCGCCGATCCCCATCAGGCCCTGTGGGAAGCGTTGGCCCATCCGATCGGGACTGCACCTTTAGCGGTTCTCGCGCAAGGGAAACGCTCGGCTTGCATCCTGATTTGCGATGTCACGCGGCCGGTCCCGAACCAAGTCCTGCTCCCACCGATATTGCAAACGCTGGAACGATCGGGTATTCCCCGTGCGAACATCCTGATCCTCATTGCCACCGGTTTACACCGCCCCAACGAGGGGGCCGAATTAGTGGAGATGGTAGGGGAACAGATCGTTCGGAATTATCGGATCGAAAATCACAACGGCAAAAACCTTCACGAACATACCTATATTGGCACCACGCCGAACGGGGTCCCCGCATGGATCGATAGCCGATACCTGCAAGCCGAGTTGAAAATCGCCACGGGATTGATCGAACCGCATTTCATGGCAGGTTATTCCGGCGGGCGCAAGTTGATTTGTCCGGGTATTGCTGCGTTCGAGACCATTAAGCGTTGGCATAGCCCCCAATTTCTGGAGCACCCCAAGGCCGATAACGGGATTGTGCAAGGTAACCCCGTACATGAAGAAAACACCCGTATTGCCTTGATGGCAGGGTGTGATTTTATTGTGAACGTCTGTATTGATGAAGCCCGCCAAATCACATGGCTGGGGGCCGGCGACATGATTCAAGCATGGGAGCAAGGCGTTCGATACTGTGAACAGATCGTCAAAGCACCTATCCCCGAAGCCGTGGAAATTGTCGTGACCAGTTCGGCGGGGTATCCCTTGGATACGACATTTTATCAATCGATTAAGGGGATGTTCGGAGCCTTACCCATCATCAAAAAAGGAGGCACGATCATTATCGCCGCCAGCCTGTCTGAAGGGTTGGGAAGCGAGGAATTTCAACAAACCATGAGAGAAAACCCCGATTTGTCTGAATTCAAAAAAAGAATTATAGAGACCGATTATTTTGTCATGGATCAATGGCAATTAGAGGAACTCGCTAAGGTTCGGGAAAAATGTCGGGTGAAGGTCATCACCCAAGGGATCGCCAAAGAGGTTTTGGAACGCTGCTATGTCGAGGTGGCCCCAAGCGTGGAAAGGGCCGTGGCAGATTGCCTTCAAGAATATGGTGAGGATGCCAAAATTGCGGTCATTCCGAAAGGGCCTTATGTGCTGCCGATCCTTCAACCTTAGAGCGAATTTTGCGAATCGCCAGCCACTCCCTTGCGGTCGTGGTTGCAATAGGTCTCGTGGTTCATCAGCCACTCCCTAGCGGTCGTGGCTCATAAACAAATCGTGTTTCATCAACCCAAAGAATCACTCCCTTGCGGTCGTGGCTCAAATAGATCGAAAACGCTCGATTGTTCTCTCAACGAATAGAAATATCGAATGATAAGCACCACTATCAACCAACGATCTTTGTTGTGGTGAGAGGAGAAATTTTCTCTCAGAGTCCCATTTAGTGCTGCAACAATTTTGCACTTGGAGTAGAAATTAGCTTTCGGCAATTCAAACGAATCCCAAGTCTTCATCTGCAGCGACGAACTA
This sequence comes from Gemmataceae bacterium, assembly GCA_026419115.1. Lineage (GTDB taxonomy): Bacteria > Planctomycetota > Planctomycetia > Gemmatales > Gemmataceae > SKW135. Next base: position 3,363 of record JAOAAA010000178.1, read on the forward strand.
AGGTTTATTTCTGAGTGGACCCCCCAACAAAATGATTTGATCGAGCGGCGTCATGGATGCAGGATTGTCAAATGATCCGTTTGCCCCAATAAGCGAAGAACTCCTGAAATCTACTACCATCGTGGTACCGATAAGTCCCCCATTACCGTCCCCCCAAACACCGGCGTTTCGATCGGCTCGGCACACCCCGATTCCGGGAAGTTTGAGTTTAGGCGGCCATGTGCAGATGCTGATCGAGCAAAACATCATTTCTGCCGAAGCGTGGCAGTCGATCCCTCAAGACGTCCGAGAGAACTTAGCGAACTCGAATTTAGAGGACCTGTTAGCGGCGTTATTACAACGAGAAATTATCACCACCTATCAGGCAGATCGGATACGGGCAGGCAACATTCATGGTTTAGTGATCGGCAACTACCGGATTCTGAAAAGGCTCGGAGCCGGTGGAATGGGCGTAGTTTACAAGGCAGAACAAATTCGTTTACAACGCCCCGTGGCATTGAAGGTTTTAGCCTATGGCTTTGCCGGTCATTATCGCCTTTTGCAACGGTTCTGGAGCGAAACCCGTGCGGTGGCTCAGTTACAACATCCGCATATTGTCACCGCGATAGATGCCGGTGAGATCGAACCTGCAGCAGAAGGGGAACCTAGCGTTCCCTATTTCGTGATGGAATATCTGGAAGGAGAAGACCTAGAAGATCGGGTCATCCGAAGTGGCCCACTTCCCATAGGAGATGCCTGTCGGTGGATTTCCCAAATCGCCGATGCACTTTCCGAGGCCCATCGCCTGAAATTAATCCATCGCGATATTAAACCCTCGAATATCTTTTTAACCGCTCGGGGAAGTGCCAAGCTATTGGATTTTGGTTTAGCTCGGCAGACGGAAAGGCAAGGGATCACCGAGGCCGGCATGCTTTTGGGAACCGTTGGCTATATGGCGCCAGAACAGGCCAAAGATGCTCGCAAAGTGGATGAACGGGCCGACCTATATAGTTTGGGTTGCACCTTGTATTGGGCCTTGGCAGGGCAACATCCTATGGGGGAAAGTGCCGTGGGCCGCACCAATCGCCGACCGGTCCCAATCAAAGTGTACCGCAAAGAAGTCCCCGACGATTTGGCAGAACTGGTCCGCAAACTCATGAATGAAAACCCTGAGGACCGCCCTAAAGATGCCCTCACTGTTTTCAAAATGCTTCTGTCGTTTATCCCCAGCAATGAACCCACCGTCATTCCGGAAGCCCGAATCGAAAAGAAAGAACCCGAAGCCCCCAAGCGACATCGCGTCCTCGTGATTGATGATGCCCCTACGGTCCGGATGATGTGCAGCCAAACCGTGCAACGAGCTGGTATGGAGTGCGTGGAAGCCTCGGATGGGGGGGAAGCTCTGGAATATCTGCAGGGCGAACCGTTTGATCTGGTGTTACTCGATTACCAACTCCCCGATATGTCCGGTGCGGATATTCTGAAAAAGATACGACAAGAAAAAAATCATCAAAACGCCAAAGTCGTGATGATGTCGGGGATGCGCGACTCGGCCGATCTGACCTTCATGCGCTTACTCGGGGCCGATGAGTTTGTTTCTAAACCTTTCACCTCGGCGCAACTCCTGACCTTGGTTCGTGCCAATCTCCAAGCCAAGGCCGTGGTCGATCTGACGCGGAATGAAGCTCAAGGCCTAATCGCAGAAAACGAACGGCTGAAAAAATCGCTGACCTATTTGAACACCGAGTTGGTCCGAACCCGAGACTTTTTAATGCAAACGATCTCGGAATTGATCGGAGAACGGAACTACATCAGCGGGTCGCGAGCCTTGCGATTACAACGATACTGCCGAACCTTGGCCACCGAAGCGAGCAAAGAACCCGTCTTCAAAACAGAAATCACCCCCGAGATGATTAACCTCCTCGAAACCTGGGTTCCGTTAATGGATGTGGGGCATTTGCTCTTGCCGGATTATCTGCTTCTGAAAGCCGGTGAACTGACTGCGGATGAACGAGAATTAATGCAAGCCCATACTACGTTGGGTGCCGATCTGTTAGAACGCATCGGGAGCCGGCAACCCGGCCAGATGCCTTTTTTCCAAATGGCCATTACCGTCGCGCGGATGCACCACGAACATTGGAATGGCGAAGGTTACCCCAATCGATTGTCAGGCCGATCGATCGCCTTGCCGGCACGAATCGCCTCTTTGGCCGATGTGTATGATGCACTTCGTAGCCATCGGGTTTATCGCACGGCTTTTAGCCATTCCCATGCCTGCGAGGCGATTTGTGAAAGTGCAGGTAAACAGTTCGACCCCGATTTGGTACCGGTCTTCGTTCGATGCCAGCACATTTTCGAGCAAATCTTCCGAGAATTACCCGAATAGATCACCTCTAGGGCCTTGTCGCTAAAGTACAGATTATTTTTCGGAATCGGCCGGTTCGTCACCTTCTTCACCTTCCCCTTCACCGTCATCGTCTGCATCGACAACCTCGAAGACAAAAACTTCGTTATCGACGAGGGCTTGTTCGTAGTAGGGTAACAGGTCCGTCTCTTGAAAATCGCTGGCAGTGACTGGCTTGTTTTCGATGATCTGCAGAACGTCCCATCCTTCGGAACTGATCCACCCCACCGCAATATAAACGGCATTCGTTGGCGACTGATCGCGGATCCAACAATGAACAATCCCCTGTTCGGCCTCTTCCTCGGGCGTTTCTGAGTTGTCGGTTACCGCTTCGATTTGCAAATACTGCATGGGGAGACGCCTTTCGGGAGCCGTCTCGGTATCGACTGGAGTTTGCGATTCGCTCGCCTTCAGAAGAGCAACCGCAACCCCTTGAGCTTCAGCAGCAGTCAACAAGGTCGGCGATTGGGGAAGCGAAATTTCGATTCCGTTCGCTTGAACCTGAATCCCGATTTTATCAACGGGTACAGAAAAGTTCGATTCATTCATGAGATCAATTCTCGATAGAGTCAATGGGAAATTTCTCGCCGGATCGCAAATCTTGCCGGATCACAAATCTTGCAAATCTTGCCGGTTCGGAATCTTGCTGGTTCGCAAATCTTGCCGATACGCAAAATTTGCAAACTCGATGGAGTGCATCCGAAGAGTGCGCCGGAGAATCCCCCTTAGAATCTTCCCATTTTGAGAGGATTTTTCGAGAGGGATTCTGGGAATTTCTCAAAGAAATCTTTTGAATTCCCTCCCAGCGAGTGATACATCCGTTTTGAATTCCGGTTAGGTGACGTATTCCCTGCCCAGAAAGTGTGCTGATGTAGACATTTGTACACGCCTTGTAAACTCGGAGAAACCAAGTCCGAAAGAAAAACGGCTCGAATTATGAGGCGAAAATTCATAGAAAAAGGTTTCTGGAAAATGCAGGGATGTCTAGACGGTTTTAGCCGTCAATTCTATTTTGTGTTTACCATGAAAAAGCCGCCGATCTCGTTTGGCCTCAAACGGTTTGGGCGGCTTGGTCGTCTCTCCCGACCTTGAAAACAACGGAACTTGTCAATGTTATTGACCGAACCAAAGCGTCGACGCTTTCCTTTACTACTTCATGTAGTCATCCTCAGCGGTTGCTTGTTGGCCCTTGGGGCGGAAAGTACAGGCACTTCCCCCCAGACTTTTGAATTTACTCCCTTTAATATCTTTAACGAGGGTATATTCAGCACGGTCGAACTACTTGGTTTGTTCGTGGCATTAGGGAC
>JAOAAA010000179.1 GCA_026419115.1 Gemmataceae bacterium
AACGTACACTTCGCGTGCGGTGGAACCCTCGGCATTAGAACTAGAGCGGATGGGGTTAGAGAAAGATTTTACAGTGAATTTACCGGTTAAAAGTCGGGCCGACGGAATTGCCACAGTGCAACCCGATGGGGATCAGGTCTTTGTTCAACTACGATCGGGAATTATTGTTTGCTTACGCTTAGCAACGGGTGAAACCGTTTGGACGTACGATCCGGGTTCCCCCCCCGCGAACATCTATCCTTTGGCCATCACTCCCGAATTAAGAAATCCCAATACCTCGATCGCGGCCCATCAAGCTCAAGGGGCCAGAATCATTCAAGTTCTGGGGCCTAAAGTGGTTTTCCTAGAACGATTAACGGGCAAAGTGGTAGATCGAATCGATTTGGGGTATAACTCCTTGAGCCGAATTCAGTCGATCTCCACACCTGCCGCCGCACCCGTTGCCGATTTGGAGAGCGTTTTTATCCCGATGGCGAATCAAAAAATCATCTCCTATTTCAATCGAGATCGGACCGCGGGATTCTATCCCCGCCCGCCGATCAATGTGGAAATGCCGATCCCCCGATTACCGACCCCTTCCGAGGAATTGCCCAGCTTAGGTTCGACCACTCAGCCGGCCCCCTCTTTGACGATGATCCAAACCTTTTTGCCTCCCTATGTGCGAACTGGTTTGGATATTAGCCCTTCGCTCACGATGATGGAGACCTTTTTGCCTCCCTATAAAAAGGCCGATGGGAATTATTCCCCTTCGCTGACGATGATTCAAAATGCCAGTGAAGTCGCGGCATCGAGTTTACGAGTGATCCTTCCCGCGCCCAAAATTCACTGGGAATTACAAACGGCGATGGCCTTGAACTATCCCTTGTTATTTTTGGATGTGCGCAATGCGGAGAATCGCATTAGCTATCGCCTGTTAGTTGGGCAGGGTGGCTCGAACACCATTTTCACGGCCGACCGCGAGGGGACCGGATTCAATCAATTACGGGCCATCGTCAAAATGCCCGATAAAATCACGGCCCCCTTAGCCAATTCCGGCGATAACCTTTATGTCGCCACGGCCGATAACGTTTTTGGCAGTCTCTCGATTCTCGGCTTAAGTGGCTCGGGCAATGCCGTTTATACGGCCCGTTACAATCCGGGCGGATACGTCACCCAGAAACCCTACATTACCGATGACGCGGTGTACATTGTTGGGGATAACTGGGGACTCATGAAGTTACGCAAACGGGAAACCCCTGTCCCCGTCGGGTCTCCCGATGAGCAAGGAAATCCCTTTGTCACGGAAATCAAAGACCTGAGCGGGAGAATTATTGGTCGAACCTACAACGAATTAAGTCCCGCTTGGACGCAGGTTGACCCTACCGATGCGCGGGGCATCCGAAAAGCGGCCGCCCCCAATCCCGATGTGGCTGCGGTACTCGCTGCCAACCCCGAATTTGTTTATTGCAAGAGCAAACGAGGCGAACTTCTCGTGATCGATGCGAAACGGGGACGTACTCTGTGGCGATACGATGCCTCGGCATTTAACATGACTGTTGTGAACGAACTGCACGATCGTATTTTCTTGGCCAGCAGTTCGGGGGCTCTCGTCTGTCTGCATGACCGCAACTACCGTAAGCCCCAATTGGTCATCACCCCTCCTCCGCCACAAAAAGAAATCGACCCTAAGAAAGACCCTAAAGACCCCGTTGATCCCAAGAAAGACCCTGAACCCAAAAAAAACGAACGCTAATCCCCCTCGACAGGGCATTCCATAAACTGATGCCTAGAGGAGTTTCTTTAAGAGGTCATTTGGCTTGAAGACCAAGATTCCACTGCACAAAATGCTCGCGGCTGAGCTGCTGGGGACGTTTGTTCTTGTGTTCGCAGGAACAAGTGCGATTGTCGTCAATTCTAACGGGGGGACCGTCTCACATGTTGGGGTGGCCCTCACCTTTGGTTTGGTTGTCTTTGCACTCATCGCGGCCCTAGGCGATATTTCTGGAGCGCACCTGAATCCTGCAGTGACTTTGGGATTTTGGCTAGGGCGCCGGTTTCCGGTTCGCCGTGTTCTCCCCTATGTGTTCTGTCAATGTCTTGGGGCCATTTTGGCGAGTCTGTGTGTGCGGCTGTTGTTCCCTGCCGACGCATCGCTTGGCGGCACTCGTCCCGCCGGTTCGGCTTGGCAGTCTTGGGCGCTCGAATTGTTACTCACTGCTTTTTTGATGTTCGTGATCCTCAGCGTCTCTCATGGCGCCGCCGAGAAGGGGATTACCGCAGGCCTCGCCATCGGGGGAGTCATCGCTCTGGAGGCTCTCTTCGCAGGTCCCGTGAGTGGTGCTTCCATGAACCCCGCTCGCTCGCTGGGACCGGCTGTCATCGGGTTCCAATGGGAAACTCTTTGGGTGTATTTAACCGCTCCGATTGTTGGGGCGATAATTGCGATTCCTGCTTGCCGCTGCATCCGTGAGGCTGGTTGCTGCTCTTCCCCAACTTGTCACGAAACGATCTCCTGACGAAACGAGGTTTTAACGAAACGATCTTCTAGCCAATCAATCTCGCAGATCGCACCACAATCCGGAATCGCCCAAAACGAAATTCCCTAATCCCCTAATCTTCCCACTCGGGCCTTGTAAATTCCTCTTGACCAAATTGCCATGTTGTGGTTTACTACTGCCTCTCGAATCACACCTTCGTTCAGGATGAACAGCTATGATGTGCGAGCATGTGGAAGCTCTGATCGACAAAATTATTAAACGGCAAGCCGTTGTTGGGATCATCGGCCTAGGCTATGTCGGGTTACCTTTAGCCCGAGCCTTTGCGAATAAGGGGTTTGCCGTTCTGGGTTTCGATATCGATTCTCGAAAAGTTCGTGCCCTGAATCGAGGCGAAAGTTACATCAAGCAAATCCCTGCCACCGATATTCAACAAATGCGTTCCCAACGGTTTGAAGCGACCGATCGCTTTGACCGACTGAACGAAGCCGATGCGGTGATTATCTGCGTGCCAACCCCTTTGACGGAAAGTCGTGAGCCGGACCTGACTTATGTGGTTAACTCGGTTCGGGCCATCGCAGAAAAACTTCGTGCGGGCCAATTAATTGTTCTGGAAAGTACCACCTACCCTGGCACAACTCGCAAAGTGGCCTTACCGATTTTAGAGAATAAAAAGCTCATGGTCGGTCGCGATTTCTTCCTCGCATTTAGTCCCGAACGAGAAGACCCCGGCAATCAAAATCACGGCTTGGCGAATCTTCCCAAGGTGGTTGGAGGCCACGACCCCAATAGCCAACGGATTGCCACCACCCTTTATGGGCTGATCGTTCCGCAAGTGGTTCCCGTTTCTTCCCCCGAGGTGGCAGAAGCCTGCAAAATTTTGGAGAACACCTATCGAGCAGTGAATATCGCTTTGGTTAATGAGTTGAAGGTGTTGTACGATCGCATGGGAATCGATGTTTGGGAAGTGATCGAAGCCGCCAAGACCAAACCCTTTGGCTTTCAGGCCTTTTACCCCGGCCCCGGCTTAGGAGGGCATTGTATCCCCATTGATCCGTTCTATCTCACTTGGGTGGCGCGACAGTATGGTATGAATACCCGATTCATTGAATTGGCGGGTGAAATCAACACGGCCATGCCTCAATATGTGATCTCGAAAGTGACCGATGCGTTGAACGATTTGGGTAAGCCTGTGAAGGGGTCGCGCGTGATGATTTTGGGGATGGCCTACAAAAAAGATGTGGATGATCCGCGTGAATCGCCCGGCTTTGAACTGATGGAATTACTTTTGCATAAAGGGGCCAAAGTTTCTTATAACGATCCCCACATCCCAAAGCTGCCTCACATGCGAAATTGGCCAACCCTGAAAATGGAAAGTACTCCCCTTTCCCCTGCAACCTTGGCCGAGCAAGATTGCGTTCTGATCTGCACCGATCATGCTGCCTTTGATTGGGACCTCATTGCTCAACATGCTCCTTTGATTGTTGACACTCGGAATGCTCTGAAAAAAGCGAAGGTCAAAGCCCGCCATGTTGTCAAAGCCTAGTTTCTCCCTGAAAAATTGAACTTCAGGCACGATCTCATCTCAGAGTGGTCCCCTACTTGCATTGACCTCTCGCAAAAGCCGGCTCCCCCCGTTTCTTCGAGACCCTTTGTTTCGATACCCTTTTTTTGATACCTTACTTATCCTCCCCTATTATTTTGAGTCTCTCAAACGACCTAGGCAGTATCGAGGTGGCGCTATCGTCGAGGATGCTGGATCATCAGCTGTAAATCACACACTCGGGGATTGTGAGCGCTCTCCCCAATTGGGGCCGTCTCTAAAACGAGGCAAAAACAAATCAGGGGGGGGCGAACGAGGCGAAAACAAAGCGGAGTGAGAAGAAGAACAGGGCATCAAGAATGACGATTCTCGATGCCCTGCGCGGAATGATTTAACCGGAACCGAAAGGATTATTTCTTTGGTTCAGGAAGTGAGCTTTTATCCGAGTAGGCCACATCGGTGGTTTGCTCTTGGCGGATTTCCACATCGCTGGTTTGTCCCCCAATTTCGAGGGTCACTTTCCCATTGATTTTCAAGGTCACGTTCGAGGATTCGATCCGTCCGGTCTTGGTGTTGAATTTGATGGTTCCCCCTGCGGTGGCATCCGATTTCAGGTCGGCCCCTTTGATCTTAAAGGGAAGAGCATCACCTGTTTCCGTGGCTTTGGGGGCTTTGTAGGTTACCGAGGGAGTAACTTTGATCTCAGCAATGTCGCCGGTCACTTTGTCGAGTTCGTAGGTGTATTTGATGTCGTAGCCACCCACGGGACCTAGGTCCAAACTCGTGGTGCGTTCCCATTTATCTTTGGCTTTCTTCTTGGGAGAATCTTTGGGAAGCAGGCTAAAGCTGGGGTCGCTCATTTGCTTGAAGGCTTCTTCGGAAAGAATTTTTTGCAGCAAGCCTTCGAGTTGTTTGTTCGCTGCGGTGAGTTTGGCAACGAAGGCTTCGCGACCTTCGATTTTTTCAACGGTCCCTTCTTTGGTGACGGTCACGGTGAATTCCGAACCCTTGAGGTTCTTGAAGAAATCGTTCAATGCGGTGTTGGAACCGGCTGCTTGTTGATCCACGGTCGAATCGTAAGAGACGGGGTTCCCCGCAATGTCGATCTTCATCTTGATGCCTTCAATGGTTTGTTTGACGGTCCATTTGCCGGCATCTTCCTTCAACGGGGTCCATTTGAAGAAAAAGGTTTGTTCTTGAATTTGGTTGATGTTGAGTTCTTGAACTTTGATGTTCTGAACCGTCTTGGTGGTCATCTGGGAGAAGATGGGTTTATCTTTTTCCCACTTCCAAGCGAAATCGACTTCCCCCGTGGCCGGTGCGGGTTCTTTTTTATCCTTGGGATCAACCGGCGGATCTTTTTTCTCCTGAGCCAACACAGCCAAGCAGGTAAATAATAAAGCCGAAACAGTCAGATGACGAACATTCAACACTTCTAATCCTCCACACCCTTGAAGAACAAGGTTTGTCAATTCGGTGAATTGTAGGGAAAAGGATGGGGTATCGGGAAGGGGTCTTCCCAACTCTTTTACATACATCTTCTGTTACGAGACTGAGGATCGTTCGGTTCATCCCACCTTTTGGGGTGGATTCAGATAGGGGATTCGTCCCTTTTCGATCGTCCAGAACCAAGCCAGAATTAGGCCAAGGGGCTAAAGTTTTGCGTTGCTTCTCGAACAAAAGCAAAAATGCCACCGATAAATAAAATAAGAACCGGTAGAGAAAACACCTCAAAGAGATAGGAGAAGGAACATCGATTAACAAGCGGGAAAATGTGGGAACCCCGACGGATGCGACAGACTCTAGGCCTGATTCTTGCGAAACAGGATTTCAGAGATTGGCTCAACGTCGGGGTTCCGAGGTCCGGTGAGAGTTATCCCGACAGCGATTGACCGGGGGAAACCAATCGGGTCGAAAGGATGGAAATTAAGTGAGTTCAACCACCGTCTGCCTGACATTAGGGGAACGCACACCTCTCTACCAAACCAATTTTTTTGATCTTGACAAAAGTTTATATCGGTGTTCTCAGCCTTGATCTTCACACTTCTGGAAAAAATCTTAGTCGATTTGCCAAAACTACCCAGCTTGTCAGAGGTATTGCGTTTCTCAACCCCCTTCATCATCTCTCGAACCTCTTCATATGAACAAGGGTTACTATACTCCGTGAGCGTTGGGATTGTACTTGCGGGACGAGGGGAACTTATTGCCTGTCGGAGAAGCAGAGATGTTACACCCCGCGAGCGTTGGGATCCCAAATAAATTTGTGCATTTGTAACTGCATGCGGACCTTGCGACTGGGAGCTTCCGCCAAAATCCATTTCGCCAGATCGCTCAAGGGTAACTTACCAAACACCGCCGAAAGCAAGACGATAAATCGCTCGTCGAGTTGATGTTGCTGGATTTGCGAAAGGGTCCATTCCCAATCGCGACGGGAAGCAATGACGAACTTGATTTGATCGCTGGGTTTAAGAAACGAAAGATTCTCGAAGCGATTTCGTTCTGCTTCTCCACTATCGGGACATTTCAGGTCCATGATGATACAGGCACGGGGATCGACCTGCGAAACATCCTCGGCCCCCCCCGTCTCCAACAGAACGGTATACCCTTCATCGCATAGGGTTTTGATTAAGTTCAGCACACCGACTTGGAGCAGCGGTTCACCTCCCGTGAATTCAACCAAAGGGATTCGGTAAGCACGGACCCGTTCGAGAATTTCGCTGTGTGGTAGCCAAGTCCCTTGGTTGAAGGCATGGGGAGTATCGCACCAAGTGCAACGCTGACCACAAACACTGGTTCGCACGAATACACAGGGGAACCCCGCATAGGTCGATTCTCCTTGCAGGCTGGCATAAATTTCGTGTACAAGGATGTGATCGGGCGGGGCATGATTCAGCAGGGCAATAC
>JAOAAA010000017.1:0-27311 GCA_026419115.1 Gemmataceae bacterium
CACTACGCCCGTGCTGTAGCCCCAAAAGAACAAATCGCTATACCAATCAGCGCGGCACAAAATCCGGCACAGCAAGAAGCGGAACTGAGTTGCAGCGAGCGGAACCCCTCGGGGGAGGGTTCGCCGGAAGTTACTGCTAGTTCTGGGGGTTACGCTGATTTGCTTTTTGGTGCGACTCAGTGTAAAAGTGTACAGTACACCCGACAGGAGTCGAACCTGTAACCTATGGTTCCGAAGACCATTGCTCTATCCAGTTGAGCTACGGGTGCGTCTTTTCTACTATACGACCCTTGCACCAATTTGGCTATAGGGCTTCTTTCTTAGGATGGAAAAGAATCAAATTGATGCTCCGAAACGACGGTTGAACTTTCGCTCTTTCGATCACTTGGACGGAACAAGGTCTTCCGAATAGGTCGAGGTGAATTTGTATTTGCTTCCTTCTCCTTGATAATCTTTGATTTCTTTGGTGACTTTAATCCGAGCGCCCACATACCGGCCTGTTTCCGAATGGAAGAAAACATCGCCTTGAGTTTGTAATGGGATCAACGGGATTTGCTCACTCAATGAATTGGGAAGTTTCTTGACGGAGGTATTCAAAGCGATGACCATTAGTCCCCCTTTGGGTTCTTGAAGGGTGTACGTTTGTTGGCTGTCGAATTTTTCGCCCGTGCCGTGGGGAGGTTCGAGAACCAAGGCATAGTCGCGGGTCCACGATTGGCCTACTTTGGGATCGCTTTCGGGAAAGATGATCTTAAACGGAAGATCGGCATAGAAACGAGATTCGGGGCCTGCTTTACTTTGCTTGACCTCGAGAAGTTGCCCCCGACTATCAATTTTCAAGATGGCGAGTGGGGTATTGACCATTTTGGCCATTTCTTTCTTGTTCAGTTCGTCGGGTTTGTCGGAGTCGAAGGTTTCTTCTTTTCCATCGGGGAGGGTATGTTGCCATTTCAATGAGTCGATGCTCATTTCCAAGGTGGCCACTCCCTTTTCGTCCACATCCAGAACCCGCCATTTTCGGATAATTTCGGCCTTGGTTGAGTGTTTCACTTCTTCGAGTTTGCCTTTCTCGTCGGGGAAGTTTTCCTCCGTGGTGGTGACCTGAACGACCTTGTAGCTAAGAATATCCCCTTTTTTGAATTGGAAGCGTGGGGGAGCACCAAAAGACGAAGCCTCCCCTATGCCCAAGAAAATCAGGCTTAACAGTAGGCATCGAAACATAGGTCAATCCTCAAAAAGTTAATTCCGGTTATATCGGATGAATCAATTGTGTTGGTCAAGATTAGTTTTTTGATTTTGAGCAAAAAGGGTTAAAGTTGGGATGTTAAAATTAAGTAGATTTTAAGTGTTATAGGGATGGCAATTAATATGCAACATGAGGCACAATTGACCTGAGAAAATAGGTGTTTTGGAGATTTTACAAGGACTAAAAAAGGATTATCATTTCAATGATTTAGCTAAATTGGCGATATTATTCGTAACTTAGCGGTTTTACAAGCTAGATCGAAATTATCTATTGGGAAAAGTTGACCCACATATCCACACGTGCAGATATGTTCTCTTTGTTATATGTACATGCATTGATCTGCACATGGAGTAAGAAGTGAATCCTTTGCAACCAACATCGGAAGATTCCGAGATTCTCCAGATCGTCAATGCGGACGATCCGACCTCTACGGTGGCCTTGTCATCGAAAAGCACCGTTTCGGAGATCGATTTGGAGGAGGTGAATCATCGGAACATCGAGGATTTACCTCCGCCTGGTTCTTTTCTGGGGCGAACGAAATTATCGGCCTTGATTAGTCATAGCCCGAATATGGTGGTTTACCGCGGGGTGCTCTGGGATATTGGCGTTGATGTGGCAGTCAAAATGATTCAGCCCACGCAATCGATCCATCGCTTGGCGTTGGAGAATCATCTCCACAATGAGTATCAAATTCTCAAAATACTGACCCATCAAGATATTCCTCGTCTATGGGATTATCGAGAGGCGGGAAATCATGTGCCGAGTTACTTGGCAACCGATTTGATTCCCAGTGTGGACCTGAATCGGATGCTGAGGAATCATGGGGGGCAGCTTTCACCGCGGCAATGTATCCGATTGGCCTTGCGGATCATTGCCCCGTTGCAATATGCCCATCGGAATTTTGGGATTGTTCATCGTGATGTGAAACCTTCTAACATATTGGTTCGACCAAACGGGGCCATTCAGTTGATCGATTGGTCTTTGGCCTCGATTGAAGGGGAAATGTTCGTAAGCTCGGCCTTGGCGAACCCGAACGTGACGCTGGGCACACCGGCCTATTTGGCTCCGGAAATTGCATTACGGCAACCGGTTGACTATCGGGCCGATATTTACAGCTTGGGATGCACGCTTTACCAAATGGTGACAGGGCGGCTTCCGTTCGATCACAAGGATAGCAACCGAATCATCCGCGATCATGTTTCAAAACAGCCAATTCCCCCGTTTGAGTATGTGCAAACGCCTCATATGCTTCGATTATCCGAAGTGATTCTGCACATGTTAGAGAAAAATCCTGCGGATCGATACCAATCGTATGATGACCTCATTCACGATCTACAATGGATTCTGGAACACACCTTTTAGATCGGATCGGGTTTTCCCCATTTTTCCCGATTTCTTTTCGCCTAATTCCCCTGAAAGCAACCGATAATCTAATGCCCCTCACTCGAACTTTTGGACTTAAGATCGAGCCGCTGCCAAATACGATGGTTCTGTAATCCCCCCCTGTAGGTTGATCCTGATTCGTTTCTCCAACACCTGATTTGTCTCTCCTATAAAGAAAGGTCATTCTCTCCGACACCTGATTTGTTTCCCTGATAGCCGATTGAGGGTCGGTCACTCCGATAAGGGGCCGCGAGGGGTCACTAGTACGATAGGTATTCGATAGGGGGCATTCGGCGGTTGCGTAGCCACAGTCGGCGTTTGGGTATCCGCAGTCGGTGTTTGGGCGTTGACGTTCGGAAGCAGCTCTGGAAGCATCAGGTTCGATTATAACGGGGTCGAAAAGTTGTAAATCCCTTTCGAGACTGGACTTTGGCAAAGCAATTTCTACATTTTAACAAAACTCTCTCCCTTTCCTAGTCGGAAAACTTTCACAAGGTGTGAGTTTTTTCACGATGGGTCGTCTCTAGTTTAATTGGACTTTCCTGTTTCGGAGTTCCGAATGAATCGTCGCGCTTTTATCGGAAGTACATTAGCACTTCCTCTGGTCGCTAACCTCAACTGGGCAGACGACCGATCCGACTACGCCGAGGTGACCCGTAAAGCCTTAGAATGGCTCACCCGTCAACAACGCAACGATGGCTCGTTTGAAGTGGCCGGCGGGCAAAACCCCACCGCCATGACAGGGTTGGCAGGGATGGCCTTTTTGATGGAAGGCTCGACCATCAAAGAAGGGAAATACTCGACGCAAATTCGTAAGGCCACCGAATGGTACATGAAACGCAGTCAGGCCAATGGATTGTTGGGCAACCCGAATAGCCCGATGGAAGCCAGCCGATATATGTACGGTCACGGCTTTGGTCTGATGTTTTTGGCCTGTGTGTATGGCGAAGAAGAAGACGAAAAGCGCCGTAAGGAACTCGAAAAGGTTCTCACCAAGGCGGTTGAATTCACCGGAAAAGCTCAGACCGATCGAGGAGGCTGGGGGTATGTCTCGGCTTCCGAAGGTGGGGGCTTCGATGAAGGGTCGGTGACGATCACGCAACTGCAGGGATTACGAGCCGCCCGCAATGCTGGTATCGTGGTTCCCAAGAGCATTATCGATAAATCGATCGACTATCTCAAAAAATCGACCACGCCGGATGGAGGGGTGATTTACTCGTTAGCCCACGGGGGAGCCGGTGTCGGAGCTGGCCGACCTGCACTCACGGCCGCAGCCGTGGCCTGTGCCTTCTCCCAAGGGGAATATAAGTCTGATCTCGCGAAGAAATGGCTGAAGTATTGCCAGAAGAATATCCGCTTCGGGCAGTTCGGTGGTGGGCACGATCACTACCAAACCTACTACTTTGCTCAGGCCGTTTACGTTCTGGGTGATGATGGCTGGGAAAAATTGTTTCCCGGTGAGAAGAACGGGATCAAATGGAGTGAATTCAAAAAGCCCCTGTTTGCCAGTATCGCCAAAGAACAAGCCGCCGATGGTTCCTTTAGCTCGCCCAGTTCGTGGGGGGCCGGCTCGGTGTTTACCGCGGCCGTTTATCTGACCATCCTTCAACTAGAGAACAATACCCTACCGATTTACATGCGTTAATCAAAGTGGCTGGTTCATTCAGCACGGATGGGCCAGCCTTTTTATTTTAGTTACATGGATTGAGTGACCCTTACCGGAAACCCTTAATATGAGTCAAGCAAATTTCAACGCGAACGAAACCGCAGCCGCTAGCCGTGTGCAGTCGGCCTTCAAACAAATCAAGACCCAATTGGCCCGTGTGATCGTCGGTCAAGATAAAGTCATCGAAGAACTCCTGATCGCCTTGTTCGGTCGGGGACACTGTATGTTGGAAGGGGTTCCCGGATTGGCGAAAACGTTGATGATCTCGACCTTGGCGAAAACCTTGTCGTTAGATTTCTCACGGATTCAATTTACCCCAGACCTCATGCCCTCGGACATTACCGGTACCGAGGTGATCGAAGAAAACCGCACCACCGGCGCTCGGGAATTCAAGTTCTTGCCCGGCCCTGTGTTTGCTAACATCGTGTTGGCGGACGAAATTAACCGAACCCCTCCCAAAACCCAAGCGGCCATGCTCGAAGCCATGCAAGAGCGTCAAGTGACCGTTGGTCGGGTTCGACACAAATTGCAAAACCCCTTCTTCGTGTTGGCCACCCAAAACCCCATTGAGCAAGAAGGGACCTACACCCTTCCCGAAGCCCAACAAGACCGCTTCATGTTCAAGGTGTTTGTGAATTACCCGAGCTTCAACGAAGAAATGGAAATTGCCCGCCGAACCACGGCCCTGAACATGGAAGAACCAACCGCAGTTCTCAGCGGCGACGAGATTCTCGAAATTCAGGCGCTGGTTCGTAAAGTCCCCGTGGCCGATGAGGTCATCAAATACACCATCGCCTTGGTCCGACAAACGCGAACCACCGAACCCGGTGCCCCGAAATGGGCGCAAGAATGGCTCAACTGGGGGGCCGGACCTCGAGCGGTGCAAAACTTGATTATTGCCGGTAAAGGTCGCGCCTTGCTCTACGGCCGCGAAAGTGTTTCGCACGAAGATATTCAACAAGTGGCTCTGCCGGTTCTCCGCCACCGGATCGGGGTGGGATTTGCCGCCAAAGCCGAAGGTGTTAACGCCGATGCGGTAGTGAAAAAATTAATCGAGACCACCCCCACTCGGATGAGTGAACTCGAAAACGATGAACGATTCAAAAAGATTTTCACGAGCTGAGAAAAGTCGCTTGGACATCCCAAGCAACGGCTTTTGTGAAAGCGAATGTATTGATGCCGATGGCTTTTTGCTAAAGCCCATCAGGATTGGTTCGGTCCGGATTTGGTTGTGTAAACGCAGAGGGAAATTCAGTGGCGAAAGATGAGAAGGACGATCCCCGTCGATTTTTTGATCCCAAGGTGATTGCACGGATTTCCCGTTTAGACCTTCGTGCCCAACAAGTGGTCGAAGGTTTCATCACCGGTCAACACCGTAGCCCCTTTTTCGGCTTTTCGGTCGAGTTTGCCCAACACCGCGAATATGTGCGGGGTGACGATATTCGCCACTTGGACTGGAAGGTCTGGTCGAAAACCGATCGCTTCTACATCAAACAGTACGAAGCCGAAACCAACCTTCGTGCTACCGTGGTGGTCGATGTTTCGGAATCGATGCACTACGGTCGCGGCGCCATGAATAAATACGATTATGCCTGCACCGCCGGCGCCTGCTTGGCTTACCTCGCGACCAAGCAGCAAGATTCAGTCGGGTTGGTCACCTTCGATCGGGACATCCGCAAAATGTTGCCGCCCCGTCAATCGCAATTGCACCTCGAAGAGATTGCCAATGCGATGAACGTCTCGAAGCCCAAAGACAAAACCGACCCTTTGAACATCTTCCGACGCATCGCGGAAGCCTCGCCTCAACGGGGGATGATTATCATCCTGTCGGACCTGCTCTGCGATCGGGAACCGTTGTTCAAAGGGTTGCAAATGCTCCGACAACGTCGGCATGATGTGATGGTCTTTCACATATTGGATGAAGATGAGGTCACCTTCCCCTTTGCCGGAACCACCAAATTCATCGGCATGGAAGAATTGCCCGACTTGCTATGTGACCCTCGGGCCTTGCGCGATGCCTATTTAGAAGAACTGAACCTGTACCTAGCAGAAGTGCGTCGGGGCTGTGCCAAACTCGGGATTGACTATACCTTCGTTCGCACCGACGATTACTTGGACGCGATCTTGGCGAAGTTCCTGTTCATGCGCATGGCGATTCGCAGCGGCGGCGGTGCCCCTGCTAAGTAAAACAATAAACCCCAAACTTTACTTAAAATATCACACGACATTCGCCCCAATGTCGATTTGTTGGAATACGACGGAATCATGAGCGCTTTGTTTACCAACCCGTTTGCAATGTTTCTGGGCGGTCTGCTGATCGCCTCCCCGATTATTATCCACCTGATTAATCGGGTCCGTTTCAAACGAGTTCGCTGGGCCGCGATGGAGTTTCTCCTCAAAGCCCAAAAGCGAACCCGTCGCAAGATGATCATCGAACAACTCTTGCTGTTGTTTTTGCGATGCTTGCTCATGGTTCTCGCCGGTTTGCTCATGGGGCGATTCCTCGGCTGCGATGCCAAGAACACCACCTCGGGGGGCTTACCCACTTACCATGTGGTTCTCATTGACGATACCCTGAGTATGTCCGACCTCCAACGCGGAGACGATGGCCAAATCAAAGAGGCTATCACCGAGATCAAAACCTTTCTCCCCGATAAGCTCGTGAAGAAATTGGCCCTCGCACCGACCCCGCAGGAACTCGAGATTCTGCGACTGTCGGAGCTTTCTGCCAGTCGGCCTTTCGGACGGGTCGGAACCACCACTTATGATGATGTGACCGCCTATCTCGCCAACGTCAAAGCCACCCCCCGCCACGATACCCTCCTGCAGGGGCTGGATGCTGCCGAAGCGATTTTTAACGATAAAAACCAATATCGCAAAGTCCTCCACATCGTGGGCGACTTCCGCAGTGCCGATTGGGGAGGCACCCAACAAGAAGTCCTACGGGAACGCTTCAAAAAACTCCAAGGGGAAAAAACCAGCGACGGCGCGAAAAACATCGAAGTTCATTTGATCGATCTGGTTTACCCCGCTCGAGCTGGCTCTACCGGTAAACCCGTTGCCAACGATAACCTTTCGATCATTGGGGTTCGTCCTGCCTCTCGCGTGGTTCCGAAAGATCGCCCCATCGAAATTCAGGTCGAAGTCCGCAATTTCTCCAAGGCCGACCGCACGAACGTCAACGTTCATATGTACGTTAACGGGGTAGAACGACTCGATGGCTTGGTCAACGTGCCCAAAATTCCTGCCAATGATACCGTCGTGGTTCGGGTCTATCTCGCCTTGGATCAAACGGCCCCAGATAAACCCGAAACGGAAGAAGAGCAACTCAAGAAATTCAGCGTGATTACTGCCCGCCTCGATGGGGAACCGAATGGACTCAACGGGGATAATTTTCGCTATGCCGTGGTCGAAGTTCAGAAAAAGGTTCCCGTGTTGATTATTGATGGCTCGCCCGGAGATCGCAACCGCCCCGATGCGGAAAGTTACTTCATTCGTACTACTTTCCGAACCTCCGACCTCAGCGGTTACGATATTCAAGTTAAAGGACCGAACGAACTCGATACGCTCAATCTCAAACCTTACTCGGCTATTTACCTGTGCGACGTGGCCAAGCTCACTCCCGCTGCGGTCCGAAATCTGGAAGATTATACCGCCAATGGGGGGGGGGTAGCCTTCTTCATGGGGCCTTCGATCAAATCGAATGACATCGTCGATACTTACGACAAACTCCTGTTCCGCGAAGGCAAGGGGATATTCCCCGTTCAGATCGACAAAGATCGCCCCTACTCGGGCATTGCCCTCGATAAACCCGAAGAGGAACGGAAAGAAATCAAACGCAATCGGGCCTTTGAATTTAACGAAAAGTTGTTGATTCCGCGCTCAATGCGAACGCACCCTGCCCTTGGGGGATTGTATCGAGACCTGCGCGGCAACGCCGTGAACGAACAAGAATACGATCGCTACCTGCGATTTGTGGTTCTCGATCGTTGGTTTACCTACAAGCCGTTCCGTTCCGAAGAGGCCACCGCTATTCAACCCGATATTCTCATGTACACCGAGAATCTTCGCCCCAAGGAAAGCTACGCTCCTTCGGTCAACGCCGCGACGAATGAAATTCTCAAGGTTTTAGAAAATCCGAAGTTCGACAAATATAAATCGACCTTGGCCCGTATGGCGGCCGATCTGCGAAACCGAGTCGCCTCGAACGAACCGATCTACGTTCTGAAAGATGAGCTGGATCGTTTGCTTGAAGATGAAGGGGATAAATCGAAAGGTCTGCCCAACATGAAAGAGTTCTGGCAATTCCCCGAAGTGGTGGGGTTACGTCAAACTCTCGAAAAACTCCGTGACGATATTAGCCGTGGTGACCCCATTTACGTCAGCAAAACCTTCGGAAAAGGTCGCGTCGTCGCTTGGCTTTCCAGTGCGGGTTCCTCTTGGAACGATCACTCGAGCTTCGGTCGAACCTATTTCCCGATTTTAGTCCAAGAACTACATAACTACCTTGTCGGGGCTGGCAGCGAGTTTGATTTCTTCGTGGGGGGGACCATCCCGTTCAATTTCGATCAAAAGACCTACGATTCCAAGATCAAACAAATCTTCTATGCCGAAGATGAACGGGGAAAATCCCTGCCGATCGTCAATCAAGGGGAACAGATCATGACCCCCGACGATAAATCAGGGTTGTATAACCATCAGATTGTTGAACCGAAAACACCTGGGGTTTACTTCGTTCGTGCGACGGAACGAATCCTTCCCGATCCGACTAAGGGGGGCGAAATCGTCCTGCGAACCGATTGGCGGGCCGTCGCGGTCAATGTCGATTCCGCCAATGAGGGGAATTTGGATCGAGCTTCGACGGAAGATATCGAACAAATCGCAGCCGCCAAACTCCACGAAGCCAGCGACGATAGCTATTTAGATGCCCTCGTGACCAAGAAACGCGATTGGTCCGAAGGGGCTTGGATTTATCTGGTTATCATTCTGGTCCTCGTGTTCGAGCAATTTATGGCCGTCCGCCTGAGCTTCCACCTCGCTCCGGCTGAAGGGACCGGTCCTGCGATTGGTGTGGCCCAAGGTGCTGCTGCCTTGGGATAACGGCCACCAGAATCACTCCAGAGAGGGACCTCCCCACTGGAAGATAACGAACAACAAAAGTATCGAACAACAAGATAACGTGTCGGAAACCTGATAGTCAAAAATTGAAATCGTCCGCCCAGAACGATCTAGCGAGTTGAGCGAGTTACAGATGAACGAGAATACCACACCCAACGCCACCGAAGTCGAATTTATTTGGCGTCGCCTTGTCGAAACGGTCAAGGTGGGTGGCTTTGAAATTGCTGGATATTGGTGGCTGGCGGTCCTCATTCCTGTTCTACTCTTAGCGGTTTTCTACGTCTTGTTGATGTACCGCAAGGATATGCGCTCCGTCGGTTTCAAATGGGCAGCGCCGTTGGCCTTGTTGCGACTGGGCGTTTATGCCGCGTTAACTTACGTCTTTCTCATGCCCGCTAAACAAACATACGAACGGGTTGAGAAACGCTCTCGCGTTTTGGTGGTTCTCGACATTTCCGATTCGATGCGCATCAACGAATCGGCCTCGAAAGGATCGGGGCGCGTGAACCATCGCCTGAATCAGGTGCTCGATTATCTCAACGACGATACGGCGGCCTTCCTCGGTCGGCTCGTCGAGAAAAACCCCGTCTTCGTCTACCGCATCGGCAGCCGGCTCGATGAAGAATATCAACTTTTCGAGCGTGAATTCACCGACGAGAAGATCAATCAAATTGCTGCCGACCCCGATTCCGATCTCGCGAGGGAGATCACCAAACGATACATTGAAGAATCCCGCCAACGGGGCGAAAACATCAATCCGAATGAACTCAAGGATTCCGAGAATAACAAACGCTACCGAACTTGGCTGGCCCGTCAAGCGAAACCCGTTTATCGCTTACCGACCAAATCGGGCGGGCTTCGTTCGGTTGAGGGGGATCGTTGGAACCTTCAAAATTGGGAGGCGTTTGCCAATTACGATTTCAAACAATGGTTGCTTCGTGGAATTTCCCCCGAGGGACAAAAGCTCCTAACCGACTCAGCCATTTGGGAAAAAGGTACCCCCGGCAATGCGGAATGGGCGCGTAAATGGCTGGAGATTAAAGAAGAAGATGCCATCCCTGCCGAGATTCTTTCTTCGGGCACTCCAGTGGAAGGGCAAGAACCGACCCCTTTCCAAAAAGACTTGACCCAGCTCCGTGTTTATCGGGAACGGCTTAAGACTCGCATCGATTTGGTTTCCACCATTACCGACGGTACCAATATCCCTGGCTCACTCAACGATATTCTCAGCCGTGAAACCGGACAAATGGTCCAAGGGGTGATTGTGATTTCCGATGGTCGCTCCACCAGCGATGTCACCTCGGCTTTGGCCGATCTGAAAGCCAAATCGAAACGAGATAATATCCCCTTGTTCACCGTGCTTGTGGGGAGCGATTTGAAACCGAAGAAATCGGTCCTCATTACCGATGTGTTGGCTCCCGAAGTGACCACTCCGGATGACCCGTTCCGCATCACGGTGGAAATTGATGGTCCCGGTCAGATCGGCAACGAAATCCCGACCGATCTGTTTGTTCGTATTCCAGGGCAAGTCGAGGAATGGATCCCCATCAAACGACTGTTGCCCGATGGGAACCCTGCACCGAATGTTCGTTTTGATAAAGGGGAACCGCCCCATGCTCAGGTGGAGTTCGTCATCGATCCGGAAAAGGTTCCGGAGGAATTATTGAATCGCGGGGGGGGGGACCCCAAAGACCCGAAGAAGGGGCCTGTCTCCTCGGGAAAAAAGGAACTGCGTGAAGGGGAATGGCAAATTCGGGCTGCAGTGCCGAATCCCAACCCCACGAACAAAGATGACGAGAAAAAGTATTCCGAACCTGTAACGGTGAAAGTTCGCAAGAAACCCGCCCGTGTGCTGTTGTTCTGTAATGCCCCCAGCCGAGATTTTCAGTTCCTTCTCACCCAATTACTTCGCGATCAAGCCGACGTTTGCTTGGTCGTTCAGAACGAAGGGGGAACCAAAGGGGAAATCAACCTGCTCGATGATGCCAATCGGCAGTTGGTGAAATTCCCCGATCGGCTCATTAAGGAAGAAGACGATCCGCAAAAGAGCGATCCGAAGGAGAAGTGGTATAACCTCGCGATGTACGATGTGATTATTGCTTTCGATCCCGATTGGAACCAACTGACGGCCGAGCAAATCGGTAAGTTACGGACTTGGGTCGAAATCAACGCGGGCGGGCTTATGTTTATCGCAGGGCCGCAATACACCAAGTATCTCGGTCGGCCCGACGATGCCAACAAAATGACACCGTTGCTTGATATTCTTCCAGTCGTGCCGGGCGATCCCGATCTCGATGCTGCCAAGCGCGACCCCACGAAATTCTGGCGTCTCGAATTCGAGAACTTGGGTGTCAATACCGACTATATGATCATCGACGATAAACTCGCTGAGGTGAAAAGTAATCGCCCCGATGCCGGTTGGGATTTGTTCTTCACAGGCCGAGAAGATTACGACCCCAAAGCGACGGTCCGCCGCGGCTTCTACGGTTGTTTCCCCTTACGGGAAGTGAAAAAAGCGGCCCGTATTTTGGCCCGCTTCACCGACCCCAACTCGATTCGTTTGCCCGATGGTTCGGCCCCCGCTTGGTTGTGCGATATGCCGGTGGGTCGTGGCAAAACCATTTGGCTTGGCTCGGGGGAAACGTGGCGGCTTCGATCTTACTCCGAAGGGTATTTTGAACGCTTTTGGACCAAGCTCATTCGTACTTTGGGCGCAGGCTCGGCCAAGAAACAAGGTACGCTCAGCCGAAATCTCTTTTCCAAAGAAGTTTCGGCCGGCAGCTACTTCCGAATCAAGGCCCAATTGTTCGATGTGAGCATGCAACCTTTGGCTCGGAACGCCGAACCGAAGGCTCGCCTCAAACCGATTGAATTGAGTAAGTACGATGCCCGAATCGATGCCCTGAAAGACAACGCCGAGGTGCAACGAGAAAAAGATAAAGTCCACGAAAAATTCAAATCCGAGGTAAAACTCGCTGCCCAAAAAGGCGACCCTTGGGAGGGATACTTCTTGGCCAGCCAAATGCTTGCAGTCGAGAAATACCCGCCCGGTGTTTGGTCGATCGAAATCGATGTCCCCACCACAAGCGAAACCTTGCGGGGTAAGTTTGTCATCAAAGAGTCTCGGCCCGAAACCGATAATGCCACACCCGATGGCAAATCGATGTACCAAATGGCCTCGGAACTCAACGCGGTTCTTCCTCGGGTTTCTGATAAGAACGTGGCCGAACGCTTGAACCGTATGGCCATGTCCGGTGAAGAAGGTAAGCGATTATCCTTCCGATTCGAGGAACGTGAGAATATCGAAGAAGAAGGTCGCACCGCTCGAAAAATCGATATTCTTCCCGATGTGATGCTCCAAGAAATCAAGACCCAGCGGAACCGCGCCGGCTTGGAAGATTTGTGGGACAAAGGGCCAAAAGCCCCTGAGTTTATTGGTAGTTGGTTCGGCGATAAAGAACAGAAAGTGGGTTGGTTCTTGATTATCGCTGCTAGTTTACTCAGCCTCGAATGGTTGACCCGTAAACTGTTGAAGTTGGCCTAATTTTGTGATGGTGTGAAGACAACGCAATCGCCCCCCCCCACCTGAGTGGGGGAATCGACTGGGAATAAAGAACTAACTTTGGATAGAACGATATGGCTACTGGTACCCCCATCAAGAATTTTGAATTCGTTGACCCGAAAATTGCCCATCCACTGGGTAAACTTCGGGGATATATTCGTAGTTACGTCACTTTGGATAGTGTTTTAACAACGATTCTCTTTCTGGCCTTTTGGTTCTGGGCGGCCGTAGTCATTGACTATGGGGTTTTCCGCGTCTTTACGTTCGATTGGGTTGAAGATGCCCCTCGCACGCTCCGGAGCATCGCGCTGGTGGTGGCGATCGCTTTCATCATCGCGCTGGTCGTTACCCAATTAGTTCTTCGACTGACCCGCGAATTAACCATGCCTTCTTTGGCATTGGTTCTGGAGCGTCGCTTCCCGAACGAATTGGGCGATCGGCTAATTACCGCCGTGGAATTATCCGACCTCAAACGCGCCCAATCGTATGGCTATTCGGTCGATATGGTGACCAACACCATCAACAAAGTTCGCGATACGGTCGAAACCCTCCCGATTAAGACCGTCTTTAATTGGAAGCGAATCTACTTCCGCGCGGGTCTTTTCTTGTTTATGTCGATTGGTTTATTCCTATTGGTCGGTGCCGTCTCTTTTGGGATGAACTTGGCCACTCAAGGAAATGCCGAAAATGGCAAACGGGTTTATGGTTCGACCCCTAGCGATTTCATCCGCGATTTTTCGGATGTCACAGTGCTGTTAGCCAAACGCGATGTCTTATTGCAGAACGCCCCTTGGCCCCGTCGGGCTTACATCGAAATCGTGAGCCATCCGAACGAAGATACCCGTTTCGGTCGCGATCGTCAGCAAGAGAAAGTCCGCATCCAAGCCTACGAACGAGTTATTGCCGATCCCAAAGTCCCTCACGGTTGGCGGCCCCTGCGTTGGAGCGATCTAACCAAAATCAACGGCACGGCTCCGGTGGCGTTACCCCTCGATCTATTCCTGACGGGGACAGAATCGGTGGTGGCACAGGCCAAAATCGCTATGGAATCGGATGACCAGTCTACGGATTGGCCGGTCGATCGGGTCTATCATGCCTTTGTCGGTGATACAGCCCAACAAAGCAATGCCAAGTTCGATCCCGCAGTGATCGAAAGCATCAAGCAAGCGATTGCTCAGGCCGATGCCTTTGCTTCCGACGTCAGTAATCGCCGGACAGTTCGTAAGCTCAATCTTCCCTCGACCATTGAACTCACTTATGAAACGGTTCGCGGTAGCGACGGGGTGGTTCCTTTAGCATCCGAAGGTTACGGCGTTTATACCGGTATGCTGACAGACCTGAAAGAATCTTTGACCTTCCGAGTGAAAGCCGAAGATTTTTATAGCCCCCGTAAGAAAATCACGATTGTGCCGCCCCCGATTATTTCCGAATTCTACCGCAACGAAGAACAACCTGCCTACTTGTATTTCAAGCCTGCGTATCAGAATAATCCCCCTTATTTTGTGGACCTTAATAGCCTAAAAGGGCGAAAGGTCATGCGGGCCAATCTGGGGATTTCGCTCACCGGACCTATCTCTCGATTCGACATTCCGATGGGAACCGATCTTGAGCTGGTTGGTAAGACCGACAAGGTTTTGAAAGAAGCGTCGATCATTCCGAAACCGGGCAAATACCCTGGCGCGGAAGAGAAAGAGGAACCCAAACCGATTCCGATGACGCTCGAAAAAGATGAGAAAGGCGAAACCCGAATCTTCCGCTATTCGTTCTCGGAAGCGAAAAAAACGCGGGTGACCACCCCCATCGAGTTCGAGATTTTCATGCGGGATACAGATAATGTGACCAATACCCGTAAGGTGACCATCGTTCCCGAAGAGGATAAAGCCCCCGAAGTCGATATGCAAATTGACGTGATTCGCCGCGTCGGTTCGACCTACCTTTGCACCAACCGAGCGATGATTCCCTTCACCAAAGAAAGCCGCGCTTCCGACAAACGAGGTCTTTCTGGGTTGCGATTCACCTATAGCTATTACGAGTTAGAATCGGCCTCGGTGGTGAACAAACGAGCTGAATCGGCTGTGCGGGTATTTGCCGGTGTTCCCATTTTCCCACAAATCGGCGATGCCATTGGCAAAGCGTCGGCCATTTATGCTTCGGCTCCGGGCGTGGGAAGCGGCAAGGTAGTTACTAAAGGGGATATTAACGTCGGCGGGTTTGTTGAGGTTTATAAATCGCGGCCGGCCCCTTCAAAGGAAGATTTAGATAATGCCATCCGCAGCGGGAATCTCCCTGCTTTCCTCGAAACGATGGTACCGGTTTACTCGTTCTCCGGCTACGATCCCGAACGGGCAGACCGAGACTATGCCAAAATGGGTCTCGACCTTGCCAAGGAAATTCCCAGCCTGTTCGATAAGAACGAAGAGGCCGTGCAAAAATCGTTCTTCTTCACCTTGGATATTGAAGCGCTCGATACCAATGTGGACACCGGACCGAGTATTGGACGGAATAAAGAGCAATTTGTTTTCAAAATCGTTTCGGAAGCAGAATTGCTCGGAGAAATTTCCCGCGAGGAAACCAGTTTGGGTGATAAGCTCGATGAGGTCCTCAAGAAACTGCGTGAGATGGATAGCAAACTACGACAAACTTTGATTCGCCTACCGAGTTTAACCACCCCCGAAAGTTACCAAACCGACCAAGCCCGATCGATTGAATTTGTGGAAACCATCGTTCGTGCCCGAGACCTCACCGCCGAAGTGAATACCGATTACACACGGATTCTCCGAGAATATCAGGCCAATGCGGTTTCTCGCAAACTCACGAACGATTTGGAATCGAAAGTGATACGCCCCCTTGGGAAGATTCTCGAAGTCGATTTTCCCGACTTTGAAAAAACTTACAACGCCTTCCATGATAATCTCATGGCGGCACGCAATCCCCCTCCTGCTATCAGCGAACCTGTGCCCTCGAAATTGACTTCTTTGATCGGCAAGATTCAAGCGATTCGCAACAGTATCGGCCAAGGGATCGATCAAGCTCGTTTGATTAACGATCTGGAAAACCTGATTAAGAATCAGGAAGGGATCAAAGAGTACACCTTGGCATTGAAGACCGTGAAAGAGGGTCAAGATAAATCGATTATCATTCAAGCACCGGCCACAGCCGTGACCCTGCAACCGGGTTCGACGGCTAACGTGCAACTCAGTTACACGGTCGGGGGTCTTTACCTTGGTAACTTCAAGGTGAAGGTGGCCAAAGAGGGAGATTTGACGGTTCCTGCCGAACTATTGTTTGAGGAATCGAAAACGAAGATCGATTTACCCATCAAAGCAGGAGACATGAAAGGGGAATTCACCATTACCTTAACCCCCGATATTGGTCCTGCCCGATTCATCAAGGTGATCGTGAAATAGGCCATTTTCTTACAGAATGGTGATTGTTGCCCCCGCCTTTTCTCTTTTACCTCTTGTCTTTTCTCCCTCCTCTTTCCTTTGAATGCAATGATTCCTCAAAAAAGATTCAGGCAAATGGAAGAGGTTAGTTCCTGCAACGAAAGGGAGTTGCCTAGCGGCCTTGTCGTAGTCGCATGAGGCGATTCACGATCAGCGGTAACGCCTCGTTGGCATCGGCCCGTATCACGGTAGCGCCGACACGTCCCAAAACGCGCCGCAAGCGGGCAAATCTTTGATGAGTTATTTCAACGGTTTCTTGACTAATTTCTTCAACGATCGCACGCAATCCCTGTTGTGTGGCCCGTGCGGCTTTGGGCACACCGATTCGCTCATCTACCTCCAATTGATTCGGGGGAACGGGAATTCCCTCGGGCCAAGCCACTAACACCAAAACCCGATGATGGCGTGCCGTGGCCACCCGAATCGCTTGAATCAATTCTGGGGGGGGGGACTCATAGGGTAATAAATCCACCAGCAGAATAAAGAGTTCGTTATCTCGTCCGTGGGTGATCGCTTTGGTAAGGGCTTTGCTCATTCGTTCAATCATTGCTTGACCTGAGAAGGCGAGTCCCCCCTGCCCCGAGAGAGCTTTCACGCGATAAGGAACCCGATGCTCGGCCAAGAAGCGACAGGCCCGACGAATCAATTTTGGTCGATCGATCAGATAGGTGATTTCCGAGCCAAGGGGTTCCCGATAATATTCGGCCAGAACCAAGGCCAATTGTTTCTCGCGTATCTTGGCCGAACGATTGATCCAGCCGGTTAAACCGTAGATCAACCACACCAAATAGCCCAACCAGAAACCAATCCCCGCTGTGATTAACAAGGGTCGAAAGCCAAACGATCGAACGGTTGTCACAATTTGAGTGAACAACTCGGCAAAGATTGAGTTATAGCCAGCACACAGGGCAAAAATAGCGAACAGCGGGGTACCGATGATAATCACCGGCGGGATCATAAAAAGCCGACGTAACCACCGCCAAGCCGATTCTCGCAAGGGTTTCCAAAATAAAAGAAACGGCGTCGAATTAATCGCGGGATCAAGATATTCTGGGTAGACATCCCAAACAAGTTGATAGGCTTGGAGCAATACTTCTTCCGGATCGACAGGTTCACCAATAGGGACGGAGCGGGCATTAGTTTGAGCCAATAATTTGAGAATATCGACGCGATGGCGACGGGTCCGAGCCGGCGGCAGAATGGTTAGCTCTTGTTCGCTACAAACGCTGATGCCGATTCGATCCCGATCGCTAGCCGCCGCTTCACAAATGGCTGCCGCTAAATTCACGAAGTGCGTTAACGTGGTGTGCGGACCATTCTGAAAGCGAGTCAATTCGGAAGCATCGATATAAATCGTGGTGCGCAAGGGCACCTCGCCTTCAAATTCTTTGGTGATGAGTTTGTCGCGTCGGGCCGAGGCCTTCCATGCAATCAATTTGGGCGGATCCCCCGATTGATAATCGCGAAGATCGAGAAGTTCCCCCCCCCCACCCGCAAGCCGGAGGCGATGCACACCAGGGGGGGGGTAAATATTGTGACGTTTTGTTGTTCTTCCCGCCGATTTTGTAGGCAAGGGGACAGGAAACACGGCCATAGAATAAAGGTTGCGAATCACCCTGCGACGATAGAAAAATCCACAGGCATCGGCATAGCGAACCTCGACACCTTCAAAACGAATTTCTCCCACCGCTTGCGTGGTGAGTTGATAAGAAATCGTTTGGATCACCCCACCTTGTAAAGGGCCAAAGTAATCGCTGTTACCTTGAATGTGGCAATTCAGGGGCAAAATATCTCGAATTGCCACATATCCCAAATACCCTTTTTCCGGAAGCAGAACTTTCAAACGGGCCTCGTACGTGCGCTCGGGAAAGAAAGAGCGAGCCAAGTTCTTACCATCATAAAATTCCCGTTTGATTTCGACTCGGGGAAGATCGAATTGAACTCGTAAAACGAAATGAAGCCAAGACGAAAGAAGCCAAGTGAGACCAATCAAACCGATGAGCGCTAAAGTCGGTCCCGTGCGAGCGGCCGATAACACCCCCAGCGTCGCCATGACCAGCAACACAAAAAGTAACCAAGCTCCGCGTGAAGTCATTTTTGTGCAGTCTCCCGATGGATTGTGAAAGATGATCTTAGGAATTTTTGGAGGCAACCGGTCGATTCTTTTACAATGACAAAGAAGAAAGAAATAAATTTTATCTGATAACCCTGTTCCTGACCCTATGCCAAAAATTTACGAAGGAAACCTGACCCCCCCCCAAGGGAACTTTGCCCTTGTTGTGGCCCGCTTTAACTCTTTGATTGTGGAACGATTACTCGAGGGGGCTTTGGATGCGTTGGCCCGCCACGGTGTGAGTGATACGTCGATCGATGTGGTCCGCGTGCCCGGTTCCTTCGAGATTCCCGTTGTGGCACAGCGTCTGGCCGATTCGGGAAAGTATGCTGCGATCATCTGCTTAGGGGCCGTCATTAAAGGGGCCACCGATCACTACGATCATGTGGCAGGGGCCGCCACGTCGGGGATTGCCCAAGTGGCGTTGAAGTCGGGGCTACCCGTGATCTTTGGTGTTCTGACATGCGATACCCTAGAACAAGCATTAGATCGTGCCGGAGCGAAAGCCGGCAATAAAGGGTATGAAGCCGCAACCACTGCCATCGAAATGGTCAACCTCATGGCTGGCCTATGATTGGTCATCCTGCTGCGGAACTTGGTCGGGTTGAAGAAACGTGATTCTCCCCCCCGCACAACCGAAGTAAATTATCCCTCCCAACTTGAGCGCCCTACTTTATTCTAATCCATTTGAGATTAACTCGAAGCCGTTTGAGATAGACCATGCCGATTCTTTCTAGCTTAGCGGTCCGGAATTGCCAGCCCGAACTCATGGATGATCCGGCTTTGGACCCGCGTGAGCATCAAAAAGCGCTGAGAGGATTAGCGCGAATCAATCGCTTCTCGAACAGTGCGGGGGTGCTTTGGCCTGTATTGAAAAGATTCTACGCTCGATCGTCCCAACGACCTTTGCGCGTTTTGGACTTGGCGACGGGATCGGGTGATGTGCCGATCGCCTTGGCAAAACGAGCGGCTCGGGCAGGGATGGCCGTGCAATTTTCCGGCTGCGATTTCAGCCCCGTCGCGATCGAATCGGCTCGACGCCAAGCCCAACTCTCGGGGGTGTCGATTGATTTTTTTCAAATGAACGTGCTGCAAGAGGAACTACCAGAAGGTTACGATGTGTGTACCTGTTCTCTTTTTTTTCACCATCTGGATCGAGAGCAGGCCCTGATCTTGTTGCAGAAAATGGCCCGCGTTTCCCAACTGATTTTGATCAATGATCTGTGCCGAGGCCGCTTGAACTATCTATTAGTATGGTTGGCCGCTCGGTTGTTAAGCCGATCGTATGTGGTTCATACGGATGGCCCCCTCTCGGTACGGGCTGCCTTTACAAAGGCCGAGTTCCTCGAACTGGCGGAACAAGCGGGTCTGAAACAAGGCCAAATTGCCGATCGGTTCCCGTGCCGATTTCTGTATCAGTGGGAGAAGAAGTGATGCTTTCGACGCTGTGGGATGCCATCGTCATTGGTGCCGGACCTGCAGGTTCCTTGGCCGCACGGGAATTGGCGGGTCAAGGTCTACAAGTGCTTCTTCTAGATCGGGCGGAGTTCCCTCGAAGGAAAGTGTGTGGTTGCTGCCTGAATGGTCTGGCGCTGGGAACCTTGAACAGTGTCGGTTTGGGCCAACTGGTGCACGATGCAGGAGGGGTTCCATTACAACAATTTCGGCTGGCAGTCCAAGGGCGGCAATCTGCTTTACCGCTTCCTTTGGGGGCGGCCCTTTCCCGCGAAAAATTCGATCTCCGTTTGATCGAGGCGGCTCAACAAAAGGGGGTCGCCTTTGTTCCAAAAACGAAAGCGCAACTGGGCCAACTGGGTGAGGGCTTTCGAGAAGTTCAGACCGAAGCCGGCATCTACCGAACCAAAACGGTCATCGTGGCAGATGGCTTGAATAGCCAGATCGCTAATCAGGAGGATAATCGGACAATCATTCAAGCAAAATCCCGAATCGGTGCGGGGACTCTCATCAAGAATTATCCACGATTTTACGAAAAGGGAACCATCTACATGGCCACCGGTCGGCAGGGATATGTCGGTTTGGTTTGCTTGGAAGATGGGCGACTGGATGTCGCAGCGGCGTTTGATCCTGTTTATATCAAGCAAGTAGGCGGGTTGGGGGTTGCGGCCCAACAGATTCTTGCTCGGGCCGGTTTCCCAACTATTAATCATTTGGAAGATCAGAATTGGAAAGGTACCCCCCCCCTGACGAGAAGTGCCTCGAAAATTGCTGGCGAAAGGTGGTTTGCCATCGGTGATGCGACGGGGTATGTGGAACCCTTTACGGGGGAAGGAATGGCTTGGGCGTTAGCATCGGCCGTGGCGGTAGTTCCGTTAGTTGGTGGAGAATGGCATTCGGAAAAGATTGAACAATGGCAAAGAATCCATCGGCAAAGGATACGTTCTCGGCAAGGGATTTGTAGGCTAATTTCATGGATGCTGAAATCGCAAGGACTTTCTCGATTAGGGATGAGCCTTGTGACGTATGCCCCCAAGTTGATTCATCCGCTGGTATCTCGTTTGAATCGCCCGAATCCATTGCCTACCCTTCAAGGATAGTTCTGCATGAGTTTTTATCTTCATGGTCTGGGAACCGCCCTTCCGCAGGCCAGTGCCACACAAACCGAGGCCTTGATTTGTGCCCAACGAATGGGGCCACCTCAACTGCGTCAGGCCAAGTGGGTCGAGAATGTTTATCTTCATTCGGGGATCGAGAAACGGCATCAGGTTCATGGCCCAGAGTTTCTGAATGATATTCTGAACGAAACGCGACTTTCGGGGTCTCCGTTTTTACCAACTGGGGAAGAATCGTTTCGGGGTCCGCCCACTTCGGAGCGTATGGCCCATTATGCGAAGCATGCCCCCGTTTTAGCTGTGGAATCCGCCCAAAAAGCCCTGCTCGAATCGGGATTTGATGCCCAATCGATCACGCATCTGGTCACGGTTTCTTGCACGGGGTTTCTCTCTCCGGGGGTCGATTTCGCTTTGATTCAAGAACTAGGTTTACCCGCCACCGTCGAACGAACTCACGTCGGCTTCATGGGTTGCCATGGTGCTATTAACGGTTTGCGAGTGGCTGCTAGTTTTACCAAAGCCTACCCTGATGCCCGCGTGTTAGTGAATGCCGTGGAATTATGTACCCTTCACTACTACTACGGCGACGAGGCCGATAAGGTGGTTGCCAATGCGATCTTTGCCGATGGTGCCGCTAGTGTGGTGGCAAGTGGTCGGGTGAGTCCGGATCGTTCGCAATCGCAATGGCAGATTCGGGCCACCGGTTCTTGCTTGATTCCTAACTCGGCACAGGATATGTACTGGCGTGTGGGGGATTATGGTTTCGAGATGGGATTATCGCGGCGGATACCTGTTCTCATTCATCGGCACCTACAGGGTTGGCTTAAAGGTTGGCTGGCAGAGAATCATCTGACCATCGAACAAGTTTCAAGCTGGGCGATTCATCCGGGTGGGCCGAAAATTATTTCGGCCGTCGAGGAAGGGCTGGGGCTTTCCCCAGAGCGTGTTCAAGCGACCCGCAAAACCTTCGCCGAGTTTGGGAATATGTCCTCACCAACCGTCTTGTTCATTTTGGATCGACTCCGAAAAGAAAAGCGATACGGTCCCTGTGTGATGATAGGCTTCGGTCCGGGACTAGTGGCCGAGGCCATTTTGTGGGATCATCTCCCACCTTCCTCTTCCTCGATCGAATGAGCTTCCGAGCTTCATGTGATTGGCTAGATGGCAGGGGGGGGGGCGTGCCACGCATCAATAATCAATCGGGATGAATAGGCAAGTGGGCAAGTGTCGGAATGGGAAATTACTGTGGGTTCACCCGAGAAATGACGACGGAGAAAACAGGGCGTTTGATGTCCTTGAATCGCCAAGGTTGCGAGACGGCAATCACCCGATCCCGATATTCTTCAGGCAAGCTAATTTCTTCGAGGAGTTCTTGACGGATTTGCTCCGCGATTTTTACGGATCGGGACATCATACTATCCGCGGGTGTCGGCGCCCAAACGATAATCTCCGCACGGTAATTCGCTTCTCGGACCAACGAGATCACAGAAATCAGCTGGCTGATTTGTTTCTCTTTCAGGTACGGGGCTTGGTTGTTAATTCGGGTATGAATATCCACTGCGGCGCGGGCTTCTTCTCGTTCCTTTTTTTTGACCTCGTTCGATTGGCTCAGATCGGAAAGAAACGCTTGAAATTGTTCGAGTTCCCCATCGGCAAGTTGATGAGGTTCCGCGGGTTTGGATTTCGGATCGAGATTTTCGATGGTGTATCGAGGTGCGGTATCGCTGAGTTCAACGGATTTATCGGTGTATTTCATCAAGCCCGGTACACCTAGAGTATTAATTCTTTTTTGATAGGAGCCGGTCCCTCGGTAAAGGCTTATACCGGTTTGATCCTTGGCTAGGGTTGAAAGGACGATGAACATGGCCAACAAAATGGTGACCATATCGGCGTAGGACATCATCCAACCATTCGGGTCGATCCCCGCATGGGTTCCTTTGCCTTTCTTTTTGCGAAAAAACACCGTTAGTCTCCGTTGGGGGTCAGTCGTCGCATCCAAAGATACAAGGTTCCGGATTCCTTGGAAGGAGCCAAGGAAATACCCGTTCGGACCGGATGAATGAAAGCCTCTTCCATAAAGAATTTTTGCACCAGAAGTGCCCGACCAATATCTTCTTCTGGGCCGACCCGAGCAATCACATCGTAAGGAAGCGGGCGAAATTGCATGGCAATTCGTTGAAGTTCGAGTTTGCCGACTGCAGAAAGCTGATTGGGTGATTCAAACAAAACCCCGTAGGGGAGGCTAATTTCGTAGCTGTCGCCAAAATCGCCGAGGCGTTCTTCATCCAATAATTTGCGGATGTTTTTGGTCACATCCATAGGGCTTTCCACATAACTGGGGGGAGTGCGTGACCCTTGTGCAAAGGGGTTTCCCCGACCAAGGTCTTTGCGGACCGTCACGGAATCTTTCTCGGCCGATTTTCGGAGCCGTCCGGCAATACCGGTTCCACCTTGCCCCCCCCAGATGGTGTCGGTCTTTTTGATCATGTTTTCGTTAACATCGCGATTGGAAAAGGTCACGATGATGATAAAGCCCGCCATGAGAAGGGTAATCATATCGGCATAGGTAACGATCCAGTTTCCGCCGTGTCCCATCGTGGTTTCTCCAACAAGAATGCTTCGATATTGAAGGTTCTTAACTTAATCCAATCCCAAGTCAACTCGACTCAAACCAAGTCACGCAACTTTGGAAGTTCTTTTCAACTCAAATGAATGTCTGAATGTTAGGCAGCATTTGCCAAGGTATCGACTTGTTCTTGTCGATATTTGGGCGATAGGAAGGCTTTGAGTTTCCCTTCGAGTTCTCGGGGGTTTTCGCCTTCGACGAGACCAATAAGCCCTTGGAGCATCATTTGACGAGCGGCCACTTCTTCACGGGATCGCGTTTCGAGTTTCGTGGCAATGGGGAGGAAAATCATGTTCGATAAGAAGGCGCCATAAAAGGTGGTGACCATCGCGACCGCCATACCGGCCCCGATCTTGCTAGGGTCTTCGAGCGAGCCAAGCATTTGAATCAAGCCAATCAGCGTACCGACCATCCCGAAAGCAGGTGCCATGGCCCCCATGTTTTCAAAGATTTTCTTGCCTGTGGTATGTCGTTCATGCAGAGCTTCGATTTCAATTTCGAGGACTTCGTGAAGTTTTTCTTTGGTGGCGTTATCGATGACCATTTCTAAACCCCGTTTGAGGAAGGGGTCTTGCACATCGGGTAATTTGGCTTCCAAGCCCAGAAGACCATCACGACGAACGACCGCAGCGTATTCGGCAAAACGTTTGATTTCGTTGCGTAAGTTGGGGGTTTTAACTTTGAAGATATGCATGACTGTCTTAGGCAAGGCCATGATATTACCGATGGGGAACGCAACCATTGCAGCCGCAAATGATCCCCCGAAGCAAACCATCATTCCAGGAACGTCGAGAAAGGCAGCGATCCCCTGTACACCACCTTCAAACACGATGGCCCCCAACACCGCCGCAAAGCCTACTAAAAATCCAATCGGCGTTGCTTTATCCATGACCTACTCCAATACGAGATAAGACGCAACCCGATTATCGAAGCGAAAAATCAGAATTTGCCGAGAAATATCGAGGATTTTTCGATTATTATGTCAAGAGAGACTTGAGTTATATGCTGAACTCCGACGACGATTTGTGATATGAAATTTTCCCGATTCGTTCCCGTTGTGCTAGCTTTAACGATTACCCCTTGTATTCCTCATGTTCAGGCAGATGAACGTGATGATAAGCTCGCTTTGGAATTAGCAGGGGTCGTGCATGATCGGTTAGCCAAACCTTTTGCTCGTGCCGATGCTGCTCGCTCCTTGGGGAAAATGGGTCCCCGTGCGGGAGCTGCTGTTCCCGAACTGGTGGCGCAACTCAGCCGCTTGCGGCCCGATCAAGATGAGATCGTCCTTAGCGCGGTCATTCAAGCACTGGGGGAAATCGGTTATCCGGCTCGGTCTGCGATGGCTCCATTAGCAAAACTCGCCAGCGCTTCTGATATTGAATTGGCCCGAGCCGCCCGAAAAGCCAGCGACCAAATTTTACTCTCTTTAGAAGATGCCGATACCGTTGCTTTGATTAAACTTTTAAGAGATCGCAATGCCGGTCAGCGAGTACGGGCCGCCAAATCCTTGGGGCAATTGGGAAATGCCGCGAAGGTGGCTATCCCCGATTTAGTCGGCTCGCTTCGGGATATTGATGGGGACGTTCGGCGGGCGGCCCTCAATACTCTCAAAGTGCTGGGCTATACACCCAAGGAAACAGAGCTGGCAGATATGTATGCCCTAGACCTGCTTGAACCCGATGAATATGTGAGATTGAAAGCGGCCCGAGCCTTAGGAAAATTAGGACCCAAGGCAATCTCGGCTTTGCCCGCCCTGCAAGCTGCGTTGGACGATCCCGATCTCGAAGTGCGTCGAGCTGTGGTCGATGCGATTCAACGCATCTCTCCTTAATATCATATCCTATTTACAGGAAACCCCGAACGGTAATCCCTCTATATAACAGGAATCCCTCTTGTTAATGTGTTCCCCTAATAACAGGAATCTTTTAACAGGAACTCCTCTGGTAAAAGCAAACTCCGACTCAGAAAATGGAAATCGAAATCGATTCGATCACAGGTTCGCTTATGGGCTGTGCTGCCGGTGATGCCTTGGGATTACCCTACGAAGGTTTGTCCCGCCGTCGAGCCTTACGTCTTTTGGGGGAACCGACACGCTATCGTTTCCTTTTCCATCGCGGGATGATCTCCGACGATACGGAACATACCTGTTTGGTTGCGCAATCGTTATGCCGTTACCCCAATGATTTGGCGGGATTCACCCGATCCCTTCGTTGGGGATTACGTTGGTGGTTTGCCAGTCTCCCACCGGGAATCGGGAAAGCGACCGCTCAGGCTTGCATCAAATTGTGGTTCGGTTTTCGCAGAACCGGCGTTTATTCCGCCGGAAACGGCCCCGCCATGCGAGCCGGCATTTTAGGTGCCAGTATCGATTCGCTCGATCAGCTCAAGGCATGGATCACCGCCTCGACACAAATCACCCATACCGATCCCAAGGCACTCGAAGGGGCATTAGCCATTGGCTTGGCCGCATGGTGTGCGAAACGAAAATATCACACACCCGAAGAATTTTTCCCACGGTTACGTTCCTTTCTGGGGAGTTGCACCCCAGATTGTGAAAAGTGGCTTTCCCTACTCGAAACGGTTTGCCAACAGGGAACGAGCTTCGAGGAATTTTTAGGTCAAATTCGTTGTCAGAAAGGGATTTCTGGCTACATGTTTCATACGGTCCCTGCCGTGTTATTCCTGTGGTTGAAGTCTCCACACGATTGGCAAGGAGTGGTTCAAACCTTGATCCGTGCTGGGGGAGATACCGACTCAACCGCTGCCATTGCTGGTTCCGTGATCGGCTCGGGCGTAGGCCCCGAGGGCATCCCAGAATTGTATCGCAATCAACTTCAAGATTGGCCCCGAAGTGTTCGTTGGATGATGCGCTTAGCCGAAGCTCTGAAAAAATCACGCTGCTCCGGCCTTGCCGAGTCCCCCCCATTTTATTTCTCGGCACTTCTACCGATCCGCAATCTATTTTTCCTTCTGGTGGTGATGGCGCACCTCATCCGAAGATTATTCCCCCCCTACTAACCTTTCTGAGGTGGTGCTCCCGTTTGACGTTTGTCAGAATATTTTCTCTCCAGTTTTTCGCATCACCATGAACGACATGAGCCTATTCGTAACCTAATGGGTAGGGGGTAGGGAAATAATCATATCAACGAATTTAGATTCGTTAGAAAGAACGCACCAGCATCGGGATGAACCACAGGGAGAATTTCAACAATCCCATTGAGGTTTGCTGAAGAACGATTCGGATTCATGCTAGGGCGATTGCCTAGGGCCCAACGTATTGGATTATATTGATGCACTTGGATCACAACACAGCAAGACATCTTTTGCGTGAAGATCAAAAAAAAAGGGCACCTGAAATAATTCAGATGCCCTTTTGAAGCGGACGGTCGCTTCGATTTTCATTGTGTCGATATTATCGTCGTCGAACCCCTGTCTTCCGAGGCGGAGTGACCGTCGGTGGAGCGGGTTGGGACGGCGGAGGAGCCGGTTTCTTGGGGGGCGGCGGTTCGCAAACCGGTGGCGGCGGCGGGCAAACCGGAGGCGGAGGCGGAGGTGGCGGCGGAGGTGCAGGTGCACCAACC